>JANYDM010000062.1 GCA_025363575.1 Betaproteobacteria bacterium | reverse complement strand
CGGACATGTTGACCGAGGACATCGACGTGAGCTGGAATTTGCAAATACGGCATTGGGATGTGCGCTTCGAGCCGAAAGCCCATTGCTGGATACTGGCGCCCGAAACGCTGCGCGGGTTGTGGCAGCAACGCCTGCGCTGGGCGATGGGCGGCATCCAGGTTATGATGAAGAACTGGCATATCGAGCACCTGTGGAAAGCGCGCCGCATGTGGCCGGTGCTCTTCGAATATCTGATGAGCGTGGTATGGGCTTATGCGATGCTGGTGATCGCGGTGCTGTGGATCGCGGGCCTCGTGTTTGAAATGCCGGCCGAGTACTACGTGCCTTCTTTCCTGTCCGGCTGGAGCGGCGTCATGGTGGGAACGACGTGCCTGCTGCAGATCGGCGTGAGCCTCGCCCTCGATGCGCGTTACGACAAAGGCTCGGCGCGAAGTTTTTACTGGATGATCTGGTACCCGCTGGCGTACTGGATGATCAACATGATGACAACCATAGTGGCGGTGCCGCGCGCACTGCTGCGGAACACCAACAAGAGGGCACGATGGACCAGTCCGGATCGCGGCTTACTGCCGCCCTCAAATCCCCGCTGATCGAACGCTCCGATCTGCAGTCGCCGCGGCAGCGCACGCTGTACGGTGTGCTGACGCTCGCATTCTTGGCGTTCTGGATCTACCTGTGGGTGCCGGTCCTGGCGCTGCTCGCGTGGTCGCTCGGGCTGCAGCAGGCCTACAAATACATGGTCGTGTTCGGCGGCTACCGCGACGTGCTCAATCTGCTCGGCCTCTACAGCGTGGTCATACTCGCGCTCGGCGGCGCCCTTGTGCTGTGGGCGGTCTATAACATCATTCGCTTTCGGGGCGTCGAAAAACGCAGGGCCGCGCCACCCGTCAGCGCGACGGAGGTCGGGCACTATTTCGGGCATGATCCCGACAGCGTCGCGCGCTGGCAAAGTGAACAGCGCCTGTACGTGACGCATGATCCGCACGGCGCCATCGCGTTCGTGGAAGTGCTCGCCAACGGTGTGGCCCCGCCGGCATAGCGGAATATTGCAATGAGAAAAACCCGGCCGCTGCACGGACTGCTGCTCTGCGCGATGGCGCTCGCATTGTTTTCACGCAGCGTATGCGCGGAAGAAGACCATCGTGCGTGGCAGCACGGTATAGATCTGGTGCGCGTTGGCGAAAAACTCCTGGTCGTGTGGGGCAGCCCGGGCAACCCGCCGCGTCCCAACGTCGGCGGCGACTGGCAGCACGACGTTTACTATGCGTGGATAGACAATCCCGCAGCGGGCGACCCGTTGATCGAGCCGCGCGTGCTCGTAGTCCGGCCTGAAGCGCAGGAGCCGCCGAGCACCGCGATCAATTCCCGCGGCACGATCCTGATGACGAGCGAAGACGGCAACGGCGGCATCAACCAGCATGCCGGACTGTGGAACAGTTCGCTGCGCGTGCTGCGCGAATATCCGTTTACGATAAAACGCGGCGGGCATTCGGGCCACGTTGCAGCGATGGGCGAGCGCTTTCTCATCGTCTATGGAGAAGATTGGGCGGAGGGTGGTGGATTTCTCGGTCGCGGTACGGGCAAGGACATCTATGCGCGCATCGTCGAAAACGACGGCACGCGGCGCAATGAGGCAATAATTTCTTCCGGCCATCGCGACGGCTGGCCGCTGGTGGCGGCTTCCGACCGCAACTGGCTGATGGTCTGGCAGCGCTATCCCGGGCTTACGTTGCAATCGGCGTTGATCGATGCGAACGGCAAACCGGGGCCGCAGCGTCAGATCAGCGACGGCATGCCGGTGCGCTACGCTTACGACGTCGAGTTCGCGTCGCAACTTTCGTCATATGTAATAGCTGGCTCTTCCGGCGCTGGCGGCTTTGTGGCGCTGGTTGGCCTCGCGGGCGAGGTTATCAAAATGCAGCGCGGGTTGCCGCCGATGGCGAGCGAAAGCCGTATCGTGCTGCGGGGAGACGGTGCGGAAATCATGGGCGTTTATCCGGTGCGGCCGCGCGGCATTGCTGTCGTGCGCCTGTCCGCGGACGCGATCGAACTCGTCAAGGTTATCGAGCATCCCTATGCGTGGGACTACGCAGGCACAAGCGGCGTGTTCGTGGGGCCGCGCCGCGTTTTGTTTGCCACGCTGTCGACGGCCGGGCTGCGCCTGATTACGGTCGATATTGACGATTAATCGTCCGTTTGCGCTCTATGTTTGCTGCCGTACAGAGTCGTTTCGTCGCGGCAGGGTATAAATCCGGCGCTACGCGGAGCCGGACAGCGGGTTGGGCGTCAGGCATCAGCGGGATGGATCTGCCGCGAGAGCGGAAGAGTAGCGCGCTTTTTTCCTGCACCGCCGCCAGGATCGTTTCGCAATTTTGAGAAGGTCCTGCCATGTCCGTGAAAGATTCCGGTTCTCCGTCTCCGGGCGAAGCGATGCACATGCACAAGACGTCACCTTCCGTGCATGGCGCGCCAAGCCTGAACAAGACGGCATCCTTGCAGAGCGCCATACTCAACGATGCCAATTTGGCGCTCATCGCCACCGACGATAAAGGCACCATCCGTCTATTCAACACCGGCGCCGAGCGCATGCTGGGCTATGCAGCAGACGAAATGATCGACCGGGTAACACCCGCCGCTATCGCCGACGTGCAGGACACACTCGCTCGCTCGGTGGTCCTGGGCCGCCAGTTCGGCGTCGCGGTTGCGCCGGACTTCGAGTCGCTTGTATTCAAGGCGGCGCGGGGGCTTGACGATACTTACGAGCTGACGTGCGTGCGCAAGGATGGCAGCCATTTCACGGCGTTTGTTTCCGTCACTGCGCTGCATGAAGCGCACAGCCTCATTGGCTATCTGCTGATTTACACGGATCACTCCGCATGCAGGCAGGCCGAGGAGAGATTGCGCCTTACCGTCGCTGAACTGACGCGCGAACTGGCCGCGCGCAACAGTTTTGAAGCAATGCCCGCCGCGCCCCGGTCCGCTGCCGCTGCTGCGACTGCATCTTCGTCGCGTCCTCAGGCGGAAAGCCCCGCGACGGCGCGCACTTTGCTCTATGTCGAGGACAATCCCGCCAATCTGCTGCTGGTCGAGCAAATCATCGCGCGCCGTCCCGATGTCCGGCTTTTGTCCGCTCACAACGGCATTCTCGGCATCGAGATGGCACGCGCCTCGCGGCCCGATGTGATATTGATGGACATCAATCTGCCGGGCATGAGCGGGGTCAAGGCGATGCAGCTCTTGCGCGCCGACACCGCAACCGCGCATATCCCTATCGTCGCGCTAAGCGCCAACGCGCTTCCGCGCGACATCGAGCGCGGCCTCGCAGCGGGTTTTTTCCGCTATCTGACCAAACCCATCAGGGTCGGCGAATTTCTGGCCACGCTCGACGTGGCGCTGGAATTCGCCGGGCGGACGGTCGTGCATCATGGATAGAGCCGAACTTAAAATACGCGACGAGATAGGCAATCTCGCCGCCGCTTTCGGCCGAATGGCCACCGATTTGAAGAATAATCAGGACAAGCTGCTCTCCTACGTGCGGGGGCTCGAAGCGATCGTCTCGGAGAGAACCGCTGAGCTGGCGAGTGAAAAGGCGAATCTCGAAATGAGCGTGGCCGAGCGTACCGCTGCGCTCAACGCAGCCAACGACCAACTCCAGGAGCGGGCGGCCGAACTCTTCCGGCGAAACCAGGAAATCACGTTGTTCAGCAAGATGAACGATTTTCTGCAAACCAGCACCACGGAGGCCGAGGCCTATTCGGTGATAACAAATGTCGTGACGGAATTGTTTCCCGGCGATTCCGGCGCCGTGTTCGTGCTCAACGCCGCGCGCAACATGCTGGAAGCGGCCGCGGTATGGGGGCCGCTTGCGCCGGCGAACGTGATTTTTCCGCCGAACGAATGCTGGGCGCACCGGCGCGGCCAGGCGCATTTCGTGTTCAACCATGAGCGGCCGTGCGCTCATGTCGGCGACGACTCGCACATGTACGTTTGCCTGCCGCTCCTCGCGCAGGGCGAGACGCTCGGCGTCCTGCACATACTCGACGGCGCGGTGAAGACCAGCAAAGCCGACGAGGCGCGCATGGAGGAAAAATCCCGCCTCGCCAAGATACTCGCCGATAACATCGGGTTGGGCATCGCCAATCTTAAAATGCGCGAAGCCATGCACAATCTTTCGATCCGGGACCCGCTGACGGATCTTTTCAATCGACGCTACATGGAAGAGGCACTCGCGCAGGAGATGCACCGGACCAGGCGCAATAATGCGCAACTCGCCGTTATCATGATCGATATCGATCACTTCAAGAAATTTAACGACAACTCTGGTCACGACGCGGGCGACGCCGTTCTGCGAACCCTCGGCGATTTTCTGAAAAAACACGTGCGCGGCAGCGATATTGCCTGCCGCTATGGCGGCGAGGAATTCATTCTGGTCCTGTCGCCGTCGACTACGGAAGGCGCGCGGCTGCGTGCGGAAAAAATTCGCGAGGGCGCCAAGCTGCTGGGCGTGACGCACGCCGCTCAGGACCTCGGCGCCATTACGCTTTCGCTGGGAGTGGCGATGTTCCCCTCTCACGCAGCGGAGGCGGCGGGCTTGATGAAGTCCGCCGATGTTGCGCTATATGAGGCCAAACGTAACGGCCGCGACCGGGTCGTCCTGTGCCCGGACAACCCCGCACAAACTACCGTGCCCGGTTCGTAGCGCCGTGGTCTTCAGTCCGGCGCGTCTGTGGTATCCGCAATGCTTGATCAGATCGCGGAAACCAATCGCCCGCAAGATGTTTATTTCAGGGACTAGTTAAACATGAAGAGCGATCCGAATGCGCAATTTCCGACTGGCGCCGAGGCGGCCAAGTCGCTCTCCAAAGCATTGGGGGAGAGCGAGCGCGTAAAAGACATGGTGGAAGAGTGCGCCGCGGAATTGTCGTCAGTCAATACGACTATAAAGCACGAACTCGCGAGGGAGTCGCCGATGCCCCAGGTTGAACGCGCTCTCGAGCAAAGCCACACCGTTGAAAACAAGGTGAAGGCAGCCTCCGAGAAGCTGGCGGCCGTGAATGAGGTGTTGGAGGCTGAAGTCAGGGAGCGCCACGTTCTGGAAGGCCAGCTGGCCGAAGCCACGCAACAGGAAGCAACGGTTCGCCATGCGGCCTTTCACGACGCGTTGACCGGCCTGCCGAATCGCACGCTGTCCGCTGACCGGCTGGAGCATGGTCTGGAACAGGCCAAACGGCACGTCCGGAAGCTCGCCGTGATGTTCATGGATTTGAACGGGTTCAAAGCTATCAACGACACGCACGGGCACGACGCAGGCGACATCGTGTTGCGAACAGTGGCGGCGCGGCTCAAGGAAAATACCCGGGGTGACGACACCGTCAGCCGGCTTGGCGGCGACGAATTCCTGTATCTGATGACGGAGATCCAAAGCGAAGAAGACATCAGAGCGGTCGTGGAAAAGATCGTCTGTGCGATCAGTACACCCTTTGATGTTGTCTTGCCCAGCGGCGTTATCAACCTGTGTGTGCATGCAAGCATTGGGATTGCCGTTTTCCCGCAGGACGGCGCTACCGCTGACGCCCTGGTCAGCGCCGCCGACAAGGCGATGTACGAAGCGAAACGCGGCAAGTCCGGATATTCGTTCGCGCGCTGATTCCGCCCGCCCCTGAACTAATGGCGCCTTGGCATCAGGGGGAGGCTCTTCACGAGATCGTGTGAACCGGCGATCGGGCGATGCAGGCGCGCACGCGCGCGCTCAGTTGCGGGATCGAGAACGGTTTCACCACATAATCCGTCACGCCCGCGTCAAAGCCCGCACGGGTGCTTCGCTCATCGGCCATGCCGGTGAGCATCAGCACGGGCAGGTCGTGTGTCGCGGGCTTGGCGCGCAGCGCCCGCGTGACCGCCAAGCCGTCCATCTCGGTCATTTTATAATCCAGCACCATCAGATCCGGCATGTGCTCATCCAGCATGCGCAGCGCTTCCGGGCCGCTGGCCGCTTTGCTGACGATGTAGTCGTCCTTCTCCAGCGCGCGCGCGACCAGGGCCAGCGAGTCTGCATGGTCGTCGACCACCAGGATGTGAAAGCGGCGCTGCGCGATCGATGCCTGGAACGGCGCGGCAAACGGCCGCAGGACCGCGTGGGGCTCCAGGGTCAGTTCGCAGCCCTCATACGCGCAAAATACTTCGATCCCCGCCCCGCAATGGGCGGCGAGTGTGCGGGCTTTGTACTCAAGATTCGCGATGAAGTGATCGTCATGACCCGGATCGTGGTGAGTCAGGGCGAGATTGCGTACGCCGGCCGCCGATGCAATCTGCACCACGTAGTCGTACGCGCTGTGTCCCCACGTTTTCTTGGTCGCGTACTCCTCGGGGGTGTACTGCGCATCATGGATCACCAGATCGGCGCCGG
>JANYDM010000058.1 GCA_025363575.1 Betaproteobacteria bacterium | reverse complement strand
GCTGGATTTGGGTGAACATGGATTTGGTGGCCAAGGCCGGAATCGAACCAGCGACACAAGGATTTTCAGTCCTCTGCTCTACCAACTGAGCTACTTGGCCATATCGGATCTGCCGCCAGTGCGGGCAGAACGACAAAAGGGCGCTATTACAACCTTAAGGCCCTGACGCGTCAAGCGCATCAATCGGTATTTTAACTCAAGCCTCGTCAGCCGCCGCGCTGCCTCCGAATTTCTGCGCGAACGACCGGCGTTCGGTCAAAAAAAAACCCCGCTTGCGCGGGGCTTTTTGTACAACTTACGTAACGTGCGCTCGCGCGCTTGTTACATGTCCATACCGCCCATACCGCCCATGCCGCCACCGCCATGACCGTGGCCGGCGTGACCGCCATCGTCTTTCGGCGATTCCGCGACCATTGCGTCGGTCGTGAGGATCAAGGCAGCAACCGAAGCCGCATTCTGCAATGCGCAGCGCGTGACTTTGGTCGGATCGAGCACGCCCATTTCAACCATGTCGCCGTATTGACCGGTCGCGGCGTTGTAGCCAAAGTTGCCTTTGCCTTCGACGACTTTGTTGATGACGACAGACGGCTCGTCACCGGCGTTGTAAGCGATCATGCGTGCCGGCTCTTCGAGCGCGCGCAGCACGATCTTGATGCCGGCATCCTGGTCGCTGTTGTCGCCCTTCAGCTTGGTCAGGCCCGAACGCGCACGGATCAGCGCCACGCCGCCACCCGCCACGATGCCTTCTTCGACAGCGGCGCGAGTTGCATGCAAAGCGTCTTCGACACGCGCTTTCTTTTCCTTCATTTCGACTTCGGTGGCCGCGCCAACCTTGATCAACGCCACGCCGCCGGCCAGTTTGGCCACGCGTTCCTGGAGTTTTTCCTTGTCGTAGTCGCTGGTCGCTTCGTCGATTTGCTTGCGGATGTTCTTAACGCGGCCTTCGATGCCCTTGGTGTCGCCGGCGCCGTCGATGATCGTGGTTTCTTCCTTGCCGATCTCGATGCGTTTGGCCTGGCCCAGGTCGGTCAGCGTCGCTTTTTCGAGCGAGAGGCCGACTTCTTCGGCTATCACGGTCCCGCCGGTCAGGATCGCGATATCTTCTAGCATCGCTTTGCGGCGATCGCCGAAGCCCGGCGCTTTCACGCCGCAGGTCTTGAGAATGCCGCGAATGTTATTCACCACCAGTGTCGCCAGCGCTTCGCCATCGATGTCTTCGGCGATGATCAGGAGCGGCTTGCCGGCTTTGGCAACCTGCTCGAGTACGGGCAGAAGGTCGCGAATGTTCGAGATCTTCTTGTCGTAGAGCAGGACGTAGGGGTTTTCGAGCAGCGACATTTGCTTGTCGGCGTTGTTGATGAAGTACGGCGACAGATAGCCGCGGTCGAACTGCATGCCCTCGACGACTTCGAGTTCGTTCTGCAGGCCCGAACCGTCTTCAACCGTGATGACGCCTTCTTTGCCGACTTTTTCCATCGCTTCGGCAATGATGTCGCCGATGTTGGAATCAGCATTCGCCGAGATCGCACCGACTTGCGCGATTTCTTTGCTGGTCGTGCAGGGCTTCGACAGTTTCTTCAGTTCTTCGACGACCGACGATACCGCTTTGTCGATGCCGCGCTTCAGGTCCATCGGGTTCATGCCGGCGGCGACGAACTTCATGCCTTCCTGCACAATCGATTGCGCGAGCACGGTCGCGGTGGTGGTGCCGTCGCCGGCGATGTCCGAAGTTTTGCTGGCAACTTCTTTCACCATCTGCGCGCCCATGTTTTCGAACTTGTCTTTCAGTTCGATTTCTTTCGCGACCGACACACCGTCCTTGGTGATCGTCGGGGCGCCGAACGAGCGCTCGAGCACGACGTTGCGGCCTTTCGGGCCGAGAGTCACTTTGACCGCATCGGCCAGGACATTGACACCCGCGACGATCTTGGCGCGGGCTGAATCATGAAATTTGACGTCTTTTGAAGCCATGTTGATTTCTCCTGGTTTGCTTAGCGGATTACTCGATGACGCCCATGATGTCTTCTTCGCGCATCACGAGCAGTTCTTCGCCTTCGACCTTGACGGTCTGGCCGGAATATTTGCCGAACAGAACGCGGTCGCCGACCTTCAGATCCAGCGCGCGCACTTTGCCGTCTTCGAGCACTTTGCCCTTGCCGATGGCTTTGACTTCGCCTTGATCCGGTTTCTCAGCAGCGGTATCCGGGATAACGATGCCGGAGGCGGTCTTGCGCTCTTCTTCCAGACGCTTGACGATCAGGCGGTCATGTAAAGGACGAATCTTCATAATGCTTCTCCTCTTTAAATCTGTGAAATGAACTGCGGGGAATTGTTAGCACTCGAGTTGAGTGAGTGCTAATGATAAGGGTTGGAGGCCGGTTTTTCAAGGGGCTGGGCGCGATTACCCATGGCGCGGCGCCCACTGGCAGGCCGCCATTGGTGCAGATTAGCTCTGGAATTCAGCCAGTTACCGGCTGAAGCAGGGACACTCGCCTTTAGTGGGAACCCGCCAAAGGATTCATCGCCGGCACGCCAAACCGGTAAACAGTCTTGCGGCGGCCATCGCACGTCGGGGGAATTGGCCGCAACGGACACGGCGGTCTGCGACGGCCGTCATCGATCAACGTCGCATCGTCTGCATAGTCGCCCCAAATGCCGCCGCGCACCGGACGAAAGAGCCACATCAGATAGCCGCGACGCGCCGCAACTTCGACCAATTCGTCGGCGTCGGGCGCATCGGCTACCACTGCGTTATTGCCGTTGATGCCGAACGGAAATGAGCCGAACGCCTGCAGACATTCGAGTGCCTCGCTGGATTCCGCACCCGGCCGCATGCAACCCGGCCGTTCGGCGCGCTGCACATCCCACGCACCAAGCTCCCATGCTGCATCCATCGCGGCGCGATCGACGGCCACAAGATCTTTCCATCGTTCATTCAGTTGTAGGGCCGAACTCGGGACGGGCGTGTATGACACGACCTCCGCCGTTTCGACGTCGGCAAGTTTTTCTTTGATGAACCCGTGCCAGTGCAGCGTGAGAATTATTGGCGTATCGGGGCAGGGCACTGCGGCGAGCGTGATTGCAAATAGCGGCAGGCCGGTTGATGCGACCTGGTCTTCGATGCGATCGAGTAACTCCATGGCGAGCCGACCTCCACAAGGATGCTACACTCACAACCGAGCAAGTTTGATGCCACCACTCATATACAAGAACGTCTGCGCCAGTGTGCGCGTTGACCGCCGGACGCGAATGTATAAATGCCTACGGCATCAGCAGATGAGTCTTGAATTTCATTTCTCCGCCGGGGAGATGCGCGCTCCTTTCTTCTTCGGTGATAAGCACGTCTGATATTTTGCATGAGTTGCAATTTTTGTACAAACGCTTTGCAACTATGTCGATGTGACTTTTTGACGCATGGCCGTTAGCACTCGCAACGACTCATTGCTAACACGCAGCGCCGCTGCAGTCTGGCATCCCTGCACGCAAATGAAGCAGCACGAATTGCTGCCACTGGTGCCGCTGGCGCGCGGTGAAGGCGTGTGGTTGTACGACTTCGAAGGACGGCGTTATCTCGACGCGATCAGTTCTTGGTGGGTCAATCTGTTTGGCCATGCAAACCCGCATATCAACGCCGCGCTAATTGCGCAACTTGGCACACTAGAGCATGCGATGCTTGCCGGCTTTACGCATGAGCCGGTCGTTGCGCTGTCAGAACAACTGAGCGCGCTTACCGGAGGAAAGCTCGGCCACTGCTTTTATGGCAGCGATGGTGCGTCCGCCGTCGAAATCGCACTAAAAATGAGCTTTCACTTCTGGCGCAACCGGGGCCAGCTTCAAAAGTCGGGCTTCGTGAGCCTCGCCAACAGCTATCACGGCGAGACCCTGGGCGCGTTGTCGATCACCGACGTTGCCTTGTTCAAGGACACTTACGCGCCGCTGCTGCGGCAAAGCGCGCAGGTGCCGAGCCCCGACGCTCGTTTGGCAGAGCAAGGCGAATCCGCGCGCGACTACGCAACGCGCTGCGCGGCTGCGCTCGGGCGCTATTTAGACGAGCACCACGCCACCACGGCGGCATTCATTGTCGAGCCGCTGGTGCAGGGCGCCACCGGCATGGCCATGTACGACGCCGAATATCTGCGCTGCGCGCGGCGTATCTGCGATCGCTACGACGTGCATCTCATCGCGGATGAGATCATGACGGGCTGCGGTCGCACCGGCACTTTTTTTGCGCACGAACAGGCCGGTATTACCCCGGACTTCCTCTGCGTCTCGAAGGGCATAACCGGCGGCTACCTGCCCCTGTCCGTCGTATTGACGACAGACCTCGTGTATGCCGCGTTTTACGACGACAGTATTGCGCGCGGGTTTTTGCATTCGCATTCGTATACAGGCAATGCCCTCGCCTGCCGCGCAGCACTCGCCACGCTGGAAATCTTTAAACGCGACGGCGTCATTGCGCGCAATCGGGACAATGCCACGTACATGACGCGCGCAGCACAGCACCTCGAACGGCACGCGCGGGTAAAGAATTTTCGCACGACGGGCATGATCTGGGCATTTGAAGTCGCTTCTGCCGATGCCGCATTTGCGCGCAGGTTTTATGCGGCAGCGCTTGAACGCGAACTGCTGTTGCGCCCGATCGGGAATACCGTCTACTTTATGCCGCCGTACGTAATCGGCGATATGGAGATGGATATGCTGGTGGACCGCACGTTTGAAATTGTCGATGCGCTCGCGGATTAGTGCGTCTCTGCGCATGCTGGCGGTGTTGTTGACTTGCCTCGCTCTGCCGGCGCTTGCGCAAGATCCGCTTACGCGTTTGCCGCCGGCAGTTGCGCAGGCCCTCGTCGCCGCCGGCCTTCCCGAGAGCAGCACGGGCATATTCGTGCAGGAGGCGCAGGCTGCGCGGCCGGTCTTATCGTACGGCGACGAACGCGCGCTCAACCCGGCGTCGACTATCAAGCTGCTGACGACGTTCGCAGCGCTCGACCTGCTGGGTCCTGCCTATCAATGGACAACCGAGGTCTATACGGATGGCGTGTGGCGCGGCGACACCCTTGACGGCAACCTCATCCTCAAAGGATCCGGCGATCCGCGTCTGACGCTCGAGAATTTCTGGTTGATGCTGCGTGATCTGCGCGGGCGCGGCGTGCGCGAAATCCGCGGCGACCTTGTCCTCGACCGCAGTTATTTCGCGCGCCAGGAAAGCGACCCAGCAGGCTTCGACAACGAACCCACGCGGCCGTACAACACTGCGCCCGACGCGCTGCTGGTGAACTTCAAGGCGGTGCGCCTGCAATTCATTCCCGACATGGAGAGGCGCGGACTGAAAATCACCGCAGAGCCGGCGCTGCCGCAGGTGCAGATATTGAACAATGTCATTCTCGACAACGAACCCTGCGACGACTGGGTGGGCCGCCTCAAGCTTACGGCGTTGGGTGATGCGACGAGCGCGCGGCTGCTGTTTGCCGGGAATTATTCCGTCGCGTGCGGCGAGAAGGAGCGCAACTACAGCATACTTGGCCATCCCCAATACGTGCACGGGTTATTCGGCCTGTTGTGGCGCGAGCTCGGCGGCACATTCGCCGGCGGCGTCCGCGACGGCGAAACGCCCGCCGGCGCGCGGTTGCTGCTTGCGCACCAGACACAATCGCTCGCCGAGATCGTGCGCGACATCAATAAGTACAGCAACAACGTCATGGCACGGCAGCTCTATCTCGCACTCGGTGCGATCGTCTCGGGGCCGCCCGCTTCCGCCGAGAAAAGCACGCGCGCGATTAAGCAATGGCTGGCGACGCGGCGCCTGGCATTTCCCGAGTTGACGCTCGAAAACGGCTCAGGCCTGTCGCGTAGCGAGCGCATTAGCGCGAAAAGTCTCGGCCAGTTACTGATCACCGCGCAGCGCACGCCGGTATTGCCGGAGTTTGCTTCCTCGCTGCCGCTGGTGGCGGTGGACGGCACGATGAAGAAGCGACTCGCGGGCGCCGATATCGCGGGGCAAGCGCACATCAAGACCGGTTCGTTGTCAGGCGCACGGGCCATAGCCGGGTATGTGCTCGATGCCAAAGGTCGCACGATGGTCGTTGTCTGCATCATCAATCACCCGCGCGCGCAGGTCGCCGCGTCGATACAGGATGCCTTGTTGAAATGGGTTTATGGTCGCTGAATGAGATTTCGTCCGTGCGATAGATTCTTCTAGACGATATAAAATATTAAATATATTCAATAATTTAAACAATTTTGTTGTCAAAATACAACAGGTTTTGAGATTTTCTTCCAAAAATAAAGGGGTTTATATCGACAAGTTAAAGTCTTTTCTTTAAGCTGGCCTCAACGTACTAACAAATTAAGGTTTTTGCGGCGGCGTGTCGCCTCATAACCGACGAACCCAGGAGTCCGGTCATGCTTAAGAATTTACTGCTGTCGATAACCCTTCTCTCCGTAGCCAGCGCGAGTGCGTTTGCCGCCCCTGCTGCTGCGGAATTCTCGCCTTTTTATGGCGTCCTGAGCTTAGGAACCGCCAAGAACGCGGTGCAAGGCGCGGCAGTGGACGTTTATGACCTCGGCAACGGTTTCACCAGCTCGACTACGGCGACCGGCAACAGCAGCACTGTCGGGAAAATCCAGGTTGGATACGAGCTCGGCAAGACCTTCGCGCTGGAAGCCGGCTACAACTATTTGGGCAAGGCCAATTTCACCTCTATAACCAACCTGGGTTCCTTTTCAGGCAGCCGCGACGTTTCGTTGTTCAACCTCGACGTTGTAAGCAAACTTCCGCTGAACGACCGCTTCGCGATACTCGCCAGGGCCGGTGTTTACTATTGGAAAACCCAAACCGAGCTGCCTAACGCGATTACGCTGGGCACCACCCGCTTCAACGACAATGGTTACGACTTCAAATTCGGCGCCGGCGTGCAATACGACTTTACCAGCCGCTTCGCGATGCGCGGCGAGTTCGAACGCTTTAACGGAGTCGGGAAATCTTTGTCCGGCGGCGATGCGAAGATCAATCAGTTAACAGTTGGCGCAGTACTAAAGTTCTAACTAAAAAGCTGCGTCAAAATTTCATAGCCGGGTAGCTCCCGGCTATTTTTTTTCCAGGTCCAATTGCTCCCAAAGAGTGTCGACCCGGCGTTTCGTCGCGTCATCCATCGCTATCGGCGTGCCCCACTGCCGTCCGGTTTCACCCGCCCATTTGTTGGTGGCGTCTATGCCCATCTTGGATCCCAGCCCCGCCACGGGACTCGCGAAATCCAGATAATCGATCGGCGTGTTATCGGCGATGAGCGTGTCGCGCTGCGGGTCGACGCGGGTGGTCAGCGCCCAGATCACTTCTTTCCAGTCGCGCACGTTCACGTCGTCATCGGTCACGATGATGAATTTCGTGTACATGAACTGGCGCAGATACGACCAGATGCCGAACATCACGCGCTTGGCATGGCCCGCGTACTGTTTTTTCATGCTGACGACTGCCAGCCGGTACGAGCAGCCTTCGGGCGGCAGATAAAAATCGACGATTTCGGGAAACTGCTTCTGTAGCAGCGGTACGAAAACCTCGTTGAGCGCCAAGCCGAGTACTGCCGGCTCGTCGGGCGGCTTGCCGGTATAAGTGCTGTGGTAAATCGGCGCGCGCCGCGATGTAATGCGTTCGATCGTGAACACGGGGAAATGCTCGCGCTCGTTGTAGTACCCGGTGTGATCGCCGAACGGCCCTTCCAGCGCGGTCTCGTTCGGATGGATATAGCCTTCAAGCACAATTTCTGCGCTCGCCGGCACCTGCAGGTTGTGCGTGAGGCATTTGACAATTTCCGTCTTTGCGCCGCGCAACAGCCCCGCAAACTGATATTCGGACAGGCTGTCGGGAACCGGCGTCACCGCGCCGAGCATCGTGGCAGGGTCGGCACCCAGCACGACGGCGAGCGGAAACGGTTCGCGCGGATGAGCAAGGCAATGATCCCGATAATCGAGCGCGCCGCCGCGCGCGCTCAGCCAGCGCATGATGACTTTGTTCGGCGCGATGACCTGCTGGCGGTAGATGCCAAGGTTCTGGCGCTGCTTCTGCGGCCCGCGCGTGACGACCAGCCCCCACGTTATCAGCGGCGCGGCATCGCCCGGCCAGCAGGTCTGCACCGGCAGGCGGCCGAGATCGACGTCTGCGCCTTCCCATACAACTTCCTGGCACAGTGCGCTGAAAACGACTGCCGGCGACATCGTGAATACTTGTTTTAACAAAGGCAGCTTGTCCCAAGCGTCGCGCCATCCGCGCGGAGGCTCGGGTTCCTTCAAGGCTGCTAGCAACTGGCCGATACCGCGCAGTGCGCCGACATCGTCCTGGCCCATGCCGAGAGCAACGCGCAGCGGGGTGCCGAACAGGTTGCCGAGTACAGGAACGGCGTGACCGCGTGGCTTCTCGAACAGCAGCGCCGGGCCGCCCGTTTTCAGCACGCGGTCGCAGATTTCGGTCATTTCAAGCCGCGGATCCACCTCGACGGAGACGCGTTTAAGCTCGCCGCGCCGCTCGAGTTGCATGATGAAATCCCTGAGATCGCGATATTTCACTTTGCGGTCAAAGCGGAAGGGTCAGGCGCGGAACAACGGGATACGCAGGAAAAACTCAATGACGATCCCGGCAAAGATCACCGCGCCCATCAGATTGTTCAGCGTGAACGCTCTGAAACAATTTTCACGGCGGCGATCGCGTATCAACAGATACTGGTAGGCCGCGACCAGCGCCGCCAGCAGCAACCCCGAGAAATAAAACACCCCGCAGCGGGCCGCGTAGCCCATATACGCCATACATAGCAGAAACAGTGCGTGGCAAATCATTATGCCGGGAACATCGAAGCGCCCGAGCAAAATTGCGGAGGACTTCAGGCCGAGCTTGATGTCGTCGTCGCGGTCGACCATTGCGTATTCGGTATCGTAAGCGACCGCCCAGAATACATTCCCGAGCACCAGCACCCACGCGAGCGGCACAACCTGGTTCTGGTGCGCCGCGAACGCCATCGGAATCCCGAAGCCGAATGCGACGCCAAGCCAGGCCTGCGGCATCCAGAACACACGCTTCAGGTACGGATAAATTACCGCCAGCGCCAGCGCGATACACGAGAGCTTGATGACCAGCCGGTTCAACTGCAGCACCAGCAGGAATGAAAGCACGATCAAGACACCCGCCACGATCAGCGCTTCGCGCGGCGAAATCCGCTGCGCAGCAAGCGGCCGGTCTTTTGTGCGCTCTACGTAACGGTCGAAATCGCGGTCTGCATAGTCATTGATGATGCAGCCCGCCGAGCGCATCAGCACTACGCCGAGCACGAAAATGACGACGACGAACGGATTCGGCGAACCGAGCGACGATAGCCACAGACCCCACAAAGTCGGCCACAGCAGCAGAAATATGCCGACCGGCCGGTCAAGGCGCATCAGCTTTTCGTAAATATCGAGCCGTTCTTTGAGCGTCATGACGGCAACGCCAGAATAGGCGGAAGAAACACTTCGGTAACGAGCAACGGCGCGCCGCGCAGAACGAAAACCGACCGCCGCGCCCACAGCAACGCGGGCGGACTAGCCAGCAGCCGACTGGCGCGCAGGTGCAGCGCGTGTCGCCGGTTGAGCTGGCAAAAGCGCAACGGATAACGCGTGATGCGCGAGTCGGCGAACAACGCCGCGCCCAACGGGCGCCCGCCCAACGCAGACACCATGCGCCACGCGCCTTTCAATGCGTGCGGAGCGACAACCGAATGCGCGAATACGAGCGGCTCTTTGCCGCAGTTGAGGCTGACTTCACGCTCCATGCATTGTTCGCCTGCGCGCAGGCTAATCGCCCCGCGCTCGTCCTGGCGCGTGCGGGTCATGCGCTGCGACAACACATCGAGGCGAAAATCACGGCACCGCAGCTGGATGCGTCGCGTGAGCGATCCGCGATCGAGCAGCCAGCGCCGCAGGCGGGCGTCGCTGCAACTCGGAAGCGGTTGCCACAAGGTATCAACTGTTTTCATGCGGACGGGGACTGCACCCTGCCATTATCGCCTACTTGCGGCTTGCATTGATTTGTCATGCGACCCGGCCACTTCTAAACGCGCAGATACTGCTGCCGGCCGCCGAGCCAGCGCTGCAAATGCAGCTCGGCGGCCGCGGGCTCGTCGCGCAGGAGATCGTGCGCCGCCCGCCGCGCCGCTTCCAGCAGGTCCAAATCGGCCTCGACGTCCGCGAACCGCAGCATCGGCACGCCGCTCTGACGCGCGCCTAGCAACTCGCCGGGGCCGCGCACGCGCAGATCGTGGCGCGCGATCTCGAAGCCGTCGGTGCTCTCAAAAATAATCTTGAGGCGTTCCCGCGCGAGCTGCGACAGCGGCTGCTGGTAAAGCAGAATGCAGGTGCTGGCCACCGCGCCCCGGCCGACGCGGCCGCGCAACTGATGCAGTTGCGCGAGCCCCATGCGTTCCGCGTTTTCGATCACCATCAGCGTCGCGTTTGGCACGTCTACACCGACTTCGATTACCGTGGTCGCAACCAGCAGCTGTACGGCGCCGCTACTGAAAGCCTGCATTACGGCAAGCTTTTCCGCCGCCGCCAGGCGGCCATGCACTAGCCCGACCTTAAGCTCGGGAAACGTCACCTGCAGCTGAGCGTAGGTGTCGAGCGCCGTTTGCAGCTGCAGCACTTCAGATTCTTCAATCAACGGACACACCCAGTAGGCCTGGCTGCCTTCCACGCACGCGTCGCGGATGCGCTGGATCACCTCGACCCGCCGCGTATCGGCGACCAGCCGCGTCGCGATCGGCGTGCGGCCCGGTGGCATTTCATCGATAACCGAAACGTCGAGATCGGCGTAATAACTCATCGCCAGCGTGCGCGGAATCGGCGTCGCGCTCATCATCAACTGATGCGCTTGTTGCGCGGTACCGGCGACGGAGCCTTTGAGGCGCAACGCCAGGCGCTGGCGCACGCCGAAACGGTGCTGTTCGTCAACGATGGCGAGCCCGAGCTTGCAGAATTCAACATCCTCCTGGAACAGCGCGTGCGTCCCTATGGCAATGTGCGCGTCGCCCGCCGCAATTTGCGCGAGTATTTCGCGCTTCTGCTTGCGCGGCAGATTACCGGCCAACCACACCACGTTGACGCCCAGGCTGGCGAGCCAGCCCGAAAATTTGGCGTAATGTTGTTCGCCAAGTATTTCGGTCGGGGCCATGACGGCCACCTGATATCCATTCTCCAGCGCCTGCAAAGCGCCCAACGCAGCGACGATGGTCTTGCCGCTGCCGACATCGCCTTGCAACAAGCGCTGCATGGGATGGGGCCGCGCCAGATCGCTGCTGATGTCTGCCGCCGCCCGCAATTGGGCGTGCGTCAATTTGAATGGCAAGCGCGCGAGCAGCTGGCGCTTCAGAGTTTGGCGCGCGGTCAACGCGGGCGCCACGACGGTCTTGCGGCGATCGTAATGCAGGCGCATCGACAGCTGCTGCGCGAGCAACTCATCAAATTTGACGCGCCGCCATGCCGGGTGCGAGCGCGTCTGCAATGCGCTCTGCTCGGCGGCCGGCGGCGGATGATGCAGATAGCGCACGCTCGCGCTGAATTCCGGAAGCTTGAGATCGCTTAGCAAAGCCGGCGGCAAGGTATCGGCGAGATCGCTGGCAGCGAGCGCTTCGCGCGTTAAGCGCTGCAAACTCGCCTGCGTCATGCCGGCAGTCGTTGGATATACCGGCGTCAGCGTCGTCGCAACGGGTGCACCCTCGTCGACGACGCGATAGCGCGGGTGCACCATCTCGGCGCCGAAAAATCCCTGGCGGATTTCGCCAAACAGCCTCACCCGGGTACCGGGAGCAAGTTGCCGCGCCTGGCTACCGTAGAAATTGAGAAACCGCATCATCAGATTGCCCGATGCATCCTCGACCTTGCAGACCAGCTGGCGCTTAGGCCGATACTTGATCGCATTGTCGGTGATCACACCTTCGACCAGCGCGGGCTCGCCCTCCGGCGCCTCGCCAATGGGATGAATTCTCGTTTCGTCGTCGTAGCGCGCCGGCAAATGCAGCACGAGGTCGAAATCGCGATTGATGCCGAGCTTGGCAAGCCCGCCGAGGATGGCCTTGCTGTATTTGGCGAGCGATGCATGCGGGGCGGCCGGCGGCGAAACGCTACGCTTGGGTTTCGCGCGTTTCGCGGCCTTGCGCGTCACGCCGCGAGCCTCATGCCAGGTTCATGATCGCGTCGACCTCGACGAGCGCGCCGCGCGGCAACCCGGCGACGCCTATGGCGGCTCGCGCGGGATAGGGTTGCGTGAAGTACGTCGACATGATTTCGTTGACGCGCGCGAAATGCGCGAGATCGGTTAGATAGACCGTCAGCTTTACAGCGTGATCGAGGCGTGCGCCCGCTTGCGCCGCGACCGCTTGCAGATTCTGGAACACGCGATGGATCTGCGCATCGACGCCATCGACCAGCTGCATCGTCGCCGGATCGAGGCCGATCTGCCCTGAGAGGTAGATATTGTCGCCGCAACGTATTGCCTGAGAATACGTGCCTATAGCCTGCGGTGCCGCAGCAGTATGTATCGCTTGTTTCATCAATACCCTCCGTTTGGTTACCGGCTCCGAACTGCGCTATCATGAAGCCTGCACGGTTTGATTTCAATTGCCGCCGCGCTACCTTCCCCGCGTCACATTCCTCAAATGCATTGCGCACCTCCCGCTTCCCTCGCCACGCCTGCCCGGCGCATAGCCATGCCACAGTGGCGGCCCGGCTGATCTAAATGCCGGCCATCAAGACTCTGCGCCGACTGATTACGGGCGCGCCGCTCGATCCACTCGACCCGGCGACGCGCCAGCATGTCGCGCTGATTGCGTTTTTTGCCTGGGTCGGACTCGGCGCCGATGGTCTGTCCTCGTCGTGCTACGGGCCGGAGGAGGCGTATCTCGCGCTCGGCGGTCACACGCATTTCGGCCTCTACCTCGCGGCCGCGATCGCGATCACAGTGTTTATTATTTCGCTGGCTTATAACCAGGTCATCGAACTGTTTCCGAACGGCGGTGGCGGCTACAAGGTTGCAACCAATCTGCTGGGTCCGCATGCAGGGCTGGTATCCGGCGCCGCGCTTATCGTCGATTATGTACTGACCATTGCAATCTCGATCGCGAGCGGGGCCGACGCCATGTTCAGCCTGCTGCCGCTTGGCATGCACGGCTTCAAGATCGGGCTCGAGATCTTGGCGATCATCGTGCTCGTCGCGCTCAACCTGCGCGGCATGAAGGAAGCTATCAAGTTCCTGCTGCCGATATTCATCGGCTTCGTCATCGTGCATGTGTTCCTGATATTTTACGGTGTCTACGCGCATGTAGAACGGCTGCCCGGGTTGGTGCCCGATACGTTGAACGAGACGGCGGTGCTTGCGCACGAAACCGGCTGGATATTCGTGGTGTCGACGATTTTGCTGGCGTACTCGCAGGGCGGCGGGACCTATACCGGTCTCGAGGCGGTTTCGAACAACGTCAACACGCTGGCCGAGCCGCGGGTCGCGACGGGCAAATGGACGATGTTCTACATGGCGACGTCGCTCGCGTTTACCGCCGGCGGCATCATGCTGCTTTATCTGCTGTGGAATGCCACGCAGATTCCCGGGCAGACGCTCAACGCCGTCGTTTTCAAATCCATCATTGATCATTTTGACTTCGGCAGGAAAGTCATCAACGACGGCGCGCTGATCGGCGTGCTGATACTCGAAGCGGGCCTGCTGTTCGTTGCCGCCAATACCGGCTTTCTCGGCGGTCCCGCAGTGCTTTCCAACATGGCGGCCGACTCGTGGGTGCCGCGCCAGTTCCGCCAGCTGTCGAGCCGGCTGGTCACCCAGAACGGCGTCGTCCTGATGGGCGCCGCGGCGCTCGCCGTGCTCTTGTGGAGCAACGGCAGTGTTGCTCTGCTGGTCGTGCTTTACAGCATCAACGTGTTCCTGACGTTTTCGATCTCGCTGTTCGGTTTGTGCGTGTACTGGGCGCGCAACCGGCGTTCCTCGCCTCACTGGTTCCCGCGATTCCTGCTATCGCTGGCGGGGCTGATTGTGACGAGCGGCATCCTGGTCATTCTGCTGTGGGAGAAGTTCGGCACCGGCGGCTGGGTCACGATCCTCATCACCGGTCTCGTCATCGCCGTCTGCCTGACGATACGCTGGCACTACGATGAAACCCGCGAGCAGTTGCGGCAAATCGACCGCTTGTTTTCAGGTCAGCCGGCGCTGCAGGACACGGCGGAGCCGCCGGCACTCGATCCCCGCAAGCCGACGGCAGTATTCTTCGTCGGCAAGAATCGCGGTGTCAGTATGCATGCACTCCTGTGGGTGCAGCGCTTGTTCCCCGACCATTTCCGCAATTTTATTTTTCTGAGCGTCGGCGAAGTCGACGCGCAAAGCTACGACGGCCAGGGTGCGTTGCGCACGCTGCGCTATGAAATCGAGAATTCACTTCGTTATTACGTCAACTTCTGCCACAGCCACGGGCTCGCCGCCAAATCCTACATCGCGTTCGGCACCGATCCGGTGGAAGAGCTGATCAAATTATCCGAGCAGATAAACCGCGAGTTCCCGAACAGCGTGTGCTTCGCCAGCAAGCTCATTTTCGCAAGCGAATCGTTTTTTACGCGCTGGCTGCACAACCAGACGGCGCTCGCCATCCAGCAGCGTCTGCACGTCATGGGCCAGCAGATGGTGATACTGCCGATGAAAGTCGAATAAGCTTCGTCGTGCGGGAAACGCTCGGTGCGCGCGGCTGTCAGGACGGCAGCTTCAGCACGTATTTAGCGAGTATATTGCGCTGAATCTCGCTTGAGCCGCCGTATATCGTGCCCGGACGTGCGTAGTAGAAAGGGCTCAAGACGTCGACCTCCGCGCCGTCCATATCGTGCGTCCCGGGCATGCCGCCGAATTCCCCGGCGGTCTCGATCAAGAGATCGGTTAACCGCTGCCAGGTCTCCATCGCCCAGATCTTCAGCATGGAAACTTCCTGCCCGAGTTCGTCGCCGCGTTTGACCACCTCCACGTAACGCGCATATAAAGATCCCAGATCGGCGAGATCCAGTTGCAACGCCGTGAACTTGTCGGCAAAGCCCGCATCGTCGAAGAGGCCCTTCGCGCGAGCGAGCTGTTCCAGCCGCTTGAGCGCATATTGCGGCCGGCGCGGGCTGCCGATGTTGATGCGCTCGAAAGAGAGCAAGGCCTTGGCGACCGTCCAGCCCTTGTTTAACCCGCCGACCAGGTTCTTCTGCGGCACGCGCACGTCCTCGAAAAATACCTCGCAAAATTCCTCGTGACCGGCGATATTGCGGATAGGCCGTATGGTGATGCCGGCCGACTTTGCGTCTATGAGCAAGAAGCTGATGCCTTCCTGCCTTTTGCCTTCCTTGCTTGTCCGCACCAGCGTGTAGAGGTGCGTCGAGTCGTGCGCCAGCGTCGTCCAGATCTTCTGCCCGTTGACCACAAAGTCGTCGCCGTCGGGTAATGCGGACGTGACGAGGCTCGCGAGGTCCGAGCCGGCATTGGGTTCCGAATAACCCTGGCCCCAGATGTGCTCGCCGGAGAGAATTTTCGGCAGATAATAATTTTTCTGCTCGTCGCTGCCGTATTTCATGATGATGGGGCCGACCTGCACGATGCCGTGGTCGGGCACGCGCGACACGCCGTAGCGCTCCTGCTCCTCGAGCAGGACGATCATTTTGCCGGCATCAAGCCCCATCCCGCCGTGTTCGCGCGGCCAGTTGGGCGCGATCCAGCCATGGCGCGACATGGTCACATACCATTCCTTCATTTCGGCGAGCCGCGCGCGCCGCAGTACGAAGCGCAGATGCGGCGGATAGTGCCGCGCGAAGAATTCGCGCACCTTGCCGCGAAACTCGTCGTCGCTTAGCGCATTGAAATCCGGCGGCGTCACGGCGTATTTCGTTATTCGACGTCGGCCGCCGCGAGCTCGGCGTAGCGGCGGCGGTGCAGCGCGGCATTGCCGAGCCACGCCGATATTGTCAGCGCGCGTTTTAGAAAAAGCCCTGCATCGTATTCGTCGGTAAAGCCGATCGCACCGTGGATCTGGATTGCTTCGCGCGTGATGCGCAGGCCGGCCTCCGCGCAACGCGCTTTTACGCGGCTCGCCATGGCGCCGCGGCGCGCGCCCGTCGCGCCCGCGTCGAACAGCGCGACGGCATCATGCAGCACCGCCGACGACAACTCTCGCTGGATGTGCAAATCGACCGCGCGATGCGCCAGTGCCTGGAAACTACCGATGGGCTTGCCGAACTGCACGCGCGTTTTCATGTAATCGACGCTCATATCGAGCGCGCGGCCCATGACACCGGACATCTCCGCGCTCGCCATCACGAGCGTGGTGTCGACCGCGCCCCGCATCGCTTCAGCCGCACATGCGGATGACGCGAGCAGATGGTTTTTCGGCACGACAACATCCTGCAACTTCAACATGCCCGTCATGCGGCCGTCGGCCAGCGGCTGCAAGTCCAGCATCAAGCCGTTCGTGCTTGCGGGCACCCAATAGAGGGCGAGCCCGTCGCGCGCCTGTGCGGACACCACGAAACCGTCCGCGCCGGCCGCGCCAGCGACGAAGCTTTTGCTGCCATTGAGTTTGATCGCGGCTTCGAACGGCTCAGCCCGCGTGGCTGCCGCGCCGACTTCGAGACTGCCCGCCTGTTCCTGCCAGGCCAGCGCAGGAATCGACGCGCCGGCGACCAGGGCTTCGAGCAATTCGCACTTGAGCGCTTCATTGTCGCCACGCGCGATAGTTCCGCCCGCCAGTACCGCGGCAGCGGTCAGCGGTTCAGGCGTCAGTGCGCCGGCCGTGCCGGCCGCCACGATCGCCATTTCGGTACAACCCAAACCCAGGCCGCCGTATTGTTCCGGCACCAGGATGCCGAGCCAGCCGAAGTCTGCCATTTGCTGCCACACCGGCCGCTCGAAGCCCGGCTGCGTGTCGCGCAATCGGCGCACGCGCCTGATATCGGTGCCGCGTTTGACAAAATCCGCGACGCTGTCGCGCAGCATTCGCGCGTGGTCGGGGCCGGCGGCGGAAGATGGAGTATCGGCAGGCACTTGCAGGGCCGTTATTTGGTCAGGTGTCAGTCGTTAAAAACGCGCCACAAGTGTCAGGCCCTGTTTCATGCGCTTGGAACTGGATGGTGGAGAAGAGGAGGATCGAACTCCCGACCTCCGCATTGCGAACGCGGCGCTCTCCCAGCTGAGCTACTTCCCCAAGATGAGCCAATATTTTAGCAGGATAGGCTAACCGGTGGAAAGGTTGCGCCGCGGGGGCCCTGCCGGCGGGGGGGCGCTATAATGTTTAAATTATTTAAAAAGGGACCCTTCCTCATGCCGACCACCGCCACCCCGCAAATCACGCCGCCGTACGGTTTTCAGGAAGTCGTCGCCCTCGCCAAAACGCATCGCGTGTTGCTGCCCAAAGGGCCGACAGTGCCGGTGGTTTTCCGCAATATGAATCCGATCCCGGTGAGCTACACCGAATTCCCGATTGCCAGTCGCGACTTTCCGCTGGTTTTCATCTCTGCCGACGAAGGAAAGACGTTCGCACCCATGCTGGTGCTCGGACTTGCGCAGCAGCAGAACCTGTTCGTCATGTGGGACGACACGTGGGACCGCCGCGCCTACTTGCCGGCCTACGTGCGGCGCTTTCCGTTCTGCATGACCCGCGTCATGGTCGACGGCAAGGAGGCGCCCGAGCGCGTGGCCTGCGTGGAGAAAATCGCCATCAACGACAAGGGCGAGAAGCTATTCGACGACAAGGGCAAGGCCCTGCCGGAATGGGAGCAACGCGAAAAGCTGTTGTTTGAATTCGAAGCGGACTTGTCGCGCACCGAAGAAATGTGCCGGCTGCTGGCGCAACATCAGTTGCTCGAACCGTTCACGATGCAGGCGACCCCGACGGAAGGCGAGCCCCTCCAATTGACCGGCATGTTCCGCATCTCCGAGGAGAAACTGGCCCAGCTCGACAGTGCCGTGATGAAGGACTTCGCGCAAAAAGGCGTGCTCGGGCGCGCCTACGCGCATCTCATGTCGCTGGATAATTTCCGCCGGCTGCTCGACCGGCGCGCTGCGCTCGCCAGCCGCGCGAATGCAGGGAAACCGAAGAAAAGCTAAGCGCCCGTGCGGCGCTGCGACCACACGTAAAGCCCGATTCCCGCGACCATCATCGGCACCGACAGCCATTGCCCCATCGACAGGCCGAACGCTAAAAGACCGAGGAAGCTGTCGGGCTCACGCGTGAATTCCACGCCGAACCGGAACAAGCCGTAGCCAATCAGAAAACACGCCGATACGGCGCCCCGCGCGCGCGGTCGGGCGGAGTACCACCACAGTAGCGTGAACAGCACGACGCCTTCGAGCAAGAATTCGTACAGCTGCGATGGGTGACGCGGGGTTCGATCGACATTCGGGAATACCATCGCCCACGGCACATCGGTCGCACGCCCCCATAGCTCCGCGTTGATGAAATTGCCGAGGCGGCCGGCGGCCAGTCCCAGCGGCACCAGTGGCGCGATGAAATCGGTGACGGCCAGCCACTTCAGCCCGCGCGACCGTGCATACCACCACATCGCGATGATGACGCCGAGGAAGCCGCCGTGAAACGACATGCCGCCTTCCCACACGTAAAAAATTTTCCACGGCTCGGCCAGGTAGTCGCCGAACTTGTAGAACAGCACGTAACCCAGGCGGCCGCCGAGAATCACGCCGAGGATGCCGTAAAACAAAAGATCGTCGAATTGCTGCGCGGTCACGGTCGAGTGCGCGCGCGTCTTGATCGCATAGCGGGCCGCCAGCCACAACAGCGCAAAACCCAGCAGGTACGTCAACCCGTACCAGCGTATCGCCAGCGGCCCGAAGAGCTTGACGGCAACCGGATCGAACTGTGGGTGAACTAGCATCGGGGAGCTTGGGTTAAAATCGTCGATTATACGGAACCGCGCAGAAGGACACGTCATGGCATTGAATAAACGCAGCCGTCTCATCACCCAGGGCGACGCGCGCTCGCCGAACCGCGCCATGCTGCGCGCGGTCGGATTCGGCGACAACGATTTCGAGAAGCCGATCGTGGGCGTCGCCAACGGCCACTCCAACATGAACCCGTGCAACGCCGGTATCCAGCCGCTGGTGGACCGCGCGATGGCGGCCCTGCGGGAAACCGGCGCGATGCCGCAGGTGTTCGGCGTGCCGACCATCACCGACGGCATCGGCATGGGCACCGAAGCGATGAAATATTCGCTGGTCTCGCGCGAAGTCATCGCCGACGCCATCGAGACGTCAGTCAACGGCCAGGCCATGGACGGCGTGCTGGTGTGCGGCGGCTGCGACAAGAACATGCCGGGCGGCATGATAGCGATGGCGCGCATGAACGTGCCCGGCATCTACGTCTACGCCGGTACCATCAAGCCCGGCAAGTGGAAAGGCCAGGACCTGACCGTCGTCAGCGCGTTCGAAGCGGTCGGCGCATTCAGCGCCGGCAAGATGGCGCGTGAAGATTTCATCGGCATTGAAAAAAACGCCTGCCCGTCAGTCGGCGCATGCGGCGGCATGTTCACCGCGAATACAATGTCGTCGTCGTTCGAGGCACTCGGCATGAGCTTGCTCGGTTCGTCGCAGATGGCGTCACCGGATGCGGAAAAAGCGGATTCCGCCGCCGCATCGGCACAAGCGCTCGTCAACGCGATCCGGCTCAACCTGCGCCCGCGCGACATCATCACGCGCAAGTCGATCGAGAATGCCGCCAGCCTGATCATGGCCACTGGCGGTTCCACCAACGCAGTGCTTCATTACCTCGCCATCGCGCACGCAGCCCAGGTTAAATGGACGATAGACGATTTCGAGCGCGTGCGACGGAAGGTGCCCGTAATCTGCGACTTGAAACCGTCGGGACGCTATGTCGCCACTGACTTTCACCGCGCCGGCGGCGTGCCGCAGGTGTTGAAAATGCTGCTCGCGCACGGATTGGTCCGCGGCGACTGCATGACCATCACGGGCAAAACGCTAGCCGACGAGCTCGCCACCGTTCCGACCGAACCGCGCGCGGACCAGGACGTCATACGGCCGTGGACCAACCCGCTCTACGCGCACGGCCATCTTGCAATATTGAAAGGCAACCTGGCGCCCGAAGGCTGCGTCGCGAAAATCACCGGGCTGAAGTCGCCGAAGATCACCGGCCCGGCGCGCGTGTTCGATTCCGAGCCCAAGGCGATGGAAGCGATACTCGCCAAAAAAATTAAGGCGGGCGATGTAATCGTGATCCGTTATGAAGGCCCCAAAGGCGGGCCCGGCATGCAGGAGATGCTGGCGCCGACGTCGGCGCTGATCGGTCAGGGCCTCGGTGAATCGGTCGGGCTCATTACCGATGGCCGTTTTTCGGGTGGCACCTGGGGCATGGTGGTCGGCCACGTCGCGCCTGAAGCGTTCGAGGGCGGCCCGATCGCGCTGGTCAAGCAAGGCGACTCGATTACGATAGACGCGCACAAGCGCCTGATACAACTCAACGTGACGGCCAAAGAACTTGCGCTGCGCAAGAAAAAATGGCGCCAGCCCAAGCCGCGCTATACGCGCGGGCTCCTCGCGAAATACGTGAAGCTCGTCTCGACCGCCAGCAAAGGCGCGGTGACCGATTAGACGGCGACAGCGACGCGCGCATGCCTTCCCTCATCACCGCCGCGTGGGCCGCTTGGGGCGCGGCCAACCTGCCCGCTGCCGATAAGTTCGCGGCGGACGATCTCGCGGGCGCGATCGTCAAGCTCGGCATCCGCGTGCCGGCTACCGCACGCACAGCCGACACTCTGGGCACCGAGCGCGAGGGCACCGGCGTACTGATCGATGACGTCGGTCATATTCTCACCATCGGCTATCTGCTGCTCGAGTCGGAATCAATACTGGTCGTTGCAGCGGACGGCCGCGTGCTGCCTGCCACGGTGGCAGGCTTCGATCACGCGACCGGCTTCGGCCTCGTGCGTGCGGCCCAGCCTCTCGACCATCCGCCGCTCGTACTTGGCAACAGCGGCAATGCGCGCGAAATGAATACGATGACAATCGCCGCGCATGCCGGCGCCGGCGGCTGGTCGAATGCCTGCGTCGTCAGGCGGCGCCCGTTTACCGGCTGGTGGGAGTACGCGCTCGACGATGCAATATTCACTTCGCCCGCGCGCGACAATCACAGCGGCGCGGCCTTGCTCGACGCCGCGGGCGAATTGATCGGCATCGGCTCATTGTGGGTCGGCGACGCGAGCGACGCCGGCGCCGCATTCCCCGGCAATATGTTCGTGCCGACCGATCTCCTTCTGCCCATACTTGACGAGCTTAAAACGCACGGCCGGCGCAACGGCGCAGCGCGCCCCTGGCTGGGGATTTATTCGGAAGAAGTGCGCCAGCACGTGGTCGTGACCCAGGTGTTGCGCGATTCGCCGGCGGAGCGCGGCGGCGTAAAGCGCGGCGACGTGATACTCGCGATCGGCGAAACGGCGATCGGAAACCAGGCCGATTTTTATCATGCGCTGTGGGCAAGCGGCGCCGCCGGCAGCGAAATCACCCTGCGGATCTGGCGCGCGAAAGTCGTGCGCGAAATCAGCGTGCGCTCGATCGATCGCATGGCATACCTGCGGCCGTCGTTGCAGTCCTGATGCGCTGCCCGACGCATGGCTAACCGGCTCGCGCGCCAGACGAGCCCGTACCTGCAGCAGCACGCCGGCAATCCCGTCGACTGGCATGCGTGGGGCGAAGAAGCGCTCACCGCAGCGCTTACACAGGACAAGCCGATATTGCTTTCGATCGGCTACTCCGCATGCCACTGGTGCCACGTGATGGCGCACGAATCATTTGAAGATGCGTCGGTTGCGGCGCTGATGAACGAGCTCTTCATCAACATCAAAGTTGATCGTGAAGAACGGCCCGATCTCGACCAGATCTACCAGGCGGCGCACGCGCTGCTGACGCGGCGCAACGGCGGCTGGCCGCTGACGATGTTCCTGATGCCGGACCAGACGCCGTTTTTCGGCGGCACGTACTTTCCAAAAACGTCGCGCCACGGCATGCCGGGCTTCATCGACCTCATGCCGCAGGTCGCCGCCGCCTATCGCGACAAGCGCGGGGAACTCGAGCAGCAAAACATGGCGCTGCGCGCTGCTTTCGTGCACACCTTACCGCCGGCCGCGGATCACGCCGGCACCTTGTCGGCAGTTCCGCTCGACGTCGCGTTGCGCGAACTGAAAAACATTTTCGACGAAGACGACGGCGGCATAGGTGCCGCGCCCAAATTTCCGCATCCGGCGGAACTGGCTTTCTGCCTGCGCCGCGCCGCCGACGTGCGCGACGACTACGCGCTGGGCATGGTGCGGCTAACGCTCACCAAAATGGCCGAGGGCGGAATTTACGACCAGCTGGGCGGCGGCTTCTGCCGCTACAGCGTCGATGCGCACTGGAACATTCCGCATTTCGAGAAAATGCTTTACGACAACGGTCCGCTGCTGCAGTTGTACAGCGAGCTCTCGCTCGTCGAGCCGCAACCGCGCTACGCAAGTGTTGTGAACGAAACCGCAGCGTGGATCATGCGTGAGATGCAGTCGCCGGCAGGCGGCTATTTCTCATCGCTCGACGCCGACTCCGAGCACGTCGAGGGTAAATTTTATGTTTGGACGCCGGACGACATCAAAGTCCTGCTGAGCGCCGACCAATATGCGGTGGTTGAACCACTTTACGGGCTCGATGTGCGGCCCAACTTTGAACACGAATTCTGGCACCTGCGCGTGACGAAGCCGCTCGCCGTTGTGGCGAAACGGCTGGCAATTGCCCCCGCCAGCGCGCAGGCGCTGCTCGAGGCGGCGCGGGCGAAACTTTTTTCCGCGCGCGCGCTTCGCGTGCATCCCGGCCGTGATGAAAAAATACTCGCGAGCTGGAACGCTCTGACGATCAAAGGCATGGCACGGGCAGCACGCGCCTTTAACCAGCCTGCGTGGCTGCAGTCCGCGCGCAAAGCTCTGGATTTCACGCGGGCCGTGCTCTGGCGTAACGGCCGCCTGCTCGCCACCGCCAAAGATGGTGTCGCGCATCTCAATGCGTATCTCGACGATCACGCATTCCTGCTCGACGCTTTGCTTGAACTGATGCAGCACGAATTTCGCATTGACGATCTCAATTGGGCTCGCGCTCTGGCCGAAGTCCTGCTTGAGCAATTCGAAGACCGCGCGCAAGGCGGATTCTTTTTTGTCAGCCACGATCACGAGCAATTGCTCTATCGCGCCAAAGGCGCTCAGGACCACGCGACGCCTTCGGGCAACGGCATCGCGGCGCTGGCGCTCAACCGGCTGGGCCATCTGACCGGCGACCTGCGTTATTGCGAGGCGGCGGCGCGCGCGTTGCTCGCGTTCAAACCGCTGCTCGACAATCAACCAGCCGGGCACGCCAGCCTCTGCGCGGTGCTCGAGGAGCAACTTGTTCCACCAACGATCGTTGTATTGCGGGGCGACAAGCAGACCGTTGCGTGGCAGCGCCGGATCAACCGCCACTATCTGCCCCACGCGCTGGTGCTCGCTATTCCGGCCGGCGTTGCCGGGTTGCCGCCAATGCTCGATAAACCCGCCGGCGACAAGGTCAACGCGTGGGTATGCCGCGGCGTTACCTGTTTACCCCCGATAGCAGATTGCACCGCGTTGCTTGGCGTGCTGACAGCGCCCCCTGAGCCCATTGGATGAAGCGGGACGGATTTGCTATGATGCCGGCGGATTTTTATTTGCCTTTCAAAGGAGACAGCATGAAATCGTTGTTGATCGGAACCTTGGGCCTCGTGAGCCTGGCAGCGGCCGGCAGTACTTTCGCCGCCACCGCTGATGAAACGTATAAAAGCGCGTGCGCAACCTGCCACGATGCGGGCGTTGCCAATGCGCCCAAGCTCGGTGACAAGGCCGCTTGGGCGCCGCGCATCAAGACAGGCAAGGATGCACTGTACAAATCGGCACTTCAGGGCAAGCCCGGCACCGCAATGGTCGCCAAAGGCGGTTTTGCGAATTTGTCCGATGCCGAAGTCACAGCGGTGGTCGACTTGATGATGGCCAAAGCAAAGTAAGCCTCGACCGCACTGCCATCCGTTGCCAAAGGGCGCGCCGTTTTCAGGCGCGCCCTTTTACATTGAACGTCCGTAGGCGCTCTAAATTGACAATCGCCGGACGCCTACGGATAATCAATTGTTCCGCTGCAACAACAATTTATGCTCACGGGAGAGACCATGAACCGCAGTCAGTCCTTAGCCACCGGATTGTTGTTTGCCACCGCGCTTCTGCTGCAGGGTTGCGGCAAGGAAGAGCCGCCTAAACCGGCGCCGCAAGCCGAAGCTCCACCGCCGGCTCCGGCGGCAACGATCGTTAAGATAGGCCATGTCGGGCCGCTCACAGTCAAGACGCCGCATCTGGGTAAAGACAACGAGAATGGCGCACGCCTCGCGATCGACCAAGCCAATGCCAAAGGCGTCACGCTCGATGGCAAGAAAATCAAATTCGAGCTGGTCGCCGATGACGATCAGGGCGATCCGAAAGTGGGCACAACGGTGGCGCAAAAACTCGTCGACGCGAAGGTCGCCGGCGTTGTCGGCCATCTCAACTCGGGCGTGTCGATTCCATCGTCCGCAATTTACAACCAAGCGGGCATACCGATGATTACGGGATCGTCCACCAATCCTCAGCTGACGGAACAAGGCTTCAAGGTGGTATTCCGCACCGTCGGCCGCGACGACCAGCAGGGCCCGGCCATCGCCAGTTATCTCGCCGCCGAACGCAAACCCAAGCTGGTCGCGGTCATCGACGATGCGAGTTCCTACGGCGAAGGTCTCGCCAACGAAGTCGAAAAAACCCTCAAGGCCGCCGGCGTCAAAGTACTGCCGCGCGAAAAAACCACCGATACCGCGACCGATTTCAAGGCGATCCTGACCAAGATCCGCAGCAAGAAGCCCGACGCGATTTTCTACGGCGGCATGGACCAGACCGGCGGGCCCTTGCTCAAGCAAGGTAAAGAGCTCGGCATCAAGGCGGTGTTTGCGTTCGGCGACGGCGCCTGCACGGACAAGATGGCTGAACTCGCCGGCCCCGCGGCCGAGGGACTGCTCTGCTCGCAAGCCGGCATTCCGGTGCAAGCCGCGAGCAAAAGCTTCCTCGATGCTTACAAAGCAAAATTCAATTCCGAGCCGATACTCTATTCGCCGTTTACCTACGACGGCGCGAACTTGCTGATCGAAGCGATGAAAAAAGCCAACTCGGCCGACCCCGCGAAATATCTGCCGGAGCTCGCTAAAATCAGCTTCGACGGCGCGACCGGCAAAATCGAATTCGATGCCAAAGGCGACCGTAAAGACGCCGAGATGACTATCTTCACGATGAAGGAAGGCAAGATAGCGCCGATCGCAATCATCAAGAGCGGCAAGACCACCAGCTACGACGATTTCGTCAAGGCCGCGGCACCGGCAGCCGCGCCCGCCGCCGCCCCTGCTGCTGCACCGGCGGCTCCTGCTGCGGCTCCGGCACCCGCCCCCGCCGAGCCGGCCAAAAAGTGATGGCCGGCTAAGCACGCGCGACTCCACACAAACGGCACCTGCGGGTGCCGTTTTGTTGTGAGGTACGCACCCTTCCGCGATGGACGTATTCCTGCAGCAGTTGATCAACGGGCTGACCCTGGGCAGTGTCTACGCTGTCGTCGCGCTCGGCTACACGATGGTCTACGGCATCATCCAGCTGATCAATTTCGCGCACGGCGAAATCGTGATGATAGGCGCGATGGTCGCGTTTACAGTGATGGGCGCGCTCGGCGCGAATACCGGCCTACCCCCGCTCGCGATCGTGTTGATCGCAACGGCGGCCGCGATCCCGGTCTGCGTTCTCATCGGCTACGCGCTCGAACGGTTCGCGTACCGGCGCTTGCGCCATGCGCCGCGTCTGGCGCCGCTGATCACCGCGATCGGCGCGTCCATTATCCTGCAGCACGTCGCCATGATGATCTGGAGCCGCAACCCGCTCGCGTTCCCGCAGCTCATACCAAATCATGTATTCGATATCGCTGGCGCGACCATCACCACGGTGCAGATCGCCATCGTGCTGACGTCGATCGTAATGATGGCGGGACTCACGCTGATCGTGTATCGCACGCGCCTGGGGATCGCCATGCGCGCAACTTCGCAGAATCCGCATATCGCCGGACTGATGGGCGTCAACATTGATCGCATGATTGCGGCGACCTTCATGCTCGGCGCCGCGCTCGCTGCGGTCGCCGGCGTCATGATAGGCACGTATTATGGCGTCGCGCACTATACGATGGGTTCATTGCTGGGGCTTAAAGCGTTTTCCGCGGCGGTGCTCGGCGGCATCGGCAATCTTGCCGGGGCGATGCTCGGCGGCATGCTGCTCGGCATCGTCGAGGCGCTCGGCACCGGGTACATCGGCGATCTGACCAACAACGTTTTCGGCAGCAACTACCAGGATGTGTTCGCCTTTCTCGTATTGATCGCTGTGCTGGTGCTGCGGCCGTCCGGCCTGCTCGGCGAGCGCGTCGGCGCGCGGGCGTAGATGACGCGCGCGGGATTCGACCGGGTCAGGCAGCATCCCGCTGCGCTGTGGGCCGGCATCGCGCTGATCGCGATTGCCTTGCTCGTCCTGCCGTTTGCGCTGGCCGCGGTCGGCACCGCGTGGGTGCGCATCATGAATCTGGCGATACTGTTCGCGCTGCTCTCGCTTGGCCTCAATATCGTGGTCGGCTACGCGGGCCTGCTCGATCTCGGGTATATCGCGTTCTACGGCGTCGGTGCCTACACGTATGCGTTGCTCGCGTCGCCGCAATTCAACATTCATCTGCCGTTCTGGATCATCCTGCCGATCGGCGCGCTGGTCGCGTGCTTCTTCGGCGTGCTGCTCGGCGCACCGACCCTGAAACTGCGCGGCGACTATCTTGCCATCGTCACGCTCGGCTTCGGCGAAATTGTGCGCATTTTCTTCAACAACCTCTCCCAACCGGTCAACATCACCAATGGCCCGCAGGGCATTTCGCGCATCGATCCGTTCCGCCTCGGCGACTTCAGCTTCAATCAAAGCGAGACCGTGGCCGGCATCACTTTCAGCGGCCCGGTGAAATACTACTATCTGCTGCTGCTCGTGCTGCTGGCCGTCATCGTGATCAATGTACGGCTGCAGGATTCGCGCATCGGCCGCGCGTGGCAGGCGATCCGCGAGGACGAAGTCGCTGCCGGCGCGATGGGCATCAACACCGCGCACATCAAGCTGCTGGCGTTTGCGATGGGCGCTTCGTTCGGCGGCATCGCGGGCGGCATCTTTTCCGCGATCCAGGGCTTCATCAGCCCCGAAAGCTTCGTGCTCGTCGAATCGATCATGGTCCTGTCGATGGTCGTGCTGGGCGGCATGGGCAATATCTGGGGCGTCATCGTCGGCGCACTGCTGCTGTCGTTCGTGCCCGAGATCCTGCGCTACACGGTCGACCCGCTGCAGCGCCTGCTGTTCGGCAAATCGTTCGTCGAACCGGAAGTGATACGCATGCTGCTGTTCGGGCTGGCGCTCATGCTGATGATGCTGTTCCGCCCGGCCGGCCTGTGGCCCTCCAGGGTAAGAAAGCGGGAGCTGACCGAATCATGACGGCCTTGTTGCAAGCCATGGGCATCGGCAAGCGCTTCGGCGGACTCGAGGCGCTGACGGACGTTACCCTTAACATCGAGCGCGGCGAAATCTACGGCTTGATCGGCCCCAACGGCGCGGGCAAAACCACGTTCTTCAACGTGCTGACGGGATTTTATACGGTCGATCGCGGGCAGTTTCTGCTCGATGGCGCGCCGTTGAAGGTGACATCCACGCATGCGGTTGCCGCCGCGGGCATAGCGCGCACTTTCCAGAACATACGCCTGTTCCAGAACATGACTGCGCTCGAGAACGTAATGATTGGCCGGCATGTGCGTACAAATAGCGGCGTGTTTGGCGCAATATTGCGCACACGCGCCACGCGCGACGAAGAATGCGCTATCCATGAACGCGCGCAATATCTGCTCGACTATGTCGGCATTGCGGGCCGTCAGCACGATCTTGCTCACAGTCTGCCTTATGGCGATCAGCGCCGGCTCGAAATTGCGCGCGCGCTCGCCACCGCTCCCAAGCTCCTTGCGCTCGACGAGCCGGCCGCCGGCATGAATGCGACCGAGACCACGACGCTGAGGCAACTGCTCGAGCGCATCCGCGATGACGGCACGACAATAATGCTGATCGAGCACGACGTGAAGCTGGTAATGGGACTCTGCAACCGCGTTGCTGTTCTCGATTACGGCAGGAAAATCGCTGAAGGCCCGCCGGCCGCCGTCCAGCGCGATGCCGCTGTCATCGAAGCCTATCTCGGCGGTGCCATTGCGTGAGCGCGGGCAGCGTGGGGGCCCGGTTGCCTGACGCGCGCAAATTCGACGACGCAGCGGGCGCGCCACTGCTGTCGGTGCAAGGACTCAAAGTTGCTTACGGCGGCATCAACGCGGTCAAAGGAATAGACCTTTACATCAATTCCGGTGAAATGGTCACGCTGATCGGCGCCAACGGCGCCGGCAAAACGACCACATTGAAAGCGCTCACCGGTCTCGTTCGCCCCAGCGCGGGTCGCGTCCGTTACAATGGCGCGGACATCACGGCAATGCCGTCGCACCGGCTGGTCGCGCGGGGCATTGCGCTGGTACCGGAAGGGCGCGGCGTGTTCCCGCTTTTGACCGTCGATGAGAATATCGACATGGGCGCATACAGCCGCGACGACAAGCAGGAGATTCGGGCCGATCATGACTACGTGTTCACAATGTTTCCGCGCCTTGCCGAGCGCCGCCGCCAGATCGCGGGCACCCTTTCCGGGGGCGAGCAGCAGATGCTCGCCATCGGCCGCGCGCTCATGAGCCGCCCGCGCCTCTTGCTGCTCGACGAACCGAGCATGGGGCTCGCGCCATTGATGGTGCAGAAGATCTTCGCGACCATCCGCGCCATCGCGGCGAGGGGTGTGACGACTCTGCTGGTCGAGCAAAACGCCCGGCTTGCGCTCGAAATGTGCGACCGCGGCTACGTGATGGAAAGCGGCGAGATTACGCTGCATGATGAAGCGCGCACACTGCTGGTCAATCCTCGCGTGCGGCACGCCTACCTGGGTGAATAAGGCCTGCGCGTGAATAAATCCGAAGCTCTTCATACCGTGCTGCTCTGCGTGGGCGCGGCAGCGCTGGCGGGAGCGCTGGCGTTTCTCTACAACAAGACCGAAGCCATCGATTTGCGGCAGCAAAACGAAATTGTCGGACTGCTGCGCGAATTGAAGGACATCGATAGCCGCTGGGACCTCGACGTGGTGCGCGCTCGTAACGAGCTGCCGGCCGCCGAACTGCCCGCGCCCAACCGCACGACGGCCGCACGCAAGGCGCTTGAAAACCTGGCGGGGGCGGTGCAACGGACGCCCAGTGCGTCGGTCAGCGCGGGACTGCCCGAGCTGAACGCGGCAATCCAGCAGAAAGCCGCGCTGATCGAGAAATTCAACGCCGAAAATGGCGCGGCACAGGGTGCTGTGCGCGTCGTACTGACGGGCGCGGCCGAGCTGGCTGCGCAAAGTGCAACATCGAAATCGCACCCGCCCGCGCTCGAGCAGACCCTCAACACTCTGGCGATGACAGCGCCTTTGTACTATGTGCTGGGGCAGGATGCCCAGCGCGCTGCGCTCGAAACCACGGCCGGGCAACTGCGCCAGGCGCCGGAAGCCCTGCGTGAAAATGCTGCGCGCGTCGAAGGCGCGGTGCAGACGCTGCTTAAGGCGAAGCCCGTTGAGCAGGCGCTGTTCGCCAAGCTTGCGCTCCTGACGTCCGGCCCGCGGCTCGACAATCTGACGTTCTCATTCAACACGGAAGTCGAGGCAGCTTTGGCGGACAAGGAGCGCTATCGCGTCTACCTTATTGCTTATGCGGGCGCGCTGCTCGTGCTGCTGGCCTACCTGGGCGGCAATCTGAAGGCCGCCAACATCGACCTCGAGCGTCGCGTTCAGGAGCGCACGCGGCAATTGTCAGAGGCCCTGCAGCATCTCAAGGATTCGGAAGCGCAACTCATACAATCCGAAAAAATGTCGTCGCTCGGCCAGATGGTGGCCGGGGTCGCGCACGAGATCAATACACCGCTCGCCTACGTCAAGAACAGCCTGGGCACCGTCGCCGACAAGTTGCCTGCGCTCGGTGCCACTATCGATAACTGCGAAAAATTGCTCGCGTTGCTGCAGGCGGGCAATGATCCGGAGGGGCTGTCTCGCCAGTTTGCGCTGCTGTCGTCGCAAGTAGCGCAACTCAAGCAGGAAGGCGTGATCGCCGAACTCGGCAACCTCGTCAAAGACGGGCTATACGGCACCGGCCAGATGGCGGAGATCGTCGGCAACCTGAAAGATTTCAGCCGCCTCGACCGCAGCAAGGTGACGAGCTTCGACCTGAACGAAGGGCTCCAAAGCACGCTGCTGCTGGCCAAGCATCTGCTCAAAGCGGTCACGATAGACAAGAAGTTCGGCAATATCACGCCCATCGTGTGCTCGCCCTCGCAAATCAACCAGGTATTTCTCAATCTGATCACGAACGCCGCCCAGGCGATGGGCGACCGCCAGGGCACGATCACGCTGACGACGCGCGCCGACGGCGATGGCGTCGCGGTCGACGTGGCTGACAATGGCGGCGGCATCGCTCCCGACGTACTGCCAAAGATATTCGACCCGTTTTTCTCGACCAAGGAAATCGGCAAAGGTACCGGCCTCGGGCTGTCGATTTCATACAAGATCGTGCAACAGCACGGCGGGCGCATCAATGTCGAGTCAAAGATCGGCAGCGGCACCCGTTTCACCGTGTGGCTGCCGCACCAACCCACGGCTGACGCGAGCCCCGGAGTCTGAGCAAAAACATGACGGCCCCGCAAAAAATCGGCAAGTACGAAATTCAGGATGTGCTCGGCAAGGGCGGCATGGGCAGCGTCTATCGCGGTTTCGACACGGCGATCTCGCGCGCTGTGGCGATCAAGGCAATATCAAAAGCATCGGTCGGCCCGGAAGACCTGAAGCACATCATGCAACGCTTCCGCCACGAGGCGCAGGCGGTCGGCCGCCTCGTGCATCCGCGCATCGTGCAGATTTACGATTTCGGCGAAGACGACGCGGTCGCTTACATCGTGATGGAGCTCGTCAACGGCAAGACGCTCGCGCAACATCTGCAGCAGGAAGTCGGTTATGAAATCCGCGAGGTCGGCGAAATCATCCGCCAGCTGCTCGACGGCATCGGCCACGCACACGCGGCGGGCGTCATCCACCGCGACGTCAAGCCCTCTAATATTTTGATCAACAACGACGGCCGCATCAAGATCAGCGATTTCGGCATCGCGCGCATCGAGTCATCGCAGCTGACCCAGGTCGGCGACGTGCTCGGCACGCCGCACTACATGGCGCCCGAGCAATTCATGGGCACCGACGTCGAGCATCATGCCGACCTCTATTCGATCGGGGTCATTGCTTATGAGTTGCTCGCCGGCCGCAAGCCGTTTACCGGCAACTCCGCGGCCGTCATGCATCAGGTGCTCAACCAGCGGCCGGCCGATCCGTCGTCGCTGAACGCGAAGCTGTCGCCGCTGGTCGACCGCGTGCTGCAGAAAGCGCTGGCCAAAAAGCGCGAGGACCGCTTTCAGAGCGCGCGTGAATTCACGGATGCTTTCCGCGGCGCCATAGACGCCACGCTCAACACGCCGGATAACAATGTGCCGGCCGCACCGGCACCCGATGGCGCGGCGCTGATGAACGCCGCCCGGCTGTTGACCAGCGCGCCTCCCGCCGGCGTTCCCGCACAGACGGCGGATATCGATCCCGCGCTGCTGACCGGTGACAGCGCGATCAGCCTCGATACCGGGATCAAGCAGGCCCGTCTGCTGGTGGTCGATGATGAAGAGCGCATATTGACCGCGCTGAAGTCGCTGTTCCGCCAGCGCTATCACGTGTTCACCACGACGGATGGCAACAAAGCGCTCGACTTCATGCGCAAGTATCACATGCACGTAATCATCAGCGACCAGCGCATGCCGGTGATGGCGGGCGTCGAGCTGTTGCGCCGCTCGCAGGAAATTTCGCCGAGCAGCGTGCGCGTGCTGCTCACCGGCTATTCCGACCTCGCCTCGATTGTCGGCTCGATCAACGATGGCGAGGTTTACCGCTTTATCAGCAAACCGTGGGACAACGTCCAGCTGCAGACCATCGTCGCCGAAGGCGCCACCATTGCGCTGCAACTTGCCGATACCAAAGCGGTCAAGACCGAACTGCCGCGAAAAATGGATGCCGGTGTGCTGGTCGTCGACGAGGACGAAGAAATTTTTCGCGTCCTGCGCGAATTGATCGGCGGGTTGTGCCCCGTTGTTTACGCCGCGGACGTCGACGCGGCTGTCGCGGCAATGCAGGCGCGCGAGATCGCAGTCGTCGTCACGGACGTCGACGCGGGCCACGGCCAGCTGACCGCGATGCTGAAGCTGTTGAAGCAGGAGAATCCGCAGATCCTGACCATCGTCGTAACTTCGGCGTCGGATTCCGAACTCGTGATCGAGCTTATCAACGAGGCGCAGATCTTCCGTTTCCTCAACAAGCCGGTGAACGTGAAGGTGCTGAAGGGCCATGTGCACGCGGCGCTGCAGCGCTATCTCACCTATCAGCACACTCCGGAACTCGTGAAAGCGCTGCGCGTGCAGACCGCCGCGGAAGGCCGTCCGGCTTCCGTCGCGCAGCGCATCGTTGAAGGCATCAAAGCGCTGCGCGGCCGCTGGTTCGGCGGCTGAATCTCAAGCAGGGATGGAATCCTCGCCCGAAATCGTCAGCGAAACACGCTTCGGCGTGTGGTTTCTCGGCACTGAAACCTGGTTGATTTTCGTACTGGTGGCGGCGGTCAATGACCTTTGCCGCCTGCTGCGGCAGCCGGTTCAGGCTGATGTCGTGCTCGACATCGGGTGCGGCCAGGGCAAATCGTTTCGTCTGTTGCAGGAGCGCTTCCGTCCGCGCCGTCTGATCGGGCTCGAGGCGATTCCGGCTATTTTGCAGCAGGCGCGGCAACAAGCCGAACGCGACGGCCTCAGCGTCGAGTTGCTTGAGGGAGTGTGCCCGCAGATCGACTTGCCGGACGGCAGCGTCGACTTGGTGTTTTGCCATCAAACGTTTCATCACTTGGTCCGGCAGGAGGAAACACTGGCGCAAATCCATCGCGTGCTGAAGCCTGGCGGCCTGCTTCTGTTCGCGGAATCGACGCGCGCATACATACACTCGTGGGCCATCCGACTGTTATTCAGGCACCCGATGCATTTGCAACGCAGCGCGGAGGAATTTGCCGGCATGGTGCGCGCAGCCGGCTTCCAGATCGCCGACGACGAGATCTCGTATCCCTACCTGTGGTGGAGCCGGCCGGACCTCGGCTTGTTCAGCCTGCTGCCGGGCTATGTGCCGCCCGCGCGTGGCGCGCGCGAAGAAACACTGATCAACCTGATCGCGCGAAAAAGCACGCAGTAGCCCGCCGCCGGATCAATCCTCGACGCGATTGAACACGAGACAGGCGTTGGTGCCGCCGAAACCGAAACTATTGGACATCACCGAGTCAATGCGGCGCTCGACCGTCGCCGTGACGAGCGGCAGGCCGCGCACGGCCGGGTCCGGCTCCAGCACGTTGGCGGATGCCGCGACAAAGCCGCGGTCCATCATCAACAGGCAATAAATTGCTTCGTGCACGCCGGATGCCGCGATGGCATGTCCGGTCAGTCCCTTGGTGGACGACAGCAGCGGAACATCATGCCCAAACGTGTGACGGATCGCTTCCAGCTCGACCACGTCCCCGCTGCGCGTCGACGGTGCATGGGTGTTGATGTAATCGATGCGCGCGCCGGACTGCTGCAGCGCCGCCGCCATGGCGCGTCCCGCGCCGTCAGCCGACGGGGCGACCATATCCAGACCGTCCGAGGTCGCGCCATAGCCCGTTAATTCGGCGTAAATGCGCGCGCCGCGCGCGCGCGCGTGAGCCAGTTCTTCGATCACCAGGATGCCCGCGCCGCCGGCGATGACAAATCCATCGCGTTCAGTATCGTAAGGACGCGACGCCACAGCCGGCGTGTCGTTGTAGCGGGTAGCCAGCGCGCCCATGGCGTCGAACAGCGCCGCCGAAGTCCAGCGCACTTCTTCGCTGCCGCCGGCGAAAACAATGTCCTGCTTGCCGAACTGCACGAGCTCGGCTGCATGACCGAGGCAATGCGCCGACGTAGCGCACGCAGATGTTATCGAATAGCTCACGCCCTGTATGCCGAACGCGGACACGAGGTTGGCCGACGCGGTGTTGCCCATGATGCGCGGAACGCCATACGGCAGCACCATTTGCAGCCCTTTTGTGCGCATCGTCTCGATCGCCAGGTGATGCTCATACGGAGACCCCGTGCCTGAGCCGACGACGAGACCGGCGCGCGGATTGGAAATGCGCTCACGAGTGAGCCCGGCATCGTCGAGCGCTAGCCGCATGGCGTGATGCGCGTAGATCGCCGCATCGGCCATGAACCGCCGCAGCTTGCGATCCACTAGCGGCTCGTCGGACAGGTCGGGAATACCCGCCACGCAGCTGCGCAAACCATGCTGCACATGCTCTTCGGCGCGGCGTATGCCGCAACGCCCCTCGCGCAACGCGCTTTCTACGTCATGCAGGCTGTTGCCGATGCATGAAACGATACCTAGCCCGGTGACAACCGCGCGCCGCACGCCGGCCTGCCCCGTTCGGCGGCGCGCGTTCAGACTCTGTTCAGCTCGATGCGGATTGCGTCGAGCAAGGTCAGCACCCAGCGGTTGTAGAACGGATGGATGACATCCTGCCCATCCACCTTGCCGGCTTTCATATTGACGCTGCTTTGATAGCGCAAGCTGAATTTTTCCGGGTTGTACTCGATGCTCACGACCACCGTATGCTTGTTGTTCACGATCAGCGTTGCCAGCATGTTGTTGTCGCCCGCCGGCGCCAGCGTCCATTTGTGCGCGGCGGCCGCGTTTTGAATGGCCTGGCGCACCTCCGCATTGTTCAGCCGCTTGCCGTCGTTGCGCGCGACCAGCTGGTTTTCGTAATTGACTACCGGCACCGGCTGGCGTTGCGCATGCGCGCTGGCCGCGTGCAGCAGGAGAATGACCGCGAGGGCGCGGACTGCCGCATAAACGAATCTCATGTATTGCTCCCTGTGATTAAAGACTGCTGCAGCCGCCGGACCGCACGCGAAAGACGCTTTTCCCCGTCAACTGCCGCCGGCAAGTCGCCTGAAAATCAGCGATGTATTGATGCCGCCAAAAGCAAAATTATTGCTGACTACATATTCGTTGTCCATGTCGCGGCCGTTGCCGGTGATGTAATCGAGCTCGACGCAATTCGGGTCGACATGCTCGAGATTGATCGTAGGCGCATACCAGCCGTGCCGCAACATTTCAATGCCCAGCCATGCTTCGATGGCGCCGCACGCGCCTAGCGTATGGCCGAAATAGCTCTTCAGCGAGCTGATGGGCACGCGCGGCCCATACACCGCCTGCGTTGCCATGCTCTCGGTGACGTCGCCGCGGTCAGTGGCTGTGCCGTGGGCGTTTACATAGCCGATCGCTGGGGGCGCGACTTGCGCGTCGGCGAGCGCCAAGCGCATCGCCGCTGCCTGCGTGCCGGTCTCGGGTTGTGTGACATGGGCGCCGTCGGACGTGCAGCCGAAACCGGTGATCTCCGCGTATATAGTGGCGCCGCGCGCCTTGGCGTGCTCGAACTCTTCAAGGATGAGCGTGGCGGCGCCCTCGCCGACGACCAGGCCGTCGCGCGCCCTGTCGAACGGCCGCGGCGTCAGGCCGGGCGTGTCATTACGCGTGCTGGTCGCAAACAGCGTGTCGAACACCGCGGCCCCTGCGCCGGACAGTTCTTCGGCACCGCCGGCCACCATCAATACCTGGCGGCCATAACGGATCGCTTCGAATGCGTAACCGAGCGCCTGGCTGCCCGACGTGCACGCGCTGCTGGTCGGAATGATGCGCCCCTGGACGCCGAAGAAAACGCTGATGTTGACTGCCGTGGTATGGCTCATCATCTGGATGTAGCTGGTCGAGGTGATGCCCTGCATGGAGCCGGTCTCGAGCATGTTGCCGAAGGCGCGCACCGGCTCGGCGCTGCCGGCCGACGAACCGTACGCGATGCCCATACTGCCGTCGCGTATCGACGCCTCGCCCAGCAGGCCCGCGTCCTTGAGCGCGTTTTCCGTCGCGCGCACCGCCATGATGGAAACGCGGCCCATGGCGCGGATCATCTTGCGCGAGTAATGTGCAGGCACTTGGAACCCGTCCACCGGCCCGCCGAGCCGCGTATTGAGGGCGCTGTAAAAATCCCACTCGGGCATGCGCCGGATGCCGCTCTGTTGCACGCGCAGCCGCGCCTCGATGACCGGCCAGCACTCGCCCAGCGCCGTGATTCCAGCCATGCCGGTGACGACTACCCGCTTCATCAGATGATGCCGCCGTTCACGCCTATGACCTGCCGCGTGATGTACGCGGCGTCGTCCGCCATCAGGAAGGCGACGGCCGCCGCTACTTCCTGCGGCCTGCCGACGCGCCGCATGGGTACCATTTTCAATGCCTTTTCGAGCGGCAGGCCCGTCAGGATATCGGTGTCTATCAACCCGGGCGCGACGCAGTTGACCGTGATGTTGCGGCTCGCGAGTTCCACGGCAAGCGCCTTGGTCGCGCCGATCACGCCAGCTTTGGCGGCACTATAGTTGACCTGGCCGCGGTTGCCGATGACGCCGGAGACCGATGCCAGCGTAACGATGCGGCCGCCCTTGCGCGCGCGCACCATCGGCATCACGAGCGGCTGCACCACGTTAAAAAAACCATCGAGGCTCGTCGCCAGGACTGCATCCCAGTCATCGTCGGTAAGCGCCGGAAAAGCCTGATCGCGTGTTATGCCGGCGTTGCACACGACGCCGTAATAGGCGCCGTATTGCTCGACATCGAGCGCGAGCGCGGCGCGGCTCGCAGCGCGGTCGGTCACATCGAACTGCAGCACTGGCGCAGCTTGGCCGATCGCGGCAATCTGGGCAGCGATGCAGTCGGCATCGGCGCGCCGCTCGCGGCAATGCACGGTGACCGCGTAGCCATCGCGGGCAAGGCGCAGTGCGATCGCGCTTCCGATACCGCGACTCGATCCGGTAACCAAGACCCGCCGCGCCGTCATTGCCTGCTCTGCCCGATAAATGCCCTGAAATCCGCCGGTTCGAAAACCTTGAGCGTGGCGTGCGCCACGCTGTCGCCGCCGCACAGTATATCGCAGTCATATGCGCCGAGCCCGCTCGTATCGACGAACATGCGCCGCGCGCTGATAAGCAGTTCGGCATCGACGGAAAACCGCGGCACGCTGGCGCGGAACGCGCGGGTACCGAGCAATACGCCTTCTTTTGGCGGCCTGCCCGCGCGGCGCGCGATGAGGCTGACGTGAGCAACAATCGCTTGCGCCATCAACTCGACGCCTAGCCACGCCGGCATGTGTCCGCCGGCTTCGGAATACCATTGCTGCGCGCGGACGCGGCAACCGACGCTCACCGTGTCTTCATCCCAGCCGGCGACGCGGTCGAGCAGCCGCATCGCGCCGCGATGCGGCAGCAGCTCGTCGATGGCGGGAAACTCCGGTGCTGCACTCACCGCGCGTCTCCGACCAGCAAGCTGACGTTGCTGCCCCCGAACGCAAACGAGTTGCTCATGCAGACGCGGCCGCTTGGCCGGGCAAAGCGCTGCCCGCCGGTGATCAGCGCCAGCGGAGCCAGCGCGGCATCCGTCTCGCCGTCCCATACATGCGGCGGCAGTCGCCCGTCGCCATCCACCAGCGCAAGCCAGCAAAACGCGAGCTCGATGGCGCCGGCGGCACCCAGCGTATGACCGCTGAGCGGCTTGGTGCCGCTGCACGGCACGTCGCGCGCAAGCGTGCGCGCGAGCGCGAGACTTTCCATTTCGTCGTTCTTGCGCGTTGCAGTTGCGTGCAGATTCACGTAGTCAACGGCTGCCGGCAGCACACCGGCGTCGGCCAGCGCGGCGCGCATTGCGGCTTCGGCGCCCTTGCCGTCGGGGGACGGCGCTGAAATATGATACGCGTCGCTGGATTCACCGGCGCCAAGCAGTTCGACCGCTGCCGGTTCGCGGGTGAGCAGGAACAGCGCCGCGCCTTCGCCAATGTTGATGCCGCAACGGTTGCGGCTCATCGGGTTGCACAAAGCCACCGTGGTCGATTCAAGCGCCGTAAATCCGCCCACCGTCAACCGGCACAGCGAATCGACGCCGCCCACCAGCACGGCGTCGCACAGTCCGGCGCGAAGCAGATTGCGCGCCGAGACGAACGCCTTCGCGCTTGACGTACACGCGGTGGACACCGTGTACGCCGGGCCGCTGAGCCCAAGATACCGCGCAAGAAATACCGCGGGCATGCCGATTTCCTGCTGCGCATAGTCAAACTCCGCTGGCATCGATTGTCCCGCGTGCACCGCGCGTATAGCCGCCTCGCCCTCGGCGATACCGGAGGTACTGCCGCCCAAAACCACGCCGATGCGGGAAGCGCCGTAGCGGCTGATTGCCACCGCGAGTTCCGGCTCGATCTGCGCGAGCGCGGCGAGCAGCAATTGGTTATTGCGGCAGCGATAGCGCGCGAATGCCGGCGGGACATCCACCAGCGCGCCGCGCGCGCGGCCTACCCGTGATTCACCCGCTTGCAGCCAGCCGGTTTCCATGACCATGCCGGAACTGTCGCCTGCAAGCAGGCGGCCGCACACCTCCGAGCGTCCGCTACCCAGCGCATTGATCAGGCCCAGCGCCGACAAATAGCAGCGCGCTGTTGCCGTCATTGCGGCGCGTCCTGCAACGTCTCGATGTCCAGCACGAGGTGCGCAGCGGGCGCCGTCACGCGCAGTTTGCGATAGACCGGCAGCGCGCCCTCGGTTTGCACGCTCAATAACAAGGCGCCGCTTGCGCCGAGCACGCGCCGCTCGCGCGGCGTCTCTTCGAGCGTCGCTGAGCCCCCAAGGCCCGCGCGCACCGCTTCGGCCGGCCACAGCACGAGCTGGACGAGCGCGGCAGCCAGCACCGGATCGAGCCGCTCCTTGACTGCATTCACACCGTCCACGCGCGCCATCTGATTATCATATTCGAGTTGCAGCAGTTTTTGCCCGAAAGGGGTGACGACGACCATGCGCATTCCTGCGGCGTCGACTTCGACCTCGGCAACCAGGTTATGCACGTTGCCGTCGCGCGCGACATCAACACGCTGAGTGGCCTGCAGCGGCATCATCGCCGTGGTTTTTTGCAGGCAATAGCGCGCGCCGTCGGGCAACCGTGCGCAGCCCGGTTCCGGCGGACCAGCACAGGCGGTCAGCGCGAGCATGGCGAGCAATGTCAGCTTGCGCATGCGGCCTCATGCCGGAAGCTCAACACCATGGGGGCGAGCAGTACCGCGATGGTGATGCCGACGAGCAATGACAGTCCGAAGCTGTGCAGGGCCGGCATCGAACTCAATGCCAGCAGGCCGAACGACAGTAAGGTCGTGGCAGCCGACAGCAATACGCCGAGCAAGGTCGCGGCTTCATTGACGCCACCTTCGCGCAGGAAAATTGCGTAGTTGACGCCGACGCCGAGCACCAGCATCAGTCCCATCAGGTTGAACAACGTTAGCGCGATGCCCAAATAGCCGAACAGCCCGAGGGACAGCGCCATCGCGAGCAAAGTCGGCACCAGCATCGCCGCACCGTCGCGCCAGCCGTAGCGCGTGCGCAAAATCATGAATACGAGCGCGGCCGCGCCGAACAGCCACAGGCCGCCCCAGCGGCGCAAATCACGGAAAAGATGCGAGACGCTGCGCGCCTTGTCGACAAGCAGCACGCCCGCAACTCCGCGCGCCGTTTCTTCCAGCATGGCGGTATCGCGCACGCCGCGCGGGAGCACCACCGACGCGTAACTGCTGTCCACTTTGCCGAGCCATAGATGGCGGTACGGCGTCGACAATGGCGAACTCAACCAGGTGTCGGGCGTCAGCACGGTACCGGCGCTGCGATGAAAATCAGCAATCAATGTGTCGATGACGTCATCGCGCAGACCCTCGCGGGCGAGCAGGCTGCGAATCTGAGTGGGATCGCGGAACACAGCCTCCCATAACTGGCGGTTCGCAGCCTGCCGCGCCGCCGACGGCACGAACGATGAAACCGCCTGGAAACCGCTGATGCCGTCGCGCGCCGCCAGTGCCCGCAGGCGCTCGCACAACCGCTCCTCGTTCGCGAGCACTTGTTCCGCCGAGTTTCCTTCCACCAGGAAAAACTGGCTGTCGTTGCCGAGCCCGGTCAGCGCACGGATCTGCAGATCCTGGCTGACCAGCAGCGGCGGCCGGCTGATCAACAGGCGGATATCGTCGTCGCCGGTCAGGCGCAGCAGTCCCGGCACTGCGAGCAGCAGCAGTACCGCCATCAGCGCAAGGCACGCACGCCGGGTCATGCGCGACCGCCACCACGCCAGCAGCCGGCGCGGCGTCGACACCGCGGCGTCGACACTGCGCCGCGATGCGGAGCGCAGCAATGCGGGCAGCAGCAGTATCACGGATATATAAGCGGCAGTCAGCCCCAGCAGGGCGAAGAAACCAATCTGGCGCAGTGCAGGGAACGGTACCAGCAGCAGCGCCGCATAGCCCAGCACGCTGGTGGCGAGCGCGACCGTCAAGCCCGGTAGTATGCGCCGCAATCCCGTCTGCGGCTCCCAGTCGGCGCCTGCTCCCAGCCGCGCAGAAAAAAGCTGGATCGAATAGTCGACTGCTTCGCCGATCAGGCTGGCGCCGAACACCAGCGTGAGCAAATACAGCTCGCCGAATATGAGCACCGTCCCGGATATCGCCGCGCTGATGCCGATCGCAACCGACAAGAGCCCCAGTAGCAGCGGCCGGGGCGAGCGAAACAGCCACAACATGAGCGCGATGACGCCGGCCAATGACCCGATGCCGATGATGTCCATCTCGCGCGTTGCCGTTGCGCGCCCGGCCTGCGCAAAAAAAACGGTGCCCGCACGCAGCAATTCGACGTCCGGCGTGTCGCGGCGCAAAGCCGACTCCGCTGCGGCGACGCTTGCGAGTGCCTTATCCTGCGCCGCATTGTCGAAGGCCGAACCGTCGAGCCCGGCCGACACCATTACATAGGTGCCTGCGCTGCCGCGCGCGACCAGCAAGCCGTCTTCCGGCTCCAGCCGGATGCTGCTTAACGGCAACTCGCCCAGCCAGCCATCAAGCAGGCCGAAAGGGTCCAACGATGCCGCCGCGGACAATCCACCGCGCACTGGGCTATAGAGCTTTTGCCGCAGGCGGCCTGCGAGATCCGCCGCTGCGCGCGCGAACGCCGCGCGGTCGCGCTCGCTCAGCAGATTAAAACGATAAGGCGCGTAAAAATCGACGACGCGACGCGGATCGAAGACGCCGACTTCGATCTGCACGCGCGTGATGCCGCCCTCGCGCAAACGGGACGCGAAGCCGCGCGCACTGTCTTTTGCAACTGTGGCGTCACGATGGCCGACCAGGAAAACCATGCGATTGCCTGCTGCGTTCGCAAGCGAGCTGACCGCGCGTTCCGCCACCGGATTGCGTTCTGTCGGCGGCAGCAACGTCATGAGATCGGTCTGCAGCGGCGGCTTGCCGCAGAAGAGGACAACACAGTTGAGCACGCAGGCCGCAGCTAGCAGGCTCCAAAGCACCACCGCCCAGCGTATAGTGCCCGGCTGCAGTTTCATTCCCGGCCGAACAGTTGTGTCTCAGCCTCGGTTAACGCCGTGTCACCACGCGACTTGCGAAATTCGATGCGCGTGAAATCCTCACCGTCCGGCTCGATGCGGATGGTCTCGACGAATTCGCCGCCGGTCAGCTGCAGCCGCTTCAGAAACTGCGCAAGCTGCTTCTGCCGCGGCAGCAGAACGATTTCCCATTTCGTCACATCGCCGTTGGCGGTAGCTTCGAAATAGGGGCGCAGCGAAGCCGCATCCGCGCTCAACATCGCCCGGAAGATGCGCCCGATCTCCGCCAGGCCCGGCACCTCGCGCGGCCCGCGCACGCGCCGCGTGCCGTCGGCTGCGATTTCTATCATGCGGTCTTCCGCAAGAATGTAAGCCAGGCGGTACGGCTGTTCGATCTGCCACAACACGCCGTGACGGCGCGAAAACAGCAGACGGCCCGACGACACCAGCGGGCGCTTGAGCGCGGCGATTTTCTGGGTCTGCACGAACTCCGCACGCACCACCGGGTACTTGTTGAGCCGCGCCCCGACTTGAGAAAAGATGTCGAACGCGCCGTCCTCCGCCGCCGCTGCGGGCGGTGCCGTCAACACGATGGCTGCGGCAAGCAGAAGCCGCCTCAGGCGCTGCATGCCTTCTCCACTTTTTCGAACACGATCGCCGGCGACACGAACTGCAGTTCACCCGTCTTCGCGTCGACCGCAACCTGGATCGTGTGCCCCTGCGTCAGCTTGGCCGCGCTGACGGCATCGTCTATGCGGTAGGCAACCTTGAGCCGGTTCTCATACTCGACCAGCTCGGCGTGCACGCGCAGGCGCTGGCCGTAGCGCGCCGAGCGCACGTACTTGAGCCGGCATTCGACGATCGGCCATACGTAGCCGGATTCCGCCATTTGCGGATAGTCGTAGTCTATTTTGCGCAGCAGCGCGCAGCGTGCGATCTCGAAATACTTGAGGTAATGACCGTGCCACGCTACCTGCAGCACGTCAAGATCATGGAACGGGACTTCGAGGTCCACGTCCGCCGACACGCGCGGCATCTCAGTAAAGCTCCCAGGTGCCGTCGCTGATGAGTTGCGTCACGGCGCGCAACTCGTTTTCGAGCGCGCGGTCTTCATCAAGAAAGGGCGAATGCCGCGCAACCGCATCGACGAAGCCTGCGACGGCCGGCGCCACGCCCGCGCCGGCGGCCGCGCCGTCGTCGCGCTGCCGCAGCCGCAAAGCCTGGCAGGCGGCGAGCGTCAGGCCCGCCGCAACCTGCTCGGTCAACTGGAGCACCCGCATGCAGTCGCGCGCCGCGATAGTGCCCATGCTTACCTTGTCCTGATTGTGGCACTCGGTCGAGCGCGAGAAGACGCTTGCCGGCATGGTCTGCTTCAGCGCCTCGGCGGTCCATGCCGAAGAGCCGATCTGCACAGCTTTGAAACCGTGATTGATAGAGGCGCGTTCGGCGCGCGCGCCCGACAGGTTTTCCGGCAGGCCGTGATTGAATTTGGTGTCGACCAGCAGCGCGAACTGGCGGTCCATCAGGTCGGCCAGGTTGGCCACCGCGATTTTCAACGCGTCCATCGCGAACGCAATATGCCCGCCATAGAAGTGGCCGCCATGCAGCACCCATTCTTCATCGCCGTCGATGATCGGATTGTCGTTGGCGCTGTTGAGCTCGTTCTCGATGTCGCGCCGCATCCACGTCAGCGCATCGCGTGCGACGCCGATCACATGGGGGGCGCAGCGGATGGAGTAGCGGTCCTGCAGACGCAGGGGCTCGTTCTGCGCGGCGGCTGCGATATCACCGTAGATCCACGCCGCTGCTTCGTTCTGGCCGATATGCGGCTTGACTTTGAAAAGGCGCGGATCGAAGTGGCTGCGGTTGCCCTGCAACGCGACTGAAGCAATCGCCGTCAACCGGCTGCACAGCCGCGTCAGGTATTCGGCCCGCCGCCACGCAAGGCAGGCCAGCCCCGTCATGACCGCCGTGCCGTTCATGATCGCTAGCCCTTCTTTTGGCCCCAGTGTCATCGGCGCCAGACCGAGCTCCGCGAGCACGCGGGCGACGGGTTGCCGCTTGCCGTCATGCAGTACGTCGCGTTCGCCGACGATGGCCGCGGCGATATAGGACAGCGGTGTCAGGTCGCCGCTCGCGCCAACCGAGCCTTCGGCCGGGATGAACGGCAGCACGCGATGATTGATCAGCGCCACGATGCGTTCGAGCAGTTCCAGGCGCACACCGGAATAGCCCTGCGCCAGCGAGTTGAGCCGGCAGGCCAGCACCGCGACGGTCGCGTCAGCGGACAGATATTCGCCGAGGCCGCAGCCGTGATAGCGGCTCAGATGCAGCGGCAGTTCCGCCACCAGGTGCGGCGGAACCGGCACCGTGCATGAATCGCCGTAGCCGGTATTCACGCCGTAAACGACGTTGCCGTTGCTCAGCAGGCTTTCCAGATAGGCAACGCCGTCGCGTATGCGTGCAGTAAAGCCCGCATCCGCCGACAAGCGGACGCCGGCGGCGGCAGTTGCCACCGCGACGACGTCCTCGAGCGTCATGCGACGCGCGCCAACCTCGATCGTGCGCGCTGTGCTCCCAGCCAGTTGCCGCGGTCCGGCGGCCACGCCGATGGTCATGTTTTTCCCTGTGCTTCCACGCGCCAGAAATCGTAAAAATTAAACCATTGCTCGGGCGCCTTGACGCAATAGCTCTCGAGCCGTTGCGCGTAACGCTCTACATACTGCTGCAGGCGCGCACTGCGCTCGCTTCGCGGCAGCTCCACGCGCTCCGCGAAGTGCTCGAGGTACACGCGGTAACCCGCGCCATCGCGCAGACAGAAAAACAAATACACCGGGCACTCGAGCAGGCTCGCCAGCACGAACGGCCCCTGCGCGAACGGCGCGCGACATCCCAGAAAATCCGCATAGCAGATTCTGCCGCTTTCGGCCGGCGGCGTGCGATCGCCGACAATGACGAGCAATTCGCCGCGGTCGATCTTGTCGCGCAGCCTGATTGCGGTGTCGGGACCGAAAGTCGAGACCTGAATCAGGTTCGCGCCAAAAGCGGCGTTGGCCTGCTGCAGCAATCCGTTGAAGCGTATGGCATGGTCAGTATATATGACTGCGTTGATCGCCGACGAATGGCCGCCGACGGCGAGCGCGCGCGTCAATTCCAGATTGCCAAGATGCGAGCCCACGATCACTGCGCCGCGCCCGCCGTCCAATATGCGCTGGAATTCGGCGCGCGCCGGGAACACCGCGCGCGCCGGGTCGAAGTGGCCCGCCCACGCGATGAATTTATCGAGCCCGCTTTCGGCGAACGCATACATATGACGGTAGCTGTCGCGCCAGGTCGGCGGTGCAGCGGCCGAAAACTCGGCCAGTCGGCGCAGGTAGTGGCGCGACGCCGCGCGCGCGACGCCGCGCGTGACAAAATAGTAGGCGACGACCGGGTGCAGCAGCAGGCGCGCCATGCGCTCGCCCAGCAGCCGGTAGCACGCAAATACGATCTGGATGCCGAGCCGCGTACCAAGTTCCGTGACCTTCGACCAGTGGCGGCTGGACTGCGCGCGCGCGCGGAATTTGCGCGCCAGCAGCAACGGCAGGCGCGGCAGCATGCCAAGGGCTAGACGCGTATGACTGCCGATTATGCGCAAATTGTCGCGCAGCATGTCGAAGTGAGAAACACTGCCGGGCGGATACGTGACGCGGGTCGCGATGTTTTCCACCGGCAGGCCGCGCCAATACAGACGCACGACGATTTCACCGTCAAAATTCATGCGCCGCGGTATGGCAACCTCATCGAGCAAACGACAGGTTGCCGCCAGCGGATAGAGCCGGAATCCGCACATCGCGTCGCGAATATCCAACGACAGGGTTTCCACCCAGACCCAGAAATGATTGATATAGCGCCCGTAGAGCCGCGCCTTCGGGATCGACGCATCAAACACCGGCTTGCCGCAGATGACGGCATCCGGATGAATGCGGGCGCGCTCGAAAAAAAGCGCGACGTCAGCGGTCGCGTGCTGTCCGTCGGCATCGATCTGCAGCGCATGGCTATGGCCGGCGGCGAACGCCGCGCGCATACCGTGCATGACGGCGGCGCCTTTGCCCTGGTTGTGCTCAAGACGCAGCAGGCGAACCAGCGGCCAGCGCGCGGTCGCGTCAGCCAGCGCCGCCTGCGTCAGCGCGTCGCTGCCGTCGTCGACCATGAAGATCGGCACGCCATAAGGAGACAGGCGGCGCGCCATGTCGCTCACCGTGTGCGGATGGTTGTAGACCGGCACCAGCAGGCAGGGCGTAAAATTCATTGCGCGATCCCGAACACTATGCGACCTGACGAAAATTTGCGCGCAACATTCGTGTAGGTGAAGTTAACATGGTCACCTCCCGGGGCGTGCTGCAATTGCAGCTCGAGCTCCTCGCCGGGCAGCACGATCGCGTGAAATTTGACTACCTCGAGCGCGACGAACTCGCCCGCCGCGTCCGCGTAACGCCGCGCGAAGCGAATGGCCCAGTCAATCTGCACGACGCCGGGCAGCACGGGCAAGCCGGGGAAATGCCCGGCGAAATAGACGAGATCGGGAGATATCTTGAGTTGGATGACGGTTTGGCCGCCGGCGTGGCTCGCACCGATGATTTCGGGCAGTGATTTATCGCCGTGATCAAACAGCTGCGCAAGCGCCGCGCGCGTCAATTTTCCGCGCTCGTCGTACGGCAGGGTATCGAGTATTTTCCAGCGTCGCGGCAGCAGCACGCGATCGAACCAGCGCGCGAGATGCGCATGCAGCGCCTGCCTGACCTTGCGGCCGCCATCGCGCGCGAGCGCGTGCTGCCCGGCGTCACTCAAGGTCAAAGCCGCGCCCACCATCTCGCGCGCGCCCGTCAGCGCGGTCGCGGCGGCATCGCCTACCCACTCGTGCTGGCGAAGCCGCTCGCTCATGGCGGCAAGCGACAGCCGCTTGCCTTCGATTTTGACCACTGCGTCGAGCCGGCCTTTAAGGAAGAAGCGCCCGTCCGCCTGGATTGCAGCCGCATCGTCCATGCGCAACGGCCGCGGATCGGCAAGAAAGGGCGAACTCACCTCCAGCGCGCCGTCCGGGCAGAGATCGACCTTCACGCCGGGCAGCGGCGTCCACGCCGCATCATCGGGCCCCTGACGGCGCCACGCGATGCCGCCACTTTCGGTGCTGCCAAAGATTTCCGTCGGCGCCTGCCCGAGCTGCTCGCGGAATTCGGCGGCCGCCGCTGCCGTCAACGGTCCGCCGGACGAGAAAAAATATTTCGGGGCAGGACGCAACGACGTAAGGGCAATCAATCCCGGCAAACGCGCCAGCATTGCGGGGCTGGACATCACTACGACGTCCCGCCATTTCGTCAGGCGCGCCTGCAGTTCGCCAGGATCGCCCAGCATTGCGGTGTCAAAGCGGCGTCCGGCGGCCAGTGGCCATAAGAGGCGAAACAGCAAGCCGTAGATATGGTGGTGCGGAACCGTGGCGGCCACCAGCGCCGCGCCGGTCGCCCTGCCCCAAAGCGATTCGTGCACGGCGATTTCATTTTCGAGCTGGGCCACCGATTTACTTACGCACTTCGGCTCGCCGGTGCTGCCGGACGTAAAGAGCTCGAGCGCGATGGCGTGCGCGTCGAGCGGTGCAAGTGGGTGTTCGCCGCCGTTAATCGCAGAAGTGCTTGTCACGACCGGCGCGCTGGCCATGCTCAATACCGGGCGGAGGATTTCATCGACCACCGCGGCATCTACGGCCCGCAACGTCGTCGCCAGCGTGCCCGGCTGAAAATTCGCCGGCACTACGGGCCGGCGCCCGGCATGCCACAGACCGAACAGAACGCAGCAAAATTCAAACGGGTCCGCGCACGCGAGCGCCCAGCGCTGCTCGTCGCGGCGCGCAAAGAGAGCGGCCAGCTCTGCGACGCGCGTGGAAAAGGTGCGCCAGTCGACGGCGCCCGCGTCTCCGATGCAGACTGGATAGTCCGCGGCGCGGCCATCAACGAGCAGCCGGTGCAGCGGCAGCCAGGCAGCGTCAGACACGGCCGGGCCGTAAATGACGCCGGTAGATCCATTCGCCACCGAGCAGCGCGCCGATCAGCACGTAAGCGATGAGTCCGTTATAGAGCACCCACAGCTCGCGCGAGCCCAGCACTGCGGTGTACGCCGCCAGCGCGCCGTTGGCGACGAAGAACAGGCACCAGATGCGGGTCACCTGTCGCGTATAGCGGATGTCCGCCGGCGTGAGCTGCGGCTGGTGCAGCCGCGCAAAGCGCTCGATCATGGACGGCGGCTGCCGCAACGACAACCCGAACAGCAGCAGCATGCCGAGATTGATGGCAGCCGGGTAGAGCCGCAGCAACTGCTCGCTATTGGTCGCCATGACGCCGACGGCAAGCGCTGCAAGGGCCGCCAGAACGGCGTAGCTCGTCCAACCGAGACTGCGCAAAAAGCGCTGCGCCCGGTCGAAGTGCCGCAGCACGAGCAGCAACAGCAACAGCAGGCCGAGCACGCGCGGCTCGACTACGTCGAGACTGAAAAAAACGACAAATGGATAGACGGCCCATAACAGGGAGCGAGCGACTTTCGCGCCGTTGATGGATGCAGCGACTGTCACGATCAGCTGGCGAGCAGCGTACGCACTACGCCGATTACGTCGCCGACCGTGCGCACGCCCTTGAAGTTCTCCGGCTTGATCCGCTTGCCGGTCATCTCCTGCAGCTTGATCGCGAGGTCTACCGCATCGATGCTGTCCAAACCGAGCTCTTCGTACAGGTTTGCCTGCGAAGTCACCGCGGATGGATCGATCTCGAACGCATCGCGCAGGATCTCCTTGAGCTTTGCAAGTATTTCTTCCTCGGTCACTATCCAGTCTCCTGTTTGCCGCTGCCGCTGTTCAGCCGTCGTTGCGCCTGCTGCGCACCAGTTCGGCGAGGCTGTTGACGGTCCGGAAATAATCGCGGATGCCGGCGTCGCCGGCCTCGAACTGCAGACGGTATTTCTTGCGCAGCGCCACGCCGAGCTCGAGCGCGTCGATGGAATCGAGGCCCAGTCCCTCGTCGCCGAAGAGCGCCATATCATCCGCAATGTCCTGCAGGTTGAGATCCTCCAGGTCCAGCGTATCGATAAGCAGCTGCTTAATTTCCGACTTCAGCATTTCCATAGCCAGCGACTTCCTTCGTGAAATAGCGCTCGAGCGCCGCTGTCAGCTGGCGGGCGGCGATCGCCGGCGGTGCCGCCGGATCAATCATCTCCTCAATTCGCAGCGGGCTTTGCACGTCGACTTTATAGTGAAACGACCGTGCCGGGATACGATACCACTTTTCCCCTTTGCTCAAAGTCGGCGGATCACAGCGAATCACCACCGGCAGCAAGCGGCAATTGCTGCGCAATGCGACATACGCGGCGCCGCGCAGGAACCTGAGCGGCCGCCCCGCTCGTGTCCGTGTGCCCTCCGGAAAAATGACCAGCGGCGTGCCGGCGGCAAGCTGCGCCGCGCAGTCGTCGATCAGCGAATCGGCGGTCGAATTGTCGATGTAGCCCGCGGCGCGCACGACGCCGCGCATGAACGGGTTGCGCCACGCGCCACTTTTGACGACGCAGCATACGTTCGGCATGATCGAACAAATGACCACGATGTCGAGTATGGTCGGATGGTTTGCAATCACCAGCGCGCCGCCGCAGTCACGGAGATTTTCGCCGCGCCTGACCTCGAGGCGCATCGCACCGAACGTGCGCAGCGTCCACACCATGGCCGCGAAGCTCTTGTGCACCATCCACTGCGCACGCGACGCGCGACTGCGCGAGCCGCCGGGCAGGACGCGCATCGAGGGAAAGACGAGCAGTGTCAGCATGAGGCCGACGACGCCGAAACCCGCGAAGCATGAGGCCGTCACGGCAAGACGCCAGTAGTAGTTGAGATTAATCATCGAGCCGCCGCCAGCGCCAACTGCGGTCGGGCCCGCGCCACGATACTGCTTGCGCGCATTCGCCGGCGAGCCAGCGCGTGAAAGCCAGCGATTGTGGCAGCGTTTCAGCACCCGAATCCGCGGCGGCCGTCTCGCATTCGATCACCAGTTTAGCGTCGGCCCGCAGCAGCACCCCGACTGCGTGCGCGGTTTCCTTGCCGGGAATGTAGCGGCGATACGGCGGGGGCACCGGTTCGTCCGCGTATATCATCAGCACAGTTTCCGCCGGATTGCATGCGCACTGGGTCGCTGCCTCGAGCAGCGCGAAACCGAATGTTTCTTCCGCGGCCGAAACCGCCGTGCCTGGAGAATGGTCGCGACGGATGATAGACCACAGCCCCCCGGTGGCGTTGAGCACGGACAAGCTAAATACCGTAGGTGACAGCGGCTCGCCGGTGGCCAGTTCCTCCAGTAGCTGCGTCGTGCAACGCAGGTCGCCATGGCGTGATCCATATACCAGTCGCACTGGCGCGCTGCCGGCGGCGCATGCATGCGCCACATGCAGCCCCATTCTTGCCAGAGGATTCAGGCGCCGCCGCAATATCGGGTCGACGAAGCGCACGTCGGGCGCGCTCTGATTTGCGATTGCGGAAGGCGCGCACTCATCGCCCCACACTGCCCAGCTGGCAATTGGAATTTTGCAGTTCATACCACGGCGCTGGAGCACTACGCCGCAGCCGCCGCCACTCCCTGTTTATTGTGCAATCCAGTGTGACGTCAGCCGTTTAATGCTGCTGAAAACGTGCACGCCGCCCTTTTTTCGCACGTTACACCGTCGAAAGCAGATTCGCAATCAAACGCGCGGGCGTCGACTTCCGACTGGGTTGCAGCTGCTCTTGTAGGACTAATTGCAACCTTCGACCAGACCTACTTCCGGAAACCTGCCTGCACGATAGCGTGTGATACGCCCGTGATGCGTCTCGAATTGCACGGCATAGCGGCCATTGGCAGAGACTATCGTGACGTAATTGCCGCTGCTTCCCAGGTATTTATGCGGACTGAATTGCGCGCGCCCGCCGTAGAGGTCGCGCAAGCGTGTTTCCGTATCGCCGATGCGGGCACCTGAAAGTGTTGCATAGCCCGCGGCGAGGACATCCACGCGCGCTATTCTGCCCTCCGTAAACATGATTGCAACGCCCGTGACCCCGCGCGTGAAATCGAGGTAGTAACAATAAGCGCCGCTAACGGCGCGATCGTCGCTTAACGGCAAACCCGCCGCGCGTTCTGCCTGCACCCGCGTCATGCCCACGCGGATCGGGCCGAAGCCGTCCATGCGGACCCGCCACGGTAATTCGGCGGCCTCCGCCATACAGAAGGCCCACCCTACTGTGCAAACGATCGTGCGGAAGAGAACGCCGGCGCGTGACAATGCAAACATCGGTGCGCGCCCTGGCTGCTGCCTACGCGAGCCAATCCTTGCCGGTAAGGAACTCGCTGAGCAAAGCCGCTTCCGCGGTGCCGGGCGCCGGATGCCAGTCGTAGCGCCATTTGACGAGCGGCGGCAGCGACATCAGTATCGATTCGGTGCGGCCGCCCGATTGCAGCCCGAACAGCGTGCCGCGATCCCACACCAGGTTGAATTCAACATAACGACCGCGGCGATAGGCCTGCCAGTCACGCTCACGCTCGCCGTACGCCAGGTCTTTGCGGCGCTCGAGTATCGGCATATAAGCGTCCAGAAAATGATCGCCGACGCTTTGCTGCAACCGGAAGCAGGTGGCGAAATCGGGCGCGTTCAGATCATCGAAGAAAATTCCGCCGATGCCGCGCGGCTCCGCCCGGTGCTTGAGATAGAAATAATCGTCGCACCACTTTTTGTAGCGCGCATGGCAGGTCGCCCCGAAAGGCGAGAGCGCATCGCGGCAGCTGGCATGAAAATGCACGGCATCGTCGGTGAATCCGAAGTAGGGCGTCAGATCCATGCCGCCGCCGAACCACCAGACCGCCGCGGCGCCGTTGTCCGGCGCGTAAGCGGCAAAAAACCGCACATTCATGTGCACGGTCGGTGCGAACGGATTGCGCGGATGCAATACGAGCGAAACGCCGAGCGCTTCCCAACTGCGCCCCGCGAGTTCCGGACGCGACGCGGTGGCAGCAGGCGGCAGGGCCTTGCCCGTCACGTGCGAGAAATTCACACCGCCGCGCTCGAAGATACCGCCTTCTTCGATTACGCGGCTGACACCGCCACCGCCTTCAGAACGTTTCCATTCGTCGGTGCGAAAAGACTTGCCGTCGACCGCGGCGAGCCGCGTGACGATGCTGTTCTGCAAGCCGGCCAGATAACTTTTGACGGCCTCGACGTCCGGGACTGACTGGGGTGCGCGCATTGCGTCAGCCAGTGTTTTTCATGCCGCGCGCATCGCAGTTTGCGCCGGCTCAGGGCCGCTTCTGTGTTGCGCGGTGCCCGATGTCGTGCCGCATCTGCATGCCGTCGAAGCGTATTGGCTCAGCGACTTCGTAAGTACGCCGCTGCGCGGTCTTCACGTTGTGTCCAAGCGCCGTAACGCACAGCACACGGCCGCCGCTTGCGACCACCGCTCCGCCTTCGAGCGCGGTGCCGGAGTGAAACACGTGGTAGTCGTCGGCTGCTGCCGCGTTTACAACGGGCAGGCCGCTGATGACATCGCCTTTGCGCGGCGCATCCGGATAGCCGTGCGCGGCAAGGACAACGCCCAGCGCCGCGCGCGTGTCCCATTCTGCTTCGGCTTGGTCCAAGCTCCCGGCGAGCGCGTGATCGAGCAATGTCAGCAAGTCGCTTTTCAAGCGCAGGATGATGGGCTGGGTTTCCGGGTCACCGAGGCGGCAATTGAATTCGACGACGTGCACCTGCCCGCTTTTGCCTATCATCAAGCCGGCATACAGGAAGCCGACAAACGGCGTGCCCTCGGCGGCCATGCCCGCAATCGCCGGCTTGATCACTTCGCGCATGACTTTCGCATGCACGCTCGGCGTCACGACGGGCGCCGGCGAGTACGCACCCATGCCGCCGGTATTCGGTCCCGCGTCGCCGTCCTGCAAACGCTTGTGGTCCTGGCTGGTGGCAAGCGCCAGCGCGTGACGTCCGTCGACCATTACGATAAAACTCGCCTCTTCGCCGTCGAGAAAATCTTCGATTACGACACGACTGCCGGCTGCACCCATTTTGTTGCCGACCAGCATCATGTCGACCGCATCATGGGCCTGCTCAAGGGCGGTCGCGACGACCACGCCCTTGCCCGCCGCTAGACCGTCCGCTTTGATGACGATGGGCGCGCCGCGCTGCTCTATGTACCGATGCGCGGCCTGTGCGTCGGTGAACGTCTGATGGGCTGCGGTCGGAATGCCGTGGCGCTGCATGAACGCCTTGGCAAAATCCTTGGAACTCTCGAGTTGCGCGGCGCGCTGCGTCGGGCCGAAGATGCGCAGCCCCGCCGTTTGAAACGCGTCGACGATGCCAGCCGCCAGCGGCGCTTCCGGTCCCACGACCGTCAACGCGATCTGCTCCTTGCGCGCGAACTCAATGAGCTTCGCGTGATCAGTTAGGGCAACGTTTTCGACGCCGTCTTCGCACTCCGTGCCGGCATTACCGGGCGCCACGAACACTTTGGACACGCGCGGCGACCGCGCGAGCTTCCACGCGAGCGCGTGCTCGCGGCCGCCACCGCCGATCACGAGTAATTTCATGTCAGTATTTCACGCACTGCGTCAGTGCCGGAAATGGCGATGGCCGGTGAACACCATGGCGATACCGCGTTCGTCCGCGGCGGCTATGACTTCTTCATCGCGCAGGCTGCCGCCGGGTTGGATCACCGCGGTGGCTCCCGCTTCGGCGACGACTTCGAGGCCATCTCGAAATGGAAAAAACGCATCCGAGGCGACCACCGATCCGGACAAGGTGAGGCCTGCATGCTGTGCCTTGATAGCAGCGATGCGCGCGGAATCGACGCGGCTCATCTGCCCGGCGCCGACGCCCAGCGTGCGCCCTCCGCCGCAGAACACGATCGCATTGGATTTCACGAACTTCGCGACGCGCCACGCGAACAGCAGATCTTCCTGCTGCGCTTTCGTCGGCTGCACCTTGGTCACGCTCTTGAGATCGGTCGCGCTTATGTTGAAATCGTCCGGTGATTGCACGAGCAATCCGCCGCCCACGCGCTTCAGCTCGAACTCGTTGGCGCCCGGCGCAAGCGGGACTTCAAGCACGCGCACATTTTCTTTCCGGGCGAGGACAGCGCGCGCCGGTGGCGAAATCTGCGGCGCAATGAGCACCTCGACGAACTGCTCGGCCACCGCGGCAGCAGTCGCCGCGTCCAGCTCGCGGTTGAACGCGATGATGCCGCCAAATGCCGAGGTGGGATCGGTCGCAAAGGCCAGGCGATAGGCGTCGAGTGCATTGGCGGCGATCGCCACGCCGCAGGGATTCGCATGCTTGACGATCACGCAGGCCGGCGCGCTGAAGGTCTTGACGCATTCCCAGGCCGCGTCGGCGTCGCCGATGTTGTTGTACGAAAGTTCTTTGCCCTGCAACTGAGAGTAACGTGCGAGGCTGCCGGGCGCCGGCTCGAGATCGCGGTAGAACGCCGCGTTCTGATGCGGGTTTTCACCGTAACGCAGCGGTTGCGTCAACGCGAAATTCAGGTTCAGGCGTTGCGGGAAAGCCGCGCGCGCGCCGTCGCTGCCCAGCGAGGTCAAATAGTTGCTGATCGCGCCATCGTAGGCGGCGGTGTGCGAAAAAGCTTTTTGCGCTAGCTCGAAACGCGTGGCCGGTCCCACCGCGCCGTTCGCTGTGCGCATCTCGGCCAGCACGCGCGCATAGTCCGCAGGCTCCGTCACCACCGCGACATGCGCGTGATTCTTGGCAGCGCTGCGCACCATCGCCGGGCCACCGATGTCGATGTTCTCAATAGCTTCGTCGAACGTGCAGTCGGCGCGCGCAACCGTCTGGCTGAACGGATACAGATTGATCGCCACCAGGTCGATAGGGGCGATTCCGGCCGTCTTGATCGCACTGACGTGGGCGGGAACGTCGCGCCGCGCCAGGATGCCGCCGTGAATTTTCGGGTGCAATGTCTTGACCCGGCCATCGAGCATTTCTGGAAAGCCGGTGTGGTCGGATACTTCGGTCACGGCTATGCCGCTGTCACGCAACAACTTGGCGGTGCTGCCGGTCGACAGCAGCCGGACGCCGAAGCCGGCAAGGCCCCGCGCGAATTCGACCAGGCCGGACTTGTCTGAAACGCTGAGCAGCGCGGTCTGGATGACGGACATGGGGGCAGGCTTCAGGATGCTGGAATCAAATCAGGATTCGGATAATACAACCGGGGCATTGCGCCTTGCTCAATCCCGAACCTGCATCCTAGCCCTTGATGCCGTGTGCTCTCATCTTCTTGCGCAGCGTGTTGCGGTTGATACCGAGCACCTGCGCCGCGTGCGACTGGTTGCCGCGCAATTTAGTGAGTACTGATTCGAGCAGCGGCTTTTCGACACTATTGATCACCATGTCGTAAACCCCGCGCGCCTTCTCCCCATCCAGATCCTTGAAATAACCGTCGATGGCTCTGCGCACGAAGCGGGCCATTTCATTCTCGTTCATCATCATGCCGCGAGTTCCTCAACATAGATAAGCCGCTGGCTGTTGTTCGCCAGCTCCCCAAAAAATTCATTGACCGCGGCGAGTTGCTCGGCGCAGGTCTGCAACTGGTTCATCGAGTGCCTGAACGCGGCGGAGCCGGCCAGCCCCTTGGTGTACCAGGAGATGTGCTTGCGCGCCATACGCACTCCGGTGTACTCGCCGTAAAACACGTAGAGGTCGTGCAGATGCGCAACGAGTACGCGATGGATCTCCGCGACCTCGGGCGCCGGGAGGTGCGTCCCCGTCTCGAGAAAGTGCGCGATCTCGCGGAATATCCAGGGCCGTCCCTGCGCTGCGCGCCCTATCATCACCGCGTCGGCCCCAGTGTAAGCGAGCACATGCCGCGCTTTTTCCGGGGTCGTGATATCGCCATTGGCGATCACCGGAATATTCACAGCCGATTTTACCGCGGCGATCGTGTCGTACTCCGCGTCGCCGGTGTAGGCGCACGCGCGCGTGCGCCCATGCACCGCGAGCAGCTGGATGCCTGCATTCTCGGCGAGTTTTGCGACCGCGACCGCGTTGCGGTTGCTGCGATCCCAGCCGGTGCGAATCTTGAGTGTGACCGGCACGTCGACAGCGCGCACAACGGCTTCGACGATGCGCTTGACCAGCGGCTCATTCTGCAATAGCGCCGAGCCCGCCATGACGTTGCATACTTTCTTGGCGGGACATCCCATGTTGATATCGATGATCTGCGCGCCCTGATCGACGTTGTATTGCGCGGCCTGCGCCATCATGGCCGGATCGGCGCCGGCAATCTGCACCGAGATCGGATCGACTTCGCCTTCATGATTGGCGCGGCGGCGCGTTTTCTCACTGCCCCACAGCAATGAATTGCTCGCGACCATTTCCGAAACCGCCATGCCCGCCCCCATGTGTTTGCACAACTGGCGGAACGGCCGGTCGGTGACGCCTGCCATCGGCGCAACCACCAGGTTGTTCTTCAGTTGATAGGGGCCGACGCGCATGTTGTATGTGGATTTTTTATCGCTGCGGGAATGCGGGGAAAGGGCGTAATTGTAATCGCGTCGCTGCGGCAATAAAAGCGGCGCATGAAAATTTTTTATTCAGCCGCGCACGCCGAACATCATGCGGCGCACCAGAAAATTTTTCGCCGGCTGCGTACTATCGAGCACGGCCAAACCCGCCCCGCGCAAGCGATCGACCAGCGGGATAGTGTTGGAAAACAACCGGATCAGCGTATCAGTGAACAAAATGGTCGCGGTTCGATCAAAACGCCGTTCTGAGAAATAAGCATTCAATGTCGCTGCGTTGCCGGGGTCTGCGGCATTGCGCACGGCGCGGGCCAGCTCCCATGCGTCGCGCAGCCCGAGGTTGAATCCCTGGCCCGCCACCGGATGCAAGGTTTGTGCCGCATTGCCGACCAGCACCACGCGCGGTGCGACGGGCCGCCGCGCATATTTGAGCTTGAGCGGAAAGACCCGCCGCGCGCCCGGCGCACTGAACAAACCCAGCTGAGATCCGAATGCGGCGTGTAATTCGGCGCAGAAATGCGCATCGTCAAATGCCGCGAGTTCGCGCGCACGCGCGGGATCCAGCGTCCACACCAGCGACCACCCGTTCTGCGCGGGCAGCAATGCCAGCGGGCCATGGGGCGTAAATCTTTCGAAAGCACGGTTTTGGTGCGGTGCTTCGGTGATGACGTTGCAAACGAGCGCGGATTGCCGGTAGTCGCGCTCTTTAATGTGCGCGAGCTGCGGCCACTCCGCGCCATCGGCTAGTACTGCGAGCCGCGCATCGAACTGCCGCGATGCACCGCCGCAGCTGGCGTTTACGCTCACGCGAGCTGCGTCGCTCGAAAAATCGCGCACGGCACAATCCGTCAGCAGGTCGCTCGCGCCGGCAGCAACGGCGCCGGATAACGCGCGCTGCAGCGTGACATAGCCGGCGACATAGCCCAACGCCGGCACGCCGGCGTCGGCTGCGCTGAGCTCGACCCGGCCGAAGCGCCGTTGCTGCGTGACCGTGATGGTGTGGATGGGCGTCGCATCCGCCAGCGGTTGCCATGCGCCCAGCCGCTCGAGAATCAGGCGGCTGCCGTATGACAAGGCGATGGTTCGCGCGTCGCCCTCGACATCGCGGTCATGCGGGCGCGCTTCGAGCACCGCGACGCGGTGACGTCCGCCGAGTGCCAGCGCAAGCGCGGCGCCGACGGGCCCGCCGCCGGCTATGACGATGTCGTAATTTTCAGCCATGCGTTCCTTCGCGGCCGTGCAGCGATGCGCGGTCGCGAACTCAGCTATGCGCGCTGCCGCGCCTTCATTCGGCCATCAACGCTTCGATGTCGGCCACCGTCTTGGGCGCCGCCTGCGTGAGAACTTCGTGGCCGCTCGCCGTAACGGCAACGTCGTCCTCGATGCGCACACCGATATTGGCATAGTGTTCGGATACGCCGTCGCCGGGACGGATGTAGCAACCGGGCTCGACGGTAAGCACCATCCCGGGCTCGAGCTTGCGCCAGCCGCCATCGCGCTTGTAGTCGCCGACGTCATGCACGTCGAGTCCGAGCCAGTGGCCGGTGCGATGCATATAGAATTGCCTGTACGCGCCGCTTTCGACCACGCTATCGACGCTGCCGCGACACAAACCGAAATCGATCAACCCGCGCGCGAGCTCGCGCACCGCCGCGTCGTGCGGCGCGTTCCACGTCGCGCCCGGCGCGATTTCCGCCAGCGCTGCAGCTTGCGCGGCCAGTACCACCTGATACACGTCGCGTTGCGCGGTGTTGAACTTGCCGTCGACCGGGAAAGTGCGTGTGATATCGGAAGCATAGCCGTTCAGTTCGCAGCCGGCGTCGATCAGCAGCAAATCGCCGCCATTGAGCACTGCATCGTTTTGCACGTAATGCAGCACGCAAGCATTGGCGCCGCCGGCGACTATTGAAGTGTAGGCCGGGGCCTGCGCGCCGCCGCGGCGGAATTCATGCAGCAGCTCCGCTTCGACTTCGTACTCGGTGCGGCCTGGCGCCGCGACGCGCATCGCGCGTTGATGCGCGGCGGTAGAAATCCGCGCGGCGTCGCGCATGGTGGCGAGTTCGCGGTCATCTTTGATGAGCCGCATCTCGTCGAGCACGGTGCGCACATCGGTAATGGCCGCCGGCGCGGCGACGCCGTTGCGAACCTGGGCGCGCACTGCGTTAAGCCAGCCCAGCACGCGGGCGTCCCACGCCTCGTCACTGCCGAGATGGCAGCAAATCTGCGGCTGATCGGCGAGCAGCGCGACCATGCGCTCGTCCAGTTCGCCGATCTTGTAGCACTCGTCGAAACCGAATTGCACGCGCGCTGCGTCCGGCCCATAGCGGAAGCCGTCCCAGATCTCGCGCTCCTTGTCCTTGTCGCGGCAGAACAGCACGCTCTTCGGTTTATCGCCGGCAACCAGCACCAGCATTGCCTCGGGCTCGATGAAACCCGTCAGGTAATAGAAATAACTGTCAAAGCGATAGGAATAAAACGAGTCGCGGTTGCGCTGACGCTCGGGCGCCGTCGGCACGATCGCGACGCCGTGTCCGATGCCTGCTGCAAGACGCGCGCGCCGTGCGGCATAGCCCGCGGCAAACTGCACGGAGTTCGTAGATTGATCCATGCGCAAATTATACGCCGCGCCCGCGGCGCCGCCGCCTATTGCGCGGCGAGCATGCCATCGATTGCTGCGAGCCGTTCCGGCGTGCCGATGTCGGACCAGCGGCCCTTATAAAGCTCGCCGCTTACGCACTGCGCCGCGATGTGCTCGCGCAGGAGCGGCGCAAGCTTTGCCGTCGCGCCGCGCGCGATGGATCGGAACATGTCGGAACGATATGCGGCGATACCGCTGAACGTGTAGCGCTCGCCTTCGATTGCGGCACGCTCGGCGTGCAATGCGAAATCGCCTGCCGGATGATGCGCCGGATTGGCGACCAGCACTAAATGCGCGAGGAGGTCTGTCTGCCGCAGGCGTCGGCAGGCGTCGGCAAGGGCGGCATAATCAAACTCGCTGTAAACGTCCGCATTGACCACTGCGAACGGCGCTTCACCCAGCAACGGCAATGCTTGCGCGATGCCGCCTGCGGTTTCGAGCGCCGTTGACTCCCGCGAATAAGCGATAGCGGCGCCCAGGCTGCTGCCGTCACCCAGCGCGTCTTCGATCAAGGCGCCAAGATGCGCATGATTGATGATGACTTCGCTGAAACCCGCGGCGACAAGTTTCTCGACGTGCCGCACGATCAGTGATTTCCCGCCGACCGTGAGCAGCGCTTTGGGAATCTTGTTAGTTAACGGGCGCATGCGCTCGCCGCGCCCGGCCGCCAGTATCATCGCTTTCATACGGGCTCCGAACGCGTGCGGCGGCCTGCGGGGGGAGAACTCAAACTGCCTGGCCGGCGGCCACGGGCCCGCCGCTTTCGACTTCATCCAGCAATCTGAGCAGTGGTTTCAGCGCGCTGTAACGCAGCGCGACGGCGCGCACATAGCCGACGAAGCGCGGTGTGTCCGCGAGATAGCCGCTCTTGCCATCGCGATAGTTGAGACGCGCGAATATGCCGAGCACCTTGAGATGCCGCTGCAGGCCCATCCACTCGAAACCGCGGTAGAACTCACCGAAATCGGCGGCGACGGGCAGGCGCGCGCGCTTTGCCTTCTCCCAGTAGCGCGCGGTCCAGTCGAGCACGCGTTCTTCGTCCCAGCTGATGAATGCGTCCTTGAAAAGCGACGCCACGTCATAGGTAATGGGGCCGTAGACCGCGTCCTGAAAATCGAGCACGCCCGGATTCGGCGTGCCAACCATGAGGTTGCGCGGCATGTAATCGCGATGAACGTAGACCATGGCCTGCGCGAGATTGCTCTGGGCTATTTGCGCGAACACCGCCGCCAGCGATGCGCTGCGCGCCGCGTCCAGCGTCAAGCCGCGATGCCGCGCAATGTACCAATCAGGAAACAGCATCATCTCGCGCATGAGCAGCGCCTCGTCATACGGTGGCAGCACGCCGGATTTGCTGGCGAGCTGCCAGCGCAACAACGCGTCGATCGCATCGCCGAACAAGTCATTGGCCGTGCCGGCATTACATGTCAGGGCCTGCAGATAGCTTTCGGTACCCAGATCGGACAGCAGCAGAAAGCCGCGCTCGTAGTCTGCGGCGAGCACGCGCGGCACGTTGAGCCCCGCGTCAGCCATCAGGCCCGCAATACGCACGAACGGCCTGCAGTCCTCGTGCGCGGGCGGCGCGTCCATCGCAATCAGCGTTTCGCCCGCCGCACGCACGCGAAAATAGGAGCGGAAACTCGCATCGGCGGACGCGGGCTCGAGCACGAGCGGCGAAACGTTTAACCGGGTTTCAATCCAGTGTTTGAGTTCGCTCCGTCGCTCCACGCCGCGCATTGCCTAATTTAGTAAAGTGTGCGATTTTATCACCCCCTTCCCACGATACAGATAATGCGCATTTTTCGCCGCAAACCGATCACGTTCCTGTTGCTCTGCCTGTGCGATTGCGCGGCCGCGGCGGACGAGAGCGCGCTCGGCTTAAAACCCGACGGCGACGGTCTGCAGCTGAAGCTGCAGCCGTCTTTCATCCGCATCCCGCCCTCCAACAAGGATCCTGTGCCGCTGTTTTTCGACGCCGACACCATCCAGGGCCATCAGGAAAAGGACATCGAAGCGGAAGGCTCCGTGCGCCTCAGAAAGCGCGGCAAAGCGGTCTATGCGGATTGGCTGCGGTATGACAAGCAGGCGGACGAAATTCACGCACGCGGCAATGTGCGCCTCGAACAGCGTGGCGACACCATCGACGGCACCGAGCTCAATTTCGACCTCGATACCGAGCGCGGTGCAATGGAGAAACCAAAATACAACGTGCAGGTCAGCGCAACCAAGGGGCGGGGCGAAGGCGAGCGACTGGTATTCGAGGGCGAAAACAAGTACCGCATGCTCGGCGGCAATTACACGTCATGCGAGGTCGGCAACAACGACTGGTTCCTGCGTGCCAAGGATCTCGAAATCGACAAGATCCGCCAGATCGGCACTGCGCGCAACGCCAGTGTCGAATTTTTGGGCGTGCCCATACTGTATACGCCATACATCAGTTTTTCGCTCGACCGCCAGCGCAAATCCGGTTTCCTGTCGCCGACTTTCGGCACGACCGGGAATTCGGGCACCGAATTTTCGATCCCGTACTATTGGAATATCGCGCCCAACCGAGACGCTACTTTCACGCCGCGCGTCATGGCCAAGCGCGGCGCGATGCTCTCCAACGAATTCCGCTATCTCGACCCGACCTACAGCGGTGAGGCGCGTTACGAGGTGCTGCCGAATGACCGCGTCAGGGGCGGCGACACCAGAAGCGCATTGACATTGCGGCATCTGCAGAATTTCGGCGGCGGCTGGATCGGCAGCGTCGACGTGCAGAAGGTTTCCGACAGCAACTACTTTACGGACCTGTCGACCCAGATTGCGGCGACTTCGCAGGTCGTGCTGCCGCGCCAGGGCACTTTGAGCAAAGGCGGCACCTGGTGGAACGATGGCACCTACGCTTTTTCCGCCTCTGTGCAGCGGTGGCAAACCCTGCAGACCGATCCGCTGAATCCGGTCGTGCAGCCCTACAGCCGCGCAGCGCTGACATTTAACGCTGCAAAGCAGAATATCGGTCCTGCGGATTTCGACGTCGGCAGCAGCTTTGTCGAATTTACCCACCCGACGTTGACCAACGGCAAGCGTGCCATCGCTTACCCAACCATCAGCATGCCCTTGCAATCGTCGTATGCTTACGTGACGCCGAAAGTCGGCATGCACGTCACTCGCTACGACTTCGACCAGACCAATTCGTCAGTCAGCGATCAGTCGCGAGCCCTGCCTATCTCATCAATCGACAGCGGACTATTGCTGGAACGCAATGTATCGCTGTCCGGTCAGAACATGCTGCAGACGCTGGAACCCAAGCTGTATTACGTTTACATCCCGACCCACAATCAAAATCTGCTGCCCAATTTCGACAGCGGACTGCAGACCGTCAATTTCGCAACGCTGTATTCGGAGAATCAGTTCAGCGGGAGCGATCGCATCAACGACGCGAACCAGCTTACCTCAGGCGTGACTTCCCGCCTGCTGCAGGAAAACGGCGTCGAACGGCTGCGCGCCGGGCTGGCGGAGCGTTTCTATTTTAAGAGCCAGGAAGTCACGCTGCCGGGACTCGCGCCGCGTACCGACAACCGCTCCGATCTGCTCGCCACGCTGAGCGGCACCCTGGTCCCGCACTGGACAGCAGACCTGGGCTGGCAATACACGACTTCGACGTCGCAGACACAGCGCGCCAACGCGGGCGTGCGCTACGAGCCGGAGCCCGGCAAAGTCATCAATGCCGCCTATCGCTACACGAACGGCGCGCTTACCACCAACGGTGTAATTACCACCGTCACGGGGACGCCGACCATAGTCAGCTCGACCAATCCTGCAAATACATTGCGGCAAGTCGATCTCTCGACCCAGTGGCCGCTGACGCGGCACACCAGCGCGATCGCGCGCTGGAACTATTCAATTGCGGACAGCCGGTTGCTCGAAGGGCTCGTCGGCCTTGAATACGATGGCGGATGCTGGGCATTCCGCGTCGTCGCCCATAGCTTTGCAACTACCTCGACCACCACCGTCAATTCGTTTTTCATGCAGCTTGAATTGAACGGCGTATCCAAAATCGGCTCCAACCCGCTTGAACTTCTGCGCCGGAATATTGCCGGATACTATCGGGCCACCACCCCCGTGGCACGCCCCGACGATGGCGCATTTCCGCCGCGCTAGCACGCTGACAATCATCACATGAAAATTTTCTGCATTTCTGCAGCTATGGTCGTCGTCCTGACATTGTCAGGCCCGCCGACTGCCATCGCCCAGCAGCCCGCTGGGCGCGTCGTTTTGCTGGACCGCATCGTAGCGGTGGTGAATGAAGAGGTGATCACGCGCCGCGATCTCGACGACCGGATGAAAGTCGTCATCACGCAGTTGCGCCAGCAGGGTACCCCGACCCCGTCGACCGACGTGCTCGAGAAGCAGGTGCTCGAGCGCATGATCTATACCAGGGTCCAGCTGCAGCTAGCTAGAGAAACCGGCTTGCGCGTCGACGACGGGCAACTCGACAAAACGATCGCGCGCATCGCTGAGGAAAACAAGATCTCGCCCGCGCAAATGCGCGAAACGCTCGAGCGCGACGGTGTCAGTTTCGCCAAATTTCGTGAAGACATACGCGACGAAATCGCGCTCTCGCGGCTGCGCGAACGCGAGGTCGACAACAAGATCACGGTGGCCGAAAGCGAGATCGACAACCTGCTCAAGACGGCGGACAGCCAGCCGGATGAGTTCGATTTGTCGCATATCCTGATCCGCGTGCCCGAGCAGGCAAGTCCCGAGCAGCTGACCGAGCGCCGCTCGCGTGCTGAGAAAGCGCTGGCGCAACTCAAGGGCGGCGCGGACTTCCGGCTGGTTGCCGCCAGCTTCTCGGAAGCACCCGACGCGGAAAAAGGCGGCGCATTGGGTTGGCGCGAGCTCGCTCGCGTGCCGACGATATTTGCCGACATCGTCAAGGGCATGAAGCCGGGCGAGACCAGCGGCGTGCTGCGCAGCCCGAATGGGCTGCATATTGTGCGTGTCAACGACCGCCGCGGCCAGAGCGGGCCGGTCATCGTGTCGCAGACCCATCCGCGACACATATTGATCAAGACGACCGAGGTCGTCTCGGAGAACGACGCGCGCGAACGCCTGGTCAAGCTCAAGGAACGGCTCGACAACGGCGTCGATTTTGCGCAGCTGGCGCGTCTGCAGTCGGAAGATGCCAGCGCGTCGCGCGGCGGCGACCTCGGCTGGCTGTCGCCGGGCGATACCGTGCCGGAATTCGAAAAGGCGATGAATGCGCTCAAACCCGGCGAGATCAGCGCCCCGGTGCGCTCGCCATTCGGCTGGCACCTGATACAGGTTATCGAGCGGCGCAACGAAGACATGTCCAAGCAGCAACAACGCCTTCAGGCGCGCACGTCGTTGCGTGCCCAAAAAGGCGACGAGGCATTCCAGGAATGGCTGCGCCAGCTGCGCGACAAGGCGTTCGTCGAATACCGGCTAGAAGAAAAATAGCCCGCGCGCCAAAACAGAGCAGGCTGAGCGTCTACGCGTTAATAACCGCGTGACACGGCATAAACGGGGGCCCTCATCACGAACAGATCAATGCACCCTGCTCCCGTGATCGCGCTCACGTGCGGCGAGCCCGCCGGTATCGGTCCGGACCTCTGCGTAATTCTCGCGCAGCAGGCGCAGACCGAACATCTCGCGGTAATTGGCAATGCCGCCATGCTCGAGCAGCGGGCGCGGCAGCTCGGGTTGCCATGGCGGACTGTGCCGTTCGAGCAGGGTCGCGAGTCTTCATTTGCGCCGGGCGCCATGCAGGTCGTTGACATCCCTCTTGCGGCGGCGGTAAGCGCTGGACAATTGAACCGCGCCAACTCGGCTTATGTACTGCAAACGCTTGAGACAGCGATTGACGGCTGCGTTAGCGGCCGCTTCGGCGCAATGGTGACGGCCCCTGTACACAAAGGCATCATCAATGACGCCGGCATTGCGTTTACCGGGCATACGGAGTTTCTTGCGGCGCGCACGCACACGCCGCATGTCGTGATGATGCTGGTCGGCGGCGGGCTGCGCGTTGCGCTTGCCACCACGCACCTGGCGGTGAAGGACATTGCACAGCACATTACCGCGCATAGTCTGGAACAGACGCTGCGCGTACTGCACCGCGACCTGGCCGCGCGCTTCGGCATCGCGGCACCGCGCATCGTGGTCGCCGGCCTCAATCCGCACGCGGGCGAATCGGGACACCTCGGACGCGAGGAAATTGATGTCATTATTCCCCTGCTCGAACGCTTGCGCGCTGATGGCATGCAATTGACCGGGCCGCTGCCAGCTGACACGCTGTTCAACCCGGAACGCCTGCGCGATTTCGATTGCGTGCTGGCGATGTACCATGACCAGGGCCTGCCCGTGCTCAAATACGCGAGCTTCGGCAGCGGCGTGAACGTGACGCTGGGCTTGCCGATCATTCGCACCTCAGTCGATCACGGCACCGCCCTCGACCTCGCGGGAACAGGCCGCATCGACGCCGGCAGCCTGCGCAGCGCGATCGAGCTCGGCGCCGCGCTTGCGCGCGGCAAAGTCTGACGCGTGCGCACTCTCAAATTGTGAAGCACCGGGCACGCAAAAGATTCGGGCAAAACTTTCTGGTCGACGAATCGGCGATTGCAGCCATCATCGGCGCGATTCGGCCCCGGCCGGGCGAGCGGCTCGTCGAAATCGGGCCCGGGCTCGGCGCCCTTACGCGTCCGCTGCTGGCCGCTGCCGGGTCGCTGGATGCAATTGAAATCGACCGAGATCTCGCGCAGTCTCTGCAACAAGAGTTCGGCGCGCAGCTGAACCTGCACGCAACCGACGTGCTGCGGTTCGATTTCGCGTCTCTCGGCAGCGGGCTGCGCATCATCGGCAACCTGCCCTACAATATTTCGACGCCGCTGCTGTTTCATCTGGCACACTGCACTGACCTTATCAACGATATCCACGTCATGCTGCAGAAGGAAGTCGTCGAGCGCATGGTCGCCGCGGCGGGCGACAGCAACTACGGACGGCTGTCGGTCATGCTGCAATACCGCTTTGCCATGGAAAAGCTGCTCGATGTGCCGGGGGCGGCATTCGATCCGGTACCTAAAGTGGACTCGGCGGTGGTGCGATTGATCCCGCTGCGGCCGCAGCCGCGGGTCGCCCGCGACGAACGACAATTTACCGCCGTCGTGGCGACGGCGTTTTCGCAGCGGCGCAAGACGTTGCGCAATTCGCTCAGGAAACTGGTGACGCAAACGGCTTTCGAATCGCTGGGCATCGCGCCTGCCGCCCGCGCGCAGGAACTATCCGTCGCGCAGTTCGTCGCGCTTGCCGACTATCTGACGGACGGAAAAACGACCGCGTAGCAGCCCGGCGCTAAGCCGGCTTGCGCTGGACGAATTCGATCTTGTAACCGTCGGGGTCTTCGACGAACGCAATTACGGTGGTGCCGTGCTTCATCGGCCCCGCTTCACGCGCGACCTTGCCGCCGCGTTTCTTCACTTCTTCGCACGCCTTGTACGCATCGTCGACTTCGATCGCGAGATGGCCAAAACCGGTGCCGTGATCGTAGCTCTTCGTGTCCCAGTTGTGCGTGAGCTCGACGACCGCTTCATGCGCCTCGTCCCCATAGCCGACGAACACATTGGTAAAACGGCCGTCAGGGTAATCCTTGCGGCGCAGGAGGCGCATGCCGAGCACGCCGGTGTAAAAATCAATCGCGCGCTCCAGATCGCCGACGCGCAGCATGGTGTGCAAAAATCTCACACCTGCACCATTTCAAAATCTTCCTTGCGCGCGCCGCATTCGGGACAGGTCCAGTTCATCGGCACATCCTCCCAGCGCGTACCTGCTGCTATTCCTTCGTCCGGCAAACCGGCCGCTTCGTCATAGATGAAACCACAGATAAGACACATATACGTTTTGAAAACATTCACGTCCGTCGCGGTCATGGTCGGCTGCTAAATCAGGTTAAAATGTCATTTTAGCGACATGCTCGGCATTTGAACAATAAATCCCCCTTGTAGCATGAACCCGTCAGCGCCCTCTGCACTGCCGCCGATCGTACTCGCGTTCGCAGCGACTGACCCGAGCGGCGGGGCCGGCCTGCAGGCCGATGTGATGACGCTCGCCAGCATGGGTTGCCATCCGTTGTCCGTCGTCACGGCTGTTACCATTCAGGACACGATGGGCGTCGAAGAGGTAATGGCGCTCGACGCGGAGTGGGTGGCCGATCAGGCGCGCTGCGTACTCGAAGACATGCCGGTCGCGGCCTTCAAAATCGGGCTGGTCGGCAGCACTGAAAACATCTCGGCAATCGCGGAAGTGGTTTCCGATTATCCCGAAATCCCGCTGGTGCTCGATCCGGTGTTCGCGTCCGGCCGCGGTGACGAGCTTGTCACCGATGAAACCCTTGTAGCACTACGCGAGTTGTTGATACCGCAGACCACAATACTCACGCCCAATAGCCTGGAGGCGCGCCGGCTCGCGCAGGAAGACGGCGAGGACGACATCGATCTCGGCGAATGCGCGCGGCGTATATTGGCGATGGGCTGCGAGTATGTGCTGATTACCGGCACGCATGAAAACACGCCGCTCGTTGTCAACACTTTGTATGGACAGGACGGCGTGGTGCGCACCGACAGCTGGGAGCGCCTGCCCGCCACTTATCATGGCTCGGGCTGCACGCTCGCATCGGCAATCGCCGCGACCATCGCCAACGGCCTCAGCATCAGCGACGCTGTGAAAGACGCGCAGGAGTACACGTGGCAAACGCTGAAAGCCGCGTTCAGGCCCGGGATGGGCCAGCACATTCCCGATCGCCTTTTCTGGGCGCGCGAGGATGAGCCCGCTGATGAAGCCGATTAAAGGCCTCTACGCCGTAACACCGGACCTTGCCGACACCGCGCTGCTAATGGCGGAGGTTGAAAGTGCCCTGGCTGCCGGCGCGCGGTTGTTGCAATATCGAAACAAAACGGTAGATGACCCCGTGCGCCGCGAACAAGCCGCTGCTCTGCGCGATCTGTGCCGGCGCCATGATGCAGCTTTCATCGTCAACGACGACGTCGAGCTGGCGCACGCCCTCGGCGCGGACGGTGTTCACGTCGGGGCGGATGACGCCGCAGTGAGCAGTGCGCGTCTGCGCCTGGGCGCCGGGAAAATCGTTGGCGCATCGTGCTACGCGGATTTGCGGCGCGCGCGCGCCGCCACTACTGACGGCGCTGATTACATCGCATTCGGCAGTTTCTTTGCATCGACGGTGAAGCCGGGCGCCGGGCGGGCGCCGCTCTCATTGTTGCCCTCTGCGCGCGCGCTCGGTTTACCGATCGTTGCGATCGGTGGCATCACCCTCGCCAACGCCGGCGAATTGATAACCGCCGGCGCAGATGCGGTTGCGGTAATTTCCGCCGTGTTTGAGGCGCCCGATATTGGGGCCGCCACCCGCGGATTCTGCCGGCTATTCGAGGCCGCAACGACATGAGTTCGCGCAACAACGAATTGTTCGATGCCGCACAACGTGTAATTCCCGGCGGCGTTAATTCTCCGGTGCGCGCATTTCAGTCGGTTGGCGGCACACCCCGTTTTATTACACGCGGCAGCGGTGCGCAGGTGTGGGATGCGGATGGCACCGCATACATAGATTACGTGGGGTCGTGGGGGCCGCTGATTCTTGGTCACGCGCACCCGCAAGTCATCGCGGCCGTACACGAAGCGGTCGATAACGGCCTTAGTTTCGGTGCGCCAACGGCGGGAGAATGCGAGCTCGCGGAGTTGTTATGCCAGCGCGTGCCGGGCTTGGAGCAAGTGCGTCTGGTCAGTTCCGGAACCGAAGCCACGATGAGCGCGATTCGCCTGGCCCGCGGATTCACGGGGCGCACCCGGATCGTGAAATTCGAAGGCTGCTATCACGGTCATGCGGATGCTCTGCTCGTGAAAGCCGGTTCGGGCGCGCTGACTTTAGGCAATCCGAGTTCTGCCGGCGTTCCGGCCGCAACCGCCGCGGATACGCTGGTGCTCGAATATAACAACACCGAAAAGCTGGAGGCTGCCTTTGCGCGCGATGGCGACAAACTCGCTTGCGTGATCGCGGAGCCGGTCGCCGGCAATATGAACCTGGTGATGCCCGAGCGCGCTTTTCTCGCCGCGCTGCGCAAACTGTGCGACCGCCATGGAACACTGCTGATATTTGACGAGGTAATGACTGGTTTTCGCGTCGGTCCACGCGGCGCACAGGGCTTGTTCGGGATCACCGCTGACATCGTCACGCTGGGCAAAGTCGTCGGCGGCGGCATGCCGCTGGGCGCGTTCGGCGGCCGGCGCGACATTATGGCCCTCATCGCGCCCTTGGGCCCCGTCTATCAGGCCGGCACGCTGTCCGGCAATCCGGTAGCAGTTGCCGCCGGGCTCGCTACGCTCAAGGCAATCGATACGCCTGGATTTTTCGAGCGTCTCACAACCACCACGCGCGCATTGACCGACGGTTTAACTGCGGCGGCGCGCGCCGGCAAAATAGAATTTTCGGCGCAGGCCGTCGGCGGAATGTTCGGCCTTTACTTTCGCGCGACACCGCCGCGCAGCTATTCGGAAGTCATGCAAGGCGACGTGCCGGCGTTCAACGCGTTCTTTCACGCGATGCTCGCCGCGGGTGTCTATTTCGCGCCATCCGCGTTCGAGGCCGGTTTTGTCTCGGCTGCTCACGATGATTCCACGATAGAAAAAACGCTGGCCGCTGCGCGAAGTTATTTCGCCGCCGCGAAGCAGCGGCCGCGAAGCACATAAAAAAGGCGGCCTCAGCCGCCTTTCTTGCGAATACAAAATTCGGAGCCGCGCCTCAGCGCAGCCCGGCCATGTATTCAGATACGGCCTTGATTTCACTATCCGACAGTTTAGCGGCGATTGAGCGCATGATCCGGTTCGGGTCATTGGTCCGCTCGCCGGTGCGGAAAGTTTGCAACTGCGCGGCCGAGTAGTCGGCGTACTGCCCACCCACGCGCGGGAACTGGGCGGGCACGCCGGCGCCGTTCGGCCCGTGGCATGAGGCACATGCCGCCACGCCCTTGCTCATGATGCCGCCGCGATAGACCTGCTGCCCGAGCTTGACGAGCGCCGGATCTTTGGCGGCACGGTTCTTGGGTTTCTGAGTTTCAAAATAGGCGCCCAGATTCTGCATGTCCTGTGCGGACAGTGCCGACGCCATGCCGTACATCACCGGGTTCTTGCGGTCTTTGTTCGCTTTAAAATCGGCCAGTTGTTTGGCGACATATTGAGCATGCTGTCCGGCGAGCACCGGATTGGCCGGACTCACGCTGTTGCCATCCGTCGCATGGCAGGCCGCACAGACTTTGGTGACGATAGGCTGCGCCAGCGCCGGATCTGCCTTGGCGGCCGGCTCGGCAGCAAGACCGGTGAAACTCTGACAGGCGCAAATCGCTGCCAGCAGCGCCGTAACGAATCTCATGAAATCCCCTTGCGACATTGCAACCGAAAACGCCGTATTCTATCGAAATCCCATCCTAGAGGCTAGGCGGCAACACCGATGTCAACACTGCGCAATATCGAATTTGTGACTACCGTGGCGCAATCCCACGCCCTGCCCCCCGCGCACGGCGCGGAAGTGGCTTTTGCTGGACGTTCCAATGCCGGCAAATCAAGTGCGATAAATGCGCTCGCGCAACGCAAGCGCATGGCTTTTGTCAGCAAAACCCCCGGTCGCACGCAGCACATCAATTTTTTCAGTGTCGGCAGCGACCGCTATCTTGTCGACCTGCCAGGCTACGGCTATGCGGCGGTGCCTGCGGCCGAGCGGGCGCATTGGCACGATCTCGTCGGCGGTTATCTTCAGACGCGTGCGTCGTTGTACGGAGTGATCCTGATCATGGACGTTCGGCGGCCGCTCACCGAGCTCGATCGGCAGCTGATCGGCTGGCTGCGACCGACCGGTGTACCGGTGCATATTCTCTTAAGCAAATCGGACAAGCTCGGACAACAACAGGCTCAGGCGACTTTGCGTGAAGTCAATGTGGCGCTAGCGCGCGACTACGTCAATTGCAGCGCCCAACTCTTCTCGAGTACGCGCAAAATCGGTATTGCTGACGCCGCAAAACAAATCCAACGCTGGTTGAGCGTTGGATTGAATAAAAAACCCCCGGTTAAAGGGGAGTAAAACCGGGGGTAAAGCCTTAATAAAGATTAAGGCGCCCGCTCAGGGAGGAGAAGCGGGAGACGATGATTAAACACCGTCTAGCTTCTAGGACTACTATAATTATTCCAAGTTCCCGCTCATGTTGAAAAAAATAGATTTTATGTTTCATATACTTGAGTTTAATTCATGAATGCTCTCGGCCGCTTTCCACAACGCCGGATGCGGCGTAACCGGCGCGACGACTTTTCGCGCCGGCTGATACGTGAAAACCGCTTGACCACCGACGACCTGATTTATCCGGTATTCGTAATCGATGGCAAGCGGCGCTCGGTTCCTGTCGCATCCATGCCGGGAATAAACCGCTACACGATAGACAAATTGCTGACGCACGCGGAGGAGTGCCTCGCGCTCGGCATTCCGGCGCTAGCTCTGTTCCCCGCCATCGAGCGCAATCTCAAGACCGCCGACGGGCGCGAAGCGACCAATCCAAACGGCCTCGTGCCGCGCGCCGTCGCCGCTTTAAAAAAACGCTTCCCCGAACTGGGTGTAATCACCGATATCGCGCTTGATCCTTACACGACCCACGGGCACGACGGTGTAATTGATAAATTCGGATATGTGCTGAACGACAAGTCCATCCGGGTCTTGCAGCGCCAGGCGTTGGTGAACGCGGCGGCCGGCGTGGACATCGTCGCGCCGTCGGACATGATGGATGGGCGCATTGGTGCCATCCGCGCCGCGCTCGACGAAAAAGGCTACTCGCATACGCGCATACTCGCATACGCGGCGAAATATGCCTCCGGTTTTTACGGGCCATTTCGCGATGCGGTGGGCTCGTCCGCGCAATTTGGCCAGAGCAACAAGTTCAACTATCAGATGGATCCTGCCAATAGTGACGAGGCGTTGTGGGAAGTCGGCCTTGATCTAGCCGAGGGCGCGGACATGGTCATGATCAAGCCTGGTATGCCCTATCTCGATATCATTCGACGCGTGAAGGAAGAGTTCAAAGCGCCGACGTGCGTCTATCAAGTCAGCGGGGAGTATTCCATGTTGATGGCGGCCGTCCAGAACGGCTGGCTCGACCAGGAAAAATGCGTACTCGAAGCGCTGCTCGCGTTTAAACGCGCGGGGGCCGACGCAATTTTGACTTACTTCGCGGTCGCCGCGGCAAAGTGGCTGCGGCAAAGCGCGTAGTTTTCAGCTTTCCCCCAGCAGCACTTCGACGGCCGCCGCTTTCACGCGCTCGATCGGCCTGCCTCCGACGGCGGTCTTCAAGGGCAGGCGCAAATCGCGCGGCGACAATATCGTCAAGTGAAAGTCGTAGCCGTCGCGATTGAAAATCAGTACCGGTGCAGTCAGCGCCATGTCGCCAGCGTACAGGCGGGCCTCGTCCGTGCGATAACGAATATTCCGGTCGAGGAGGTAAAGCTCCACGCTTTTCACGTTGTCGGTGAATAGCTGCAGCTGAATACCGGCGTGGCCGCCGGCGCTACCCTTTAGTACAGAACCCGTTAGAAACGGACTGAACGCCGCGAAATCGTGCATAACTTTTATCGCCGATTGGCGCATTTCACGCAATTGCGCGGGATGCTCCGGACGATAAAGTTCGCGGTAGGCGGTAAGCGCCGCATCGATCTCGTCGTTGTTTGGCAGTTGACACACATCGGCTGCGCCGAACTGCCGCGCCGCCTTGCGTTTGGCCTGCGCATAGTCTTCTATGCCGTCTTCCGCCATCAAGCGCGCGGCCAGATGCGCAATGCTATCGCGTGTCTGATTGCGATTGGAATCGCGCGTCATGAGGTTCAGAACAACTGGCTTTTGACTTCTTCCGGCGGTTTCACCGCCCCGGTCGCAGCGCCTGGCGCCGCACCGTCGCCACCTTCTCGCTCGGCGGGCACGAATTCCTGGTAAAAATACTCGGAAATTCTGCCTTCGGGATCGCGCAGGCCGGACTCCGGGTTGACGCGCACGTAGGCGATGCCGTCGGGCACAGCGTGCGGTTGTTCCTCGACGCCTTTCATGGCTTTACCCATGTATGAAATCCACATCGGCAACGCCGCCTGGGCACCGGTTTCATTGTGGCCGAGCGTATGCGGGTTATCGAAACCGATCCAGGCAATGGTGACCAGCCCGGTGCCGAAACCGCAGAACCACGCGTCCACGAATTCATTGGTTGTGCCCGTTTTGCCGGCAAGATCGCCGCGCCCGAGCTGCATCGCCTTTGTCGCCGTTCCCATCTTGACGACGTCCTGCAGCATGTTCGTCATGATAAAAGCATTGCGCGGGTCGATGGCGCGTTCGGCTGTTTCCCCTGCGCGTTCCGGGCGTGCCTGCAAAACCACGTTGCCCTTGCCGTCTTCGACGCGCGCTATGAAATGCGGCGGCACGCGGAAACCACCGTTCGCGAACACCGAATACGCCCCGACCATCTGCATCGGCGTGACATTGCCGGCCCCCAGCGCCATAGTCAGATAGGGCGGGTGATACTTGGCTTCGAATCCAAAGCGCGTGATGTAATCCTGCGCGTACTGCGGTGTAATCGCCTGCAGGATACGCACCGATACGAGGTTTTTCGATTTGACTAGCGCCATGCGCATGCGCATCGGGCCATCGAATTTGCCGTCGAAGTTATGAGGCTCCCAAGGCTCGGAGCCGGTCTGACTTGCGTCGAATACGAGCGGCGCATCGTTGATGATGGTCGCGGGCGTGAAACCTTTTTCAAGCGCGGCCGAATAGATAAAGGGCTTGAAGCTCGAGCCGGGCTGGCGCAGCGCTTGCGTGACGTGGTTGTATTTATTGCGCGCGAAATCGAAACTGCCGACCAGCGCGCGAATAGCGCCGTCTGCGGGGTCGCTTGAAACCAGCGCGGCCTCGACCTGCGGCATTTGCGTGATCTGCCAATGCCCTTTGTCGTCTTTCTGCAAGCGTATGATTGCGCCCCGCCGCAGCCGCTGGTTTGCCGGCGCCTTATCGCCCAGCATCTTCTGCGCAAATTTCAGGCCTTCACCGCTGATTTCGAGCGTCTCGCCGCCTTTGCGGTAGGCCTTTACGGCGCGCGCGTTTGCATCGAGCACCAATGCCGGATAGATATCGTCGCTCTCGCTGTCGTCCTGCAACGCATCTTCGAAGTCTTCATCGTTCGGTTGTGCGCCGAGTTCCGCATAGGCCTCGGCTCCGCGATAACCGTGACGATGGTCGTACTCGATGACCCCGGCGCGCACGGCGGCGTAGGCCGCGTTCTGGTGCGCGGCGGAGAGTGTCGTATAAACCTTGAACCCGCGCGTATAAACGTCATCCTGAAACCGGTCGTACATGACTTGGCGCACCATCTCTGCAAAATGCTCTGCTTTCACGGCAAACTCGTTTACGGATTTCTTAACCGCGAGGGGTTGTTTGTCCGCGGTCTGCCACTGCTCGTCGGAAATAAAATCGAGTTCCCGCATGCGCCTTAATACGTACTGCTGGCGCAACTTGGCACGTTTGGGATTAACTACCGGGTTAAAACTTGACGGCGCTTTGGGCAAACCGGCGAGCATCGCCATTTCGGCGATGCTCAGTTGATCGAGAGTTTTACCGAAATAAATCTGAGCCGCCGCCGCGAACCCATACGCGCGCTGGCCAAGATAGATCTGATTTATGTAAAGCTCGAGTATTTGATCCTTCGTCAGATTGTGCTCAATCTTGAAGGCGAGCAACATCTCGTTGAATTTACGCGTGAGCGTTTTTTCCTTGGACAGGAAAAAATTACGCGCGACTTGCATGGTGATTGTGCTGGCGCCCTGACGTGCGCCACCCGACATGAAATTCGACAAGGCCGCGCGCAGTACGCCGACATAATCGACTCCGCCGTGCTGGTAAAATCTTTCGTCCTCGGCGGCCAGAATGGCTTCGCGCATTTCTTTGGGCACCGCATCGATTTTGACCACGGCGCGACGCTCTTCTCCAAACTCGCCTATCAGCAAACCTTCGCTGCTATAGACGCGTAACGGAACTTTGGGTTGATAGTCGAGAAGGACGTCTATACGCGGCAGCGCGGGCCAGATAATTACTACAATAAAAACAAAGACTAATGCGCCAGCCGCCACGGTGGACGCCACGAGCGCGAGAGGAAACGTCCACCATCGGGAAAACATCGGCTACTCGAGGGGGAAAGTGATTGTTGTAAAAAAACAACGGGTTAACATGTGCGATCGCGAGGGCCCGCGCCAGCCGCCCGGGCACACGCTAAATGGCTCAGATATATGATGAATCCGCCACATTATATGCTTTGCCCATAGCAAAAGGAATGCCACGGAATTACTTTACATGGTCGGGAGTTGTTGTTAGCATTTAATGTAAATTATATAAACTGCTCCTAACCAGCCAACGCTTAAGGGAAAAGTGAACTTTAACCTCGAAGCTATAGAGCGCCTTTTCAAGTCGAAAGCGCCGCCATTGATCGGCTGCGACATCAGTTCGTCTTCGGTCAAATTGGTTGAAATCGCCGATGCCGGAAAGAATGTCTACCGGGTTGAGCGTTATTCTATTGAGCCGTTGCCGCGGGACGCGGTCGTCGACGGCAATATCAACAATCTCGAGGCGGTAAGCGATTGCTTGAAGCGTGGCTGGAAGCGCATGGGGACGAATATAAAGGGGCTGGCGCTCGCGCTTCCGTCCGCCGCGGTCATCACCAAGAAAATCATCGTGCCTGCGGGCCAACTCGAGAACGAACTCGAATTGCAGGTGGAAACCGAGGCAAATCAGTACATTCCATTCGCGCTGGACGAAGTGAACCTGGATTTTCAGGTAATCGGTCCGGCGCCGAATAGCCCTGACGACGTTGAAGTTCTGATCGCAGCGTCGCGCAAGGAGAAAATCGAAGACCGCGTCGCCGCGGCCGAGGCGGCTGGACTGAAGGCCTTGGTGGTCGATATCGAGTCGTTCGCCATCCAGACCGCATTTGAGCTGATCGAGCGCGCGCTCCCGGAAAATGGCAAGGACCAGAACATTGCCATTGTTGACGTCGGCACCACGATGATGAACTTGAACGTGCTGCGCAATGGTCAATCGATTTACATGCGCGAGCAGCCGTTCGGCGGCAATACCCTCACGCAGGAAATTCAGCGTGCATTCGGCATGTCGCCGGAAGAAGCCGAGGCGGCAAAACGCGCGGGCGGACTGCCGGACAACTATGATGCGGAAGTGCTCGCGCCGTTTATGGATACGCTAGGTCTCGAAGTCGCCCGCGCGCTGCAGTTTTTTTTCACATCTACACAGTACAACCAGGTGAATCACATCTTGCTCGCGGGCGGCTGCGCGGCCATTCCGGGCATAGACGAAGTGGCGACACGGCGCACTTCAGTACCGTCCATGATCGCCAACCCGTTTGCCAATATGGCGCTTTCGTCGAAAATCCGGCCAAAGAATCTTGCCACTGATGCGCCCTCACTAATGGTGGCATGCGGTCTCGCGATGCGGAGATTCGACGCATGATCCGTATCAACCTACTGCCGCACCGTGAAATAAGGCGCAAGCAACAGCAAAAGGAATTTTTTATTTTGCTCGGGGTCGTCGCCGGCCTCGGCGCTACCGCGTGGTTTGCGACCCACAGTTATCTTGGCGGGCAGCTTGAAGAGCAGAACGGGCGCAATACCTACCTCGAGACCGAGATTGCATCGCTAGACAAGCAAATCGACGAAATCAAAAAGGTCCAGGAACAGACCGCTGCACTGCTGCAGCGCAAAAAAGTCGTCGAGTCGCTACAGGCTAACCGCGCCGAAACGGTCTATTTGCTCGATCAACTCGTGCGCCAGCTGCCGGACGGCGTGTACTTGAAGGCCGTACAGCAACGCGGTAGCAAAGTCTCCATCAACGGATTCGCACAATCCAATGCGCGCGTGTCGACGTTTATGCGAAACCTGGAGTCGTCACCTTATCTCGAAAAACCGAGTCTCGTGGAGATCCACGCGGTTACTGACAAGGCGTCCCGACTAAGCGAATTCACCCTCACCGTCGCGTTGACGCGCAGTAAAGAGGACACCAGCGGGAAAAAGCCCCCTGCAGCGGGTGGCGCGATACCGACGGCGCAAGTCGTTGCCCCGGCGAATGCAGCGGCTAAACCAGCTGCGGAAACCAAAAAATGATGACATTAGATGATCTGCGGCGGCTGGACCCCAAAAGCATCGGTAGCTGGCCGGTGCTGCCCAAGCTCGGCATTCTGGTGCTGGTGCTCGTCGGCATAATTGTAGCCAGTTATTTTTTCGATTGGCAGGGTCAGCTTGAAGCGATCGACGCTTCCCAGAAGAAGGAGCAAACGCTACGGACTACGTTTCTCGAGAAGAAAAAGCAAGCCATCGATCTTGACGCCTATCGAAAACAATTGACCGATATTGAAAAATCTTTCGGCACACTGCTTAAACAACTGCCCAGCAAGTCAGAAATGGAAGCATTGCTGACAGATATCAACCAGGCGGGGCTGGGCCGCGGCCTGCAATTCGAGTCATTCAAACCTGCGGCAAGCGAGACGATGTCGGAGTTTTATGCTGAACTGCCCATCAACATACGGGTTACCGGCAGCTATCACGACATGGGCGCCTTCGCGAGCGATATTTCGAAACTATCGCGCATTGTTCTCTTGAATGACGTCAGTCTTGCCCTCGGCAGGGAAGCCGGCGGGCTCACGATGGATGCGGTCGCAAAAACCTACCGCTACCTCGACGAAGACGAAATCGCTAAACAGAAAAAATCGACCAAAGCGGTGGCCAAGAAATGAGCCGGCGGATAGTTATTTCTTTACTGGTCTGCGGCGCGCTCGCGTCGTGCGGCGGCGAGCAGTATTCTGACCTGCGGCAGTTCGTCAAGGACTCGGAGAGTCTCCCGCACGGCAGAATCCCGCCGCTACCCGATGTGAAGCCGTACGAGCCCTTCACGTACGACGCGTATAACCTGGTTGACCCGTTCAAGCCGCGCAAGATCGAACCACCGAAGACCGCAACCGGCGGCGGAATTCAACCGGATGTTACGCGCCGGAAAGAACCCCTCGAGGCTTATCCGCTTGAAAACCTGCGCATGGTCGGCACGTTGCAGCAAAACAAGGCGACATACGCATTGGTAAAAAGTCCCGACAACAACCTGTTTCGCGTCAAGTCAGGCAACTATCTCGGACAGAATTTCGGGTTGATCACGGAAATCTCAGAATCGTCGATCAAATTAAAAGAAATCGTGCAAGACAGCGGTGGTGACTGGACAGAGCGCATCAGCACTTTGACGCTAACGGAAGAGGCCGGTAAATGAGCCGGTTCGACAATGGCCGCGAGCGTCGCATCATCGGCCGGGTAAAAAAATCAGGAGGCCTTATGAATTTCTCGGGAAAAATCAGGAAGACTGTGCACCGTCTGGTGATCGCTGCCAGTATCGGTTTGGGACTGACCACGGCCTTTGGCGCCTGGGGTCAGGGCGCTGCGCCCGAAACCAACAGTATCGAAGCCATTAACATCGCTGGCCAGCAAGGTGGCAACCTGGTCGTGAAGATAACGTTGCGGCAGCCGCTGGCGAATCCGCCGGCTGGATTTACGATCAACAATCCACCGCGCATCGCGTTCGATTTTCCCAACACGGACAATGCGCTCGGCAAGAATTCCCAGGAAGTCGGCGATGGCGACCTGCGTAACCTGAATATCGTCCAAGCCGGCGGTCGCACCCGGCTGGTCATGAACCTTGCCAAACCGCTCGGCTATGAGACCAAAGTCGACGGAAACACTGTCCTGATCACTCTGCAGACCGGTTCGTCGACCGCCGCTACTTCAAATGCGACCACCACCTCGCATTTCGCAGAAGCAAAACCGGACGACAACCGCCATACGTTGCGCGATATCAGCTTCCGGCGCGGGGCAGGTGGCGAAGGGCGCATTGTGATCGACCTTTCGGATAGTTCGGTCGGCATCGACCTGCGGCAGCAGGGCCGCAATCTGGTCATCGATTTCCAGAACACTGCGCTGCCGAAAAATCTCGAACGGCGCCTTGACGTTGCCGATTTCGCCACACCCGTGCAAACCGTGGACGCATTCGTGCAAGGAGGGGGGGCGCGCGTTTCGATCGAACCCAAGGGCCTATGGGAACACTCCGCGTATCAAACCGACAACCGGTTCATCGTCGAAATCAAACCCATCGTTGAAGACCCGACCAAGCTTATCCAGGGCTCGAGGGTCGGCTACACGGGAGAAAAGCTGTCGCTTAATTTCCAGAACGTCGAGGTTCGCGCGGTATTGCAGGTCATCGCCGATTTCACCGGTTTTAACTTCATCACCAGCGATACAGTGGGCGGCAATCTGACATTGCGCCTGAAAGACGTGCCCTGGGACCAGGCTCTCGACATCATTTTGCAAACCAAAGGCCTGGATATGCGCAAAAACGGCAACGTCGTGTGGATAGCGCCGCGCGACGAGCTGGCAACCAAGGAAAAGCTGGCGCTCGAGGCTCAGGCGCAAATTTCTGACATTGAACCCGTGCGCACCGAATCGTTCCAGCTGAATTATCAAAAAGCGGAGGCATTCCAAAAAATCCTCGCTGACAAGGATCAACGCATTCTCTCAAAACGCGGCAGTGCAGTAATCGACCCGCGCACGAATACGCTCTTCGTGCAGGACACACCATCGCGGCTCGAGCAGGTCCGCACATTGATCCGCAAGATAGACGTGCCCGTGCGTCAAGTCATGATAGAAGCGCGCATCGTCGAGGCATTGGACACATTTTCGCGACAGCTCGGTGCCCGCTTTGGCATTAATGACCGCGCCGGTCAGAACTTCCCCGGCAAGGGCGATGACAGGATCGTCGCTGGCGGCTCGCTCGATGCGACCGGTTTTACTACAACTCAAATCGCGACCACGCCGAATTTTAGCCAGACGCTGGGCGTGAACCTGCCCATCGCCGGTATCGGCGGCAAGAGCCCGGGCGTTTTTTCGCTGATCCTTTTCAACTCCGGGTTATCGCGCTTCCTGAACATGGAAGTTTCCGCCCTGCAGGCGGACGGCAAGGGCAAGATAATTTCGAGCCCGCGCGTAGTGACCGCCGACCAGGTGGAAGCGACGATCGAGAGCGGCACGGAAATCCCGTATCAGCAGGCGACCGCCAGCGGCGCAACCAGCGTGGCCTTCAAGAAAGCGACGTTATCGCTTAAAGTCAGGCCGCAAATCACGCCCGATGACAACATTATCATGGACCTCAACGTGCATAAAGACAGTCCGGATTTCACCTCGAGTCCGCCTTCGATCACGACCAAGCAGATCAGCACCAACGTCTTGGTCCAAAACGGCGGCACCGTGGTCATCGGCGGCGTCTTCACTCAAACCCAGAGCGATACGACAACGAAAATTCCACTGTTGGGGGATATGCCGTATATCGGTTTCCTCTTCCGCACAAACTCCAAGCAGGACGATCGCCAGGAACTTCTGATATTCATCAGCCCGCGCGTGGTCAAGAGCAGCCTCTCGCTGCGCTGACGAGCCCGGACTTTCTGCGTCAGAAACGGCGGGCTCCCGCCGTTTTTTTTGATGCTGCCGCACACGAGCAGCCTGCAATGCGATTCACGCTACAATCCCCGCATGTCGAACACGCCACCTGCTGCCGCCATTCCAGGAAACATTTTTCTGGTCGGCCTGATGGGTGCGGGCAAAACCTCCGTAGGCCGGCTGCTCGCCAAACGGTTTTGCAAAGTATTTTATGATTGCGACCACGAGATTGAGCGCCGCACTGGTGTCAAGATCCCGGTGATCTTTGAAATCGAGGGTGAGGCTGGCTTTCGCACTCGTGAAGCAGCAGTTTTACGCGAACTTGCAGCGCGCCATGACATCGTGCTCGCCACCGGCGGCGGCGCAATTTTGCGCGAAGAAAACCGTCACGCGTTAAAGCAAAACGGAACGGTTGTCTACTTACGCGCCTCGCTCGACGATTTGTGGCAACGCACGCGCCATGATCGTAATCGTCCGTTGCTCCAAACGGCGGACCCGCGCGCGAAACTGGAAGAGCTTTTTGTCCAGCGCGACCCGCTTTACAGCGAGGTGGCATCCGTTATCATGGACACCGGTAATCAAAGTCTTGGCAGCCTGGCCAATCGGCTCGAGCAACGTTTGCGGGAACATCTGCTACCAGCTAGCGGGGCAGTTGCATCTGCCACGGATATGGCCCGCTAAGCCGGTTGATCCGGGAATCGCTCGAACTAGCGCACAAATTCATGCAAACCGTACTCGTAAAACTGACGGGCCACGACTACCCGATTTACATCGGCGAGGGTTTGCTTGGCGACGGCGGCCTGCTGTCGCGCCACCTGCCGCAAAGACGCGTCGCGCTCGTCACCGACACGACGGTGGCATCGCTGTATCTCGAAGCAGTAACTGCCGCGCTGTCCGCGAACAACGTCCGCGTCACGCCGGTGATACTGCCGGTCGGCGAGCAATATAAGAGCTGGCATACGCTCAATTCGGTGTTCGACGCGCTGCTTGCTGACCGCTGCGAGCGCAAAACGACCCTGGTAGCCCTGGGGGGCGGCGTCATCGGCGACCTCGCCGGTTTTGCCGCCGCGACCTATTTGCGCGGCGTGCCTTTCGTTCAGATCCCGACCACTCTGCTGGCCCAGGTTGACTCGTCGGTAGGCGGCAAGACAGCTATCAATCACCCGCGCGGCAAGAACATGATAGGCGCGTTCTACCAGCCGCTTGCGGTCATTGCAGACACCGCGACACTCAAAACTCTGGACAAGCGCCAAGTGAGCGCGGGCCTCGCGGAAATCATCAAATACGGCCTGATTCGCGATGCGGCTTTTTTTAAGTGGCTGGAAATCAACATCGACGCCCTCGTTGCTCGCGACGCCGTAGCCATTGCTTATGCGGTGCAACGCTCGTGCGAGAACAAGGCCGAAGTCGTGATTGCGGATGAGCGTGAGGAGCGCGGCGAACGCGCACTGCTCAACCTGGGCCATACGTTCGGGCATGCCATTGAAAACGGCCTCGGTTATGGCGTATGGCTGCACGGCGAGGCGGTCGCGGCAGGGATGGTGATTGCGGCACGCGTTTCGCAGGCGATGGGCATGCTAAACGCCGCGGATGTATCACGGATAGTCGTATTGTTGCAGCGTGCAAGCCTGCCGGTGGTCGCACCCGACCTGGGTCTGGAACGCTATTTGGAGCTCATGGGCATCGACAAAAAGGTCGAGGGCGGAAAGATCCGCTTTATTCTGCCGCGCTCCATCGGCTCGGCCTACCAGACTGCCGAGGTGCCGCGCCATGCGTTGGATACCGCAATCGCGGCGTCTGTCGCGCATGCGTGATCTCGCTCCTTACGCGATCAGTCCGCGCAACACGCGCGGCCGCACGCTGAATGAAGCGCGGCCGGTCGGCCGCAGCGAATTTCAGCGCGACCGCGACCGCATTATCCATTCGACTGCATTCCGGCGCCTCGAATACAAGACCCAGGTTTTCGTCAATCACGAAGGCGATTTGTTCCGCACGCGCCTGACGCACAGCCTGGAAGTCGCGCAGATCGCGCGTTCGATCGCGCGCAATTTGCGCTTGAATGAAGATCTGGTAGAGGCGATTTCGCTCGCGCACGATCTAGGCCATACGCCGTTCGGCCATGCGGGCCAGGACGCACTGCACGGCTGCATGAGATCGCACGGCGGGTTCGAACACAACTTGCAGTCCCTGCGAGTCGTCGATTTGCTTGAGCAGCGTTACGCGGCTTTCGACGGTCTTAACCTCTGCTTTGAAACGAGGGAAGGCATTCTGAAGCACTGCGCGCTGAAAAACGCGCGGTTGCTCGGGGAAGTGGGCGAGCGATTCATCAAACGCCAACGGCCGTCACTTGAAGCGCAACTGGCCAACCTGGCCGATGAAATCGCCTACAACAACCACGACGTCGACGACGGCCTGCGGTCCGGCCTGCTCACTGTCGAGCAGCTGGCAGGCGTTGGAATTTTTGCACGTCACATGAAAGTCGTGCATCACGAGCACCCGAAAATTGATCAACGGCGGCTGGTGCACGAAACCGTGCGCCGGATGATAGGCACTCTGGTAATGGATCTCACGCGGCAGTCCGCCGCCAATATCAAGGTGCGTGGGCCGCGCACCATTGATGACGTGCGTGCAACACCAGCATTAGTCGCATTCAGCGCGTCCGTGCAGCGCGAGCAGCAGGAACTCAAGCGCTTTCTGCGCGTAAATCTTTACCAGCATCATCAGGTCGCACGCATGACCAACAAGGCGCAGCGCATCATCCACGACTTGTTCGAAACCTTTTTTAACGATCCGAAATTGATGCCGGCCCAATATCACGCGCCCGCAGCCGAAGCCACCGCACGCACCGTCGCTGATTACGTCGCTGGCATGACCGACCGCTATGCCATCCGCGAATACCGCCGCTTGTTCACGGTCGACGAGATTTAATTTCGCCGTCGAATGGCGCGACGCAGCAAAACGTGCTGGTTGCGCGTTATAAACCACGGAATTAGCGTAGGTTTTCAATACCTTGCGGTCTTACGCGCGAGGCTGTATATTTGACTCGTTTCCGCGCGTTCAGCACGATATGGCCGGTTGGTTTCCCCACCCGGCTTTTTTGACACTAGGGGCTACCTTTGAACCTGCCGCCCGTTGCTCAAGGACTATACGATCCGGCCAACGAACACGACGCTTGCGGCGTCGGTTTTGTCGCGCATATCAAAGGCAAGAAATCGCACTCGATCGTGGCGCAAGGCCTACAGATCCTGCGCAACCTCACGCACCGCGGCGCAGTCGGCGCCGACCCGCTTGCGGGCGATGGCGCCGGAATTCTGCTGCAGATTCCCGATGCGTTTTTTCGCGAAGAAATGGCCAAGCAGCGGATCAAGCTGCCGCCCGCAGGTCAATACGGCGTGGGAATGGTGTTTCTGCCGCAAGAGCCCGCCTCGCGTCTCGCGTGCGAATATGAAATCGAGCGAGCCATCAAGGAAGAAGGTCAGATCCTGCTCGGCTGGCGTGATGTCCCATGCGACAACTCAGGACTGGGGGAGTCAGTCAAGAAAATCGAGCCTGTCATTCGGCAGGTGTTTATCGGCCGCGACCGCGGTGTTACCGTCACCGACGCGCTGGAACGCAAGCTCTATATCATCCGCAAAAGCTCGGGCCACGCGATTCAGGCGCTCGATCTTGCGCATGGTAAGGAGTTTTACGTACCGTCGATGTCAGCACGCACTATTGTCTACAAAGGCATGCTGCTGGCAGGGCAGGTCGGCACCTATTACAAGGATCTACAGGACACGCGCGTCGTATCGGCGCTCGCGCTGGTGCACCAGCGTTTCTCCACCAACACGTTCCCGACCTGGGATCTCGCGCATCCGTTCCGGCTCATCGCACATAACGGCGAAATTAACACGCTGCGCGGCAACGTAAACTGGATTCGCGCGCGTCAGGGCGCGATCTCGAGCCCCATTCTCGGTAAAGACCTGGACAAATTGTGGCCGCTGATTTACGACGGCCAATCCGATTCGGCGTCATTCGACAATGCGCTCGAACTGCTGGTCATGAGCGGTTATTCGATTGCGCACGCAGTCATGATGATGATTCCTGAAGCATGGGAAAGCCACACTTTGATGGATCCCAGTCGCCGCGCCTTTTACGAATACCACGCGGCGATGATGGAGCCGTGGGACGGTCCCGCGGCAATCGCGTTTACCGACGGCCGTCAGATCGGCGCCACGCTCGACCGCAACGGTCTGCGCCCCGCGCGCTATATCGTCACCGACGACGATCTCGTCATCATGGGCTCCGAATGCGGGTGTCTGCCGATCCCCGAGGAGTCCATCGTCAAGAAGTGGCGCCTGCAGCCCGGCAAGATGTTTCTCGTGGACCTCGAAAAAGGGCGCATCGTCGACGACAAGGAGCTCAAGGACACTTTATCCAACACCAAGCCGTATGGCGAGTGGATCGAGCGCATACGCGTCAAGCTCGACGACGTAGAGAGCGATAAACAGCGCCCTGAACGTTCCGACGTACCCTTGCTCGACCGCCAGCAGGCATTCGCCTATACGCAGGAAGACATCAAGTTTCTGATGACGCCGATGGCGGCCAACGGAGAAGAACCCATAGGTTCGATGGGCAACGACTCGCCGCTGGCCGTGTTGTCGAACAAAGACAAGACGCTTTACCACTATTTCAAGCAGCTGTTCGCACAGGTCACCAACCCGCCGATCGATCCGATCCGTGAAGAGCTAGTCACATCGCTGGTCTCGTTTATCGGGCCGAAACCGAATCTGCTCGGCATCGACGAGTTGAATCCGCCGCTGCGGCTGGAAGTCAGCCAGCCCGTGCTCGACTTCTTCGAAATGGAGAAAATCCGGCACATCGATCGCTACACGCAGGGCAAATTCAGATCGTGCGAGCTGGATATATGTTATCCGGTCGCATGGGGAAAACAGGCGATCGAGGCGCGCCTGGCATCGCTGCGCGCGCAAGCTGAAGATGCGGTGCGCAGCGGCTATTCCATATTGATCATTTCCGATCGCAAAGTCGACCGCGAAAACGTCGCCATCCCGGCGTTGCTCGCGCTCTCGGCAATCCATCAGCATTTGGTCGCCAAAGGTCTGCGCACCTCGACCGGGCTGGTGGTTGAGACCGGCTCAGCGCGTGAAGTGCACCATTTCGCGCTGCTCGGGGGCTACGGTGCAGAAGCCGTGCATCCATATCTCGCCCTGGAATCGTTGCTCGATATCGCGAGACAAGGACAGGTGGGGCCGGGATTGGACGGGAAAAAAGCTATCAAGAATTTCGTCAAGGCGACCGGCAAAGGTCTGCGCAAAGTCATGTCCAAAATGGGCATTTCGACGTATATGTCCTATACGGGCGCGCAGATTTTCGAGGCGGTCGGACTGTCGCGCGCACTGATCGACAAATATTTTACCGGCACCACTTCGAATGTCGAAGGCATCGGCGTATTCGAAGTCGCCGAAGAAGCAATGCGCATACATCAGGCGGCATTCAGCAGCGATCCCGTGCTCGCGCATGCGCTCGATGCGGGCGGCGAGTACGCGTACCGCGTGCGCGGTGAAGATCATATGTGGACGCCGGATGCCATTGCCAAGCTCCAGCACGCGACGCGCAGCAATTCCGCCGCAACCTATCAGGAATACGCGCAGATCATCAACGACCAGTCCACGCGACACATGACATTTCGGGGCCTTTTCGAATTCCGATTCAGCGCTTGCACGCCGGTGCCGATCGAAGAGGTCGAGCCCGCCGCGGATATTGTCCGGCGCTTTTCCACCGGCGCAATGTCACTCGGATCCATCTCGACCGAAGCGCACACCAACCTCGCGATCGCGATGAATCGTATTGGCGGCAAGTCAAATACCGGTGAAGGCGGCGAGGACCGCAATCGTTATGCGCCGGTTAAAGCGGGCGAAACTCTTGCCTCGCGGCTGGGCAAAGGGACGATCGAAAGCGACATCGTGCTCAAAGAAGGCGATTTGCTGAAGTCGAAAATCAAGCAGGTCGCGTCCGGCCGTTTCGGCGTGACGGCAGAATATCTCGCGTCCGCCGAGCAGATCCAGATCAAGATGGCGCAGGGCGCCAAGCCCGGCGAAGGCGGCCAGTTGCCGGGCCGCAAGGTATCTGAATACATTGCGCTGCTGCGTTACTCGACGCCGGGCGTCGAACTCATCTCGCCCCCGCCGCATCACGATATCTATTCGATCGAAGATCTCGCCCAACTGATTCATGATCTCAAAAACGCCAACTCGCGCGCGTCGATCAGCGTGAAGCTCGTCTCCGAAATCGGCGTCGGCACGGTGGCCGCCGGCGTCGCCAAGGCCAAGGCCGACCACGTAACGATCTCCGGTCATGACGGCGGCACCGGCGCGTCGCCGTGGTCGTCGATCAAGCACGCCGGCACGCCGTGGGAGCTTGGGCTGGCAGAAACCCAGCAAACGCTGGTACTCAACCGTTTGCGCGGCCGCATCGCGGTTCAGGCGGATGGGCAGATGAAAACGGGCCGCGACGTCGTGGTAGGCGCGCTGCTGGGCGCCGACGAATTTGGCTTTGCGACCGCGCCGCTTGTCGCGTCCGGCTGCATCATGATGCGTAAATGCCACCTGAATACCTGCCCGGTCGGCGTAGCGACGCAGGATCCGGTCTTGCGCAGAAAGTTTCAGGGCAAACCCGAGCACGTAATCAATTATTTCTTCTTCGTTGCCGAGGAAGCGCGCGCCCTGATGGCGCAGCTTGGCATTCGCAAATTCAACGACCTGATCGGCCGCGCGGACTTGCTCGAAACGAAGAAATGCATAGAACACTGGAAAGCCAAAGGCCTCGATTTCTCGAGAATTTTCTACCAGGCGCCGGTGCCGGCGGACGTCGCACGTACGCACTGCGAAAGCCAGGATCACGGTCTTGATCGTGCGCTCGACCATCGTTTGATCGAACTGGCGCAACCCGCGCTGGAGCGCGGCGAGAAAGTCACGATTGAAATGCCGATTCGCAATATCAACCGAACGGTCGGCACCATGCTGTCCGGCGAAATCGCCCGGCGCTTCGGTCACACGGGCCTGCCCGACGACACCATTCGCGCACGGTTCGCCGGGTCGGCGGGGCAAAGTTTCGGCGCATTTCTCGCGCACGGCGTGACGCTCGATGTCATAGGCGACACCAACGACTACTGCGGCAAAGGCTTGTCCGGCGGCCGCATCAGCGTGCAGCCGTCGGCGAAGTTTCGCGGAGATCCGCTGCAGAACATTATTACCGGCAATGTGGTGCTGTACGGCGCGATCGGCGGCGAAGCCTATTTTCGCGGCGTCGCGGGCGAGCGTTTCGCCGTCCGCAACTCCGGGGCGCACGCCGTGGTAGAGGGTGTGGGCGACCACGGTTGCGAATACATGACCGGCGGAACTATCGTAGTGCTGGGCGCAACCGGACGCAATTTCGCCGCCGGGATGTCGGGCGGCATAGCTTACGTGCTCGATGAACACGGCGACTTCGGCAACTATTGCAATATGTCGATGATAGAACTCGAGCCGGTGCTGTCAGAGCCCGAGCAGTCGGCCAAAGTTTCGCGTGATCTCTGGCCTCAAGGTCTTGCGGACGAGGCCGTGTTAAAGCACATGATTGAAAATCACGCGCGATACACGGGCAGCACGCGCGCGCATGAAATTCTGGAAAGCTGGAATTCCTATCGACTGCGCTTCGTCAAGGTGTTTCCGAAAGAGTATCGACGCGCTCTCACTGAGCTGGCGGCGGCCGGGCGCAAGGCGGCGGCATGAGCGGCAAATCGAACGCGCGAGTCATTCACCATGGGTAAAGTCACCGGATTTCTGGAATTTCAGCGCTTGCAGGAAGCAAGCGATGACACCGTTTCGCGCAAGCAGCATTATCGGGAATTCGTCCATCATCTCAGCGACGACGAGGCCAAGGTCCAGGGCGCGCGTTGCATGGACTGCGGCATCCCGTTCTGCATGTCGGGCTGTCCAGTCAACAATATCATCCCCGATTTCAACGACCTGGTTTACAAGCAGGACTGGAAGACGGCGATTGAAACCCTGCACTCGACCAATAATTTTCCGGAGTTCACGGGACGCGTCTGCCCGGCGCCGTGCGAAGAAGCGTGCACGCTGCGAATAAACAGCGATCCCGTCGGCATCAAGTCGATAGAACACGCCATCATCGACAAGGCGTGGGAAGAGCAGTGGGTGGTCGCGCAACCGGCGAAGGCCAAGACCGGCAGACGCGTCGCGATCATCGGTTCGGGCCCGGCCGGCTTGGCATGCGCGCAGCAATTGGCGCGCGCCGGCCATGACGTCGTAGTCTTCGAGAAGAATGACCGCATCGGCGGTCTTTTACGCTATGGCATCCCCGACTTCAAAATGGAAAAGGGGCTGATTGATCGCCGCCTCGACCAAATGCGTGCCGAAGGCGTCGAATTCAAAACCAATCACATGGTAGGCAGCGCACCTGCAGGCGCGGGCAATGGCGCGCCGCAGGCGCTGGACCCCGCGACGATTGCGGATGAGTTCGATGCGGTCGTACTGGCGGGCGGTGCCGAACAGCCGCGCGATCTACCGGTGCCGGGACGAGAGCTCGCAGGCGTTATGTTTGCGATGGATTTTCTGCCGCTACAGAATCGGCGTGTTGCCGGAGATGCCGAGGTGGCCGAGCTGTCGGCTGCAGGGAAGCACGTGGTCATTATTGGTGGCGGCGATACCGGGTCCGACTGCGTCGGCACCTCCAACCGCCACGGCGCAGCTTCCGTCACCCAGTTCGAGCTGCTGCCGATGCCGCCCGATCTCGACAAGAATCCTGTATGGCCGTATTGGCCTCAGCGATTGCGCACGTCGTCCTCGCATGAAGAAGGCGCCAAGCGCGACTGGGCGGTGGCGACCAAGCGCCTCGAAGGCAAGAACGGCAAAGTCGAGAAACTGGTCGCGGTGCGCCTCGAATGGAAAGACGGAAAGATGCAGGAGGTTGCGGGTTCCGAGTTCGAGATGAAAGCGGATCTCGTGCTGCTCGCCATGGGTTTCGTATCACCCGTGCAATCCATGCTGGATGCGTTCGGCATCGCCAAAGACGCACGCGGCAATGCGAAGGCGACTACCGACGGCATCGGGTCTTATTTAACGTCTGCAACCAAGGTATTCGCTGCGGGTGACATTCGCCGCGGCCAATCGCTGGTCGTCTGGGCAATTCGCGAGGGGCGCCAGTGCGCGCGCGCCGTCGACGAGTTTTTGATAGGTTCGTCGACATTGCCACGTTGAGGCGGCGATGTTAAAACAGGCTAGGCTCTGACACGCTGCGGAATCCCCCCTGACTACTCCGCCTTGCGGTATGCGCAAGCAGGGCAGCAACACCGATGCGAACAGTTGCCTCCGTCCACCCGGCATGAACAAGCTCAAAAACGATACGCTGATCCGTGCGCTGCTGCGCGAACCCACGCCATACACACCAATCTGGCTGATGCGGCAAGCGGGACGTTATTTGCCGGAGTACAACCAGACGCGCGCGCGCGCAGGCAATTTTCTGGCTTTGTGCAAGAATCCCGATCTCGCCACCGAGGTCACGCTGCAGCCACTGGCACGCTACCGGCTCGACGCCGCCATCGTTTTTTCGGACATTCTGACCATTCCCGATGCGATGGGCCTTGGTTTGTATTTTGCCGAAGGCGAAGGCCCCAAATTTGAACGGCCGCTGCGCGAAGAGTGGGCGATCAAAGACCTTGCCGCGCCTGACCCAGCAACTCACCTGCGTTATGTACTCGATACAATCAGCCAAGCGCGGCGCGCGCTCGCTGGCAGCGTGCCGCTGATCGGGTTCTCCGGCAGCCCATTTACACTCGCCTGCTACATGATCGAAGGCCGCGGCAGCAGCGATTTCGCGACAGTCAAGAAGATGCTCTACCAGCGGCCGGACTTACTGCATCACATACTGGCGGTGAATGCGGACGCAGTGACCGCTTACTTAAACGCCCAGATCGAGGCAGGTGCTCAGGCGATTATGGTGTTCGACACCTGGGGCGGCATGCTGTCGCACACGGCATTTCATGAGTTTTCGCTCGCCTACACGGCGCGAATTATCGCTGGCCTGAAACGTGAGCATGCCGGACTGCGCGTCCCGTGCATTGTCTTTACGAAAGGGGGCGGTGGCTGGTTGGAAAGCATAGCCGGCACCGGTTGCGACGCCGTAGGCTTGGACTGGACCGTCGACATAGGAGCGGCGCGCGCCCGCGTGGGCGAACGCGTCGCGTTGCAGGGAAACCTGGATCCGGCAATATTATTGTCATCGCCGGATGCGGTAGCGCGCGAGGCCGGCACGATCCTCGCGAGTTACGGGCGAGGCAGCGGACATGTCTTTAATCTTGGGCATGGCATTTCGCAATACACCGATCCTGAACATGTTTCCATGCTCATCGAAACTGTGCGCGAGTTGAGCGCTGGTTATCACTGAAACGCGCACCGGTCATGACTTTGCGGCCATTGCTCGAACAACTTATGCACAACGAAGGCGATTTAGAATTTGCACCTCCGCAACACTGTGGCTTCGTTCGATGGACTACTCTAGTATTATGATTAGTAACATAAATTTGTCCAGATAATAAAAAACGTAAGCAAATCAGTCAGCCTCTGTCCGTCAGACAAAGTCGCCTGCCTGAAAATTAATCAACAAAGTTATCCACAGCTAGGCAAAGCATTTAAAAAAACTTCGTGCGATAAGGTAGTTGCCTCTCTTTTTGAGAATCCACTCGAGCAATTTACGCTAACTTCCATAAGTAGGATGTCGTAATGAATTTTGTCCGGGTTGCGCTCGACGTCCCCTTGCCCACCTTGTTTGACTACGCGGCCGATGCGGCTACGCCCGACGACGTCGGGAGACGCGTGCTGGTGCCGTTCGGAAACAAACTTGCCGTTGGCGTGATCATGGAAGTGTCGAAGTCGACCACACTGCCTTCGCAACGTGTGCGGCGTGTGCTCAGCATCCAACGTGACGTTCCAGCGCTGCCCGAAGATGTGCTGAAGCTGCTGCTATTTTGCAGCGATTACTATCACCACCCGCTCGGCGAAGTTGTAGTCAATGCGCTGCCTACGCGTTTGCGTCGGCGTCAGCCCCCGAACATCGACGCTATTGTCGTCTACCGACTGACTGCGGCGGGCTCTGAAGCAGACCCCGCTGCGTTGCCAGCGCGCTCGGTGGTCAGGCGCCAACTGCTGAGCTTGTTGCGCGATGCGAACAATGGCTTGGATGAAACGTATCTCTGCGCAGTGGCACCAAGCGCGCGCGCTGCGCTGAATACAATGCTGACAGCCGGTTGGATAGAGCGGCATACAAAACATCCCGCGGCGCCCGCGACGGCTCCAGTACGCAGTCCAGGGACTGAACCCGTGCTTACGGAGGAACAACGAACCGCCATCGAAAGTGTACGGGCTGCGGGCAAAGGCTTTGTGCCTTGTTTGTTAATGGGCGTCACCGGCAGCGGCAAAACCGAGATCTATCTGCGGTTGATCGCTGATGCGCTGGCGGCTGGCAAACAGGCATTGCTCTTGGTGCCGGAGATCAATCTGACGCCACAGCTCGATGCGCTGGTTCGCGCGCGTTTTCCGGATGCAACGGTAGTGTCGCTGCATAGCGGCCTCAATGAGAACGAGCGCTTACAAGGGTGGCTCGCGGCACAATCCGGCCGTGCGCATATCGTCCTCGGCACGCGGCTCGCAATATTCACGCCGCTGCCTGATTTGGGTTTGATCATCATTGATGAGGAACACGACGCTTCGTTCAAGCAGATGGAGGGGCTGCGTTATTCGGCGCGCGACCTCGCGCTGATGCGCGCAAAAGAGCGCGCAGTCCCTGTCGTTCTCGGCTCGGCGACTCCCGCGCTCGAGTCTTTTCACAAAGCGGCTACGGGCAGCTATCGACTATTGACGCTGAGCCAGCCGGTCAATGCGATGCGCGCGGACATCGATTACATCGACACACGGAAGGAACCTTTGATCGATGGATTGTCGCAGATACTGCTGAAGGCAATCGATGCAACGACGCGGCGCGGCGAGCAAAGTCTGATATTCATCAATCGCCGCGGTTACGCCCCAGTGCTGATCTGCCGCAGCTGCGGCTGGACCGCGGATTGCAAATGTTGTTCCGCCAAGCTCGTCCTGCACGCGACGGACCGGCGATTGCACTGTCACCACTGCGGTCATCAGGAGGCAATACCCGCCGCATGTCCGCAATGTGGTGATCACGACTTGTTGCCGTTGGGGCAGGGCACCCAGCGCATCGAAAATGCATTGGCGCGCACTTTTCCCGCTGCGCGTATTTTGCGCGTCGACCGCGACAGCACGCGCCGCAAGCACGCGTGGCGGGACATGCGACAGCAGATTCACGACCGCGAAATCGATATCCTGGTCGGCACGCAGATTCTTGCCAAGGGGCACGATTTCCCGCAGCTCAATCTGGTGGGCGTGATCAACGCCGACGGTGCGTTGTACAGCACCGACTTTCGCGCCGGCGAGCGGCTTTTCGCGCGCCTTACCCAAGTGGCGGGACGCGCCGGTCGCGCTGCCACGCGCGGACGCGTATTGATTCAAACAGAATTCCCGCAGCATCCGCTGTACCAAGCCCTGCGCCGTCACGACTATCCAGCCTATGCGCGGAAGCTGCTCGCGGAACGGAAACAAGCCGGCTTTCCGCCCTTTGTCCATCAGGCCGTCTTGCGCGCGGAGGCGCCGCATCTCGACGCGGCGCTCGCTTTTCTGGCACGTGCGGTAAATCATGCGGAACGCATTGAACACGCGGTAACGATTTACGATCCAATTCCGTCCGGCCTCGCGCGACTGGCGGGCATGGACCGCGCGCAATTGACCGTACAGGCGAAATCACGCACTGCATTGCAAAACTTCCTGCGCGACTGGCGCGCGCGCCTCGATGCCGCCGCCGAGCGCAAGGTGCGCTGGGCGCTTGACGTCGATCCACTCGAGGTTTGACGGCGCAGGCCGGTACGGCGCCACATGCTAAAATTTGCCTCCTTTTCACGCTGGGTGAACGAGGCGTAAGTCAGTTGATGCGCCGCCGCCCGCAGTTCCCGGATTTGACGAATCAGCATGATAGACCCCGCCTTTCCCGATATACGCGCTCATGTGGCCGGCCTCCTTGAAACGGCGTGCGTGGCTATTGCCGCCGACTCTACGGCCAAAGTCGTGATGGAGCGTCCGAAACTGGCGCAGCACGGCGATTTCGCGTGCAACGTCGCAATGCAACTGGCCAAGTCGCTCAAGCGCAATCCGCGAGATATCGCCTCTGCGCTGATCGCCGCCCTGCCATCATCACCTTTTGTCGCCAAAACCGAGATAGCCGGCGCCGGATTCATCAATTTTTTTCTCAAGCCTGAGGCGCACCAGGCAGTCGTCCCGCACATCTTCACGTTGGGGCCGGGCTACGGCCGTAGCAACCCCGAAGGCGGGCAAAAAGTGCAGGTCGAATTCGTTTCCGCCAATCCAACCGGCCCGTTGCACGTGGGCCATGGTCGACAGGCAGCGCTGGGGGATGCCATCGCGGCATTGCTGGAAGCACGGGGATGCACAGTGACTCGCGAGTTTTACTACAACGATGCTGGAGCGCAGATCCAGAATCTCGCACTATCCGTACAGGCCCGCGCGAGAGGAATCAAACCCGGAGATGCCGGTTGGCCGGAAGCAGCGTATCAGGGGGAATATATCCAGGACATCGCGGCGGATTTTCTTGCCGGCAAGACGGTGGGCGCCGTGGATGGTGCGCCGGTGAAAGGCAACGGCGACAGCGATGACCTTGAGTCCATGCGTAGATTCGCCGTCGCCTTCCTGCGTCATGAGCAAGATGGCGATCTGCAGGCGTTCGACGTCAAATTCGACGTGTACTATCTCGAGTCAAGTCTGTACGCCGAAGGCAAAGTTAAAACCGCGGTCGACGGCTTCATCGCAAGCGGCAAAACCTACGAGCTGGACGGCGCACTATGGTTACGGACGACCGATTACGGCGACGACAAGGACCGCGTTGTCCGCAAATCCGACGGTACCTACACCTACTTCGTACCCGACGTGGCTTATCACGTCAGTAAATGGGAGCGCGGGTACCAACGCGTCATCAATGTCCAGGGCACCGATCATCACAGCACCATCACGCGCGTGCGCGCCGGGCTGCAAACGCTCGATCTCGGCATTCCCCAGGGCTATCCGGACTATGTGTTGCACAGCCTGGTGCGAGTAACGCGCGGCGGCGAGGAGGTGAAGATTTCCAAGCGCGCCGGTTCGTATGTCACCCTGCGCGACCTGATCGAGTGGGTCGGGAGGGACGCAGTGCGCTTTTTTCTCGTATCGCGCCGCGCGGATTCCGAGTTCCTGTTCGACATTGACCTCGCGCTTGCGCAGAGCGAGGAAAACCCGGTGTATTACGTGCAGTATGCGCATGCGCGCGTCTGCAGCGTACTGGCGCAATGGGGCGGCGAAGCAAAAGTGTTGAATGACGCTTCGCTCGGGCCCCTGACCGACGCGCGTGAACTGGCGTTAATGCAAAAACTTGCCGAATATCCTGAAATTGTCGTCAGTGCGGCGGACGAATTTGCGCCGCACCAAATCGCCTTTTACCTGCGTGAACTCGCTGGCGAATTTCACGGTTATTACAATGCGACCCGGCTGTTGGTGCCGGAAGAGAATGTAAAACTTGCGCGACTGGCGCTATGCGTCGCCGTGCGTCAAATTCTGCGCAACGGGCTCGCGTTATTGGGTGTCTCCGCACCCGAAAAAATGTAAAATTCCGCCATGAGCAAGGACTATAAGGGCTCCGCCAAAAAACCGGCCAACAGCAAAAACGGCGCGGGTTCGTTGTTGATTGGCATTCTGATCGGACTGCTGCTCGGTCTCGGCATTGCGCTTGCGGTTGCCTGGTACATCAATAAAATGCCGACGCCTTTCGTAAATCGTGCCGCGCCGCCGCTGAAAAACGAAGCGGCGAAAAACGCGGACACGGCCAAAACCGAAGAGAAACCAGCCAAAACGTTGGATGGCAAACCACGCTTTGATTTCTACAAGATTCTGCCCGGGTCGGAAGAGCCGGTAACCGAGCAGCAATTTAAAGACGCCCAGGGCAAACGTGCGCCGGAACAGCTGCGGGAAACGTTCTATCTGCAAGCCGGCGCGTTTCAGAACGCCCCTGACGCCGACAATTTGAAGGCGCGGATCGCATTGGCCGGCATCGCTGCGACCGTCCAGACTACGACCTTGCCGGACAAGGGCGTGTGGCACCGCGTGCGCGTAGGGCCGTATACGGCAGCGGAAGATTTGAACCGCGTGCGGGCCACGCTGAAACAAAACGGCATTGAGACCACTCTAATCAAGATACGCGAAACGCCGGCACAGCCCGCCAAATAAATTTCAAGGGAGGAATGATGAATCTGTTCAAACGTTTGGGTCCCGTTGTAACGCTGCTGCTGTTGCTGGCAGCGGGGCAAGCAATGGGCCAGCAGGCGCTTGTTGCCGGCCGTGATTACACCCTGATCAATCCGCCGCAACCGACCGATAGCGGTAAGAAGGTCGAGGTCGTGGAATTTTTCTGGTACGGCTGCCCTCACTGCTATCACCTGGAGCCGTCACTCAAGGCGTGGCTCAAGCGCAAGCCCGCGGACGTCGAGTTCAAGCCGATTCCCGGCACCTTCGGCGCGCCGGGGTGGGAGCCGCTGACCCGCACCTTCTACGCGCTGGATGCGATGGGCCTCACCGCCAAGTATCACGATGCGTTGTTCGCCGCGATACACGAGGAAAAAGACGGCGCCAAGCAGCGCGCGATGGTTAATGACAAGCGTGCCATCGCCGACTGGTTTGCCAGCAAGGGCGTCGACAAGCAGAAGTTTCTGGACGCCTACGATTCATTCGCGGTGAACAGCCGCACCAAGCGCTCGGAGGACATGACGCGCAGTTACGACGTGCCGGGTACGCCTGCATTCGCGATAGAGGGCAAATACCTGGTCAGCCCATCGAATTTTCCCAACTCTGACAATACCGTCAATTACGATCGTTTCTTCCGCGCCGTCGATCAACTGATCGCGCAGGCGCGCAAGGAACAAACCGGGAAGAAGTAGCCCATGGTTGCCCGCTCCGCCGTGCGCGTCGCCTCGTGCTGGTTGGTTTTAATGTTCGTTGCGGCAACGCCCGCCATGGCCCAGGACAAACGCGATCTGGATTATCGCGAGATTCCGCAGCAAGCCATCGAGACCGGCGACAAAATCGAAGTGATCGACTTCTTTTTTTACGGCTGCCAGTATTGCAATGAGCTGCTGCCGCGCCTCGATCGGTGGCGGCAACGCTCGAAGCCGGCCGATGTGGTATTGCGCCACTATCCGGTGGTGCGCCACGACTCGTGGGTGCCGCTCGCCAAGACCTACTTCACGCTCGAGGCGATGGGCGAAGTGGACCGTTTGCATACCGCGGTGTTCCACAGCTATCACGTTGAAGACCTCTACATGAGCCAGGAGAAAGTTATTTCCGAATGGGCCGCCAAGCACGGCCTCGATCGCGAGAAATTCATGGCGATATACCGCTCGGACGAAACACGTCAGAAGGTCGAGCGCGCGCGCAAGCTGACTCTCGATTACGACATACAGGGCACGCCGTCGCTGGTGGTCGACGGCAAATATCTGACTGACGGCTCCTCCTCGAAAACTATCGATATTCTGGACCGCATGATCCGCCTCGCGCGCCAGCAGCGTGAAAAGAAAGCCGACAAATAGTTCCTAATACGCGAGCAATGCGGCGCGTCATTATCACCGGCGCGTCCAGCGGCATCGGCACCGCCCTGGTGCGCCACTACGCTAATACCGGCGCAACGCTCGGTTTGATCGCGCGGCGCCGGACGGCGCTGGAAGAAATCGCGGCTCAGCTATCAACGCCGGTCGAGATCTACCCAATCGATGTGCGCGATAGCGGTGCGATGCGCTGCGCTGCGTCCGACTTCCTCGCCCGCCATGGCGGCGTCGATATTGTGATTGCCAACGCCGGCGTCAGCACCGGCACACTGACGGAATTTCCGGAAGACCTGGCCGCCTTCAAAGACGTGCTCGACGTCAACGTTGTCGGCATGGTCAACACATTCCAGCCGTTTATTGGCGCCATGCGCGCGGCAAAGAGGGGCTCGCTGGTCGGTATCGCAAGCGTTGCCGGCTATCGCGGATTGCCAGGCGCCGCCGCCTATTCGGCGTCGAAAGCGGCGGCGATTACCTACCTTGAAAGCCTGCGCGTCGAACTGCGCGCGAGCGGCGTCAAGGTCATAACCGTGTGTCCCGGCTATATAGCAACGCCAATGACGGCGCGCAATCCTTATCGCATGCCCTTCATGCTCAGCGCAGATCAGGCCGCTGTCCGCATCGACAAAGTCATAGCGCGGGGGGCATCGCTTGCTGTAATCCCGTGGCAGATGGCGATCGTGGCGCGCGTGATGCACGTGTTGCCGAATTGGCTCTACGACCGCCTTTTCGGCAACGCGCCGCGCAAGCCGCGCGCGGCCGTCACCAAACCTTGACAGGATTCAAACGCGCAGCAGTTTGAGCAGGTCCGCACCGTAGCGTTCCAGTTTGCGTGTGCCCACGCCGGAAATTTTGCTCAACTCCGATTCGGTCGCGGGGCGCTCGCGCGCGAGTTCTGCCAACGTTGCATCGTGGAAAACGACGTATGCCGGGACACCATGCTCGCGCGCGACCGCGGCGCGCCATTCGCGCAGACGGTCCCACAGCGTGCGCGCGGCACCATCCAGGCCCGGCGCCGAAGCGGCTGAGTTCTTCTTACCGCCGCGGCTGCGACGCGTTTCCTGCGCTTGCCGAAAATGGATGGGTTGCGCGCCGGTCAGAACAACGCGGCTCGCGTCCGTAAGTTTCAGCGCGCCGTATCCGGCGTGATCCACCGCCAGCAAGCCTTGCGCAACGAGTTGGCGGTACACCGCCTGCCATTGCTTCTTGTCCAGTTCTTTGCCAATACCGAACGTGCTGAGTTCGCGATGTCCCCATTGCACTACGCGATCAGTCTCATTGCCGAGCAGCACGTCGGTCAGATGCCCGGCGCCAAAACGCTGGCCGCTGCGAAAGGCGCATGACAGCGCTTTTTGCGCGGCCACTGTCCCGTCCCATACTTGCGGCGGTTCGAGGCAGGTATCGCAGTTACCGCACGGCGCCGACGTCTCGCCGAAATAGGCGAGCAGCCGCACGCGCCGGCAGGTCGTCGCCTCGCACAGCCCCAGTAAAGCGTCGAGTTTTGCTCCCGCAACGCGTTTGAACTGAGCATCCGCCTCCGAAGCATCTATCATGCGGCGGTGATTCACGACGTCGGCAAGACCGTATGTCATCCATGCATCGGCCGGCGCGCCGTCGCGCCCCGCGCGGCCGGTTTCCTGGTAGTAGCCTTCGACGCTTTTCGGCAAATCGAGATGCGCGACGAAACGCACATCCGGTTTGTCTATACCCATGCCGAACGCAATGGTCGCGACCATGACGATGCCGTCTTCGCGCAAAAAGCGACCCTGATGGCGCGTGCGCGCCGCCGTGTCCATTCCCGCGTGATAAGCGAGCGCTTTGTAGCCTTCCGCAGCCAGCCAAGCCGCAGTCTCGTCGACCTTGCGCCGCGACAGGCAGTAAATGATGCCGGCATCCTGCGCGTGCTCGGACTGCAGAAAGGTGAGCAACTGCGCCCGCGCATTGGCTTTTTCGACGATGCGATAGCGGATGTTGGGCCGGTCAAAACTAGCGACGAATATCCGCGCATCGTCGAGGCCGAGACGCGCGACGATTTCTGCGCGCGTTTGCTCGTCGGCCGTGGCGGTAAGTGCGATACGCGGCACCTGCGGAAAACGCTGGTGCAGCATCGAGAGCTGGATGTACTCCGGACGGAAGTCATGGCCCCATTGCGCGACGCAATGCGCTTCGTCGATCGCAAACAACGCCAGCCCGCGCGCGCTCTGCACACGCTCAAGCAAATCCATGAAGCGCGGTGTCATCAGGCGCTCAGGCGCGACATACAGCAGGTCATAATCGCCAGCAGCAAAGGAACGTTCGACGGACGCTGCGTCAGCGGCCGTCAGCGTCGAATTGAGAAAGGCTGCGCGAACGCCGGCTTCCTGTAATGCGGCGACCTGGTCCTGCATCAACGCAATCAGCGGCGACACGACCACGCCGGTACCGGCGCGCATCAATGCGGGAATCTGGTAGCACAGGGACTTACCGCCGCCGGTCGGCATAAGCACCAGGCAATCGCCACCGCCGCCAACGTGCTCGACAATCTCGGCCTGGAGCCCGCGAAATGCGCTGTAACCGAAAATGTCCTTGAGCAGCGCCCGCGCATCGCGCGGCGCGCCGCCGGTGCCGGCTTTATTCAACCGTTACCGATTTGGCGAGATTGCGCGGCTTGTCGACGTCGTTGCCGCGGGCGAGCGCCGTGTGGTATGCAAGCAATTGCAGGGGTACGACGTGCAGAATAGGTGATAGCGCGCCATAGTGCTCGGGCAGGCGGATGACTTTGATGCCGTCACTCGATGAGATATGCGTATCCGCGTCGGCAAACACGTACAACTGGCCGCCCCGCGCGCGCACTTCCTGCATGTTCGACTTGAGCTTTTCCAGCAAGACGTCATTGGGCGCCACAGTGACGACGGGCATTTCATCGGTCACCAGCGCCAGCGGCCCGTGCTTGAGCTCGCCCGCGGCATAGGCTTCCGCGTGTATGTACGATATTTCCTTCAGTTTGAGCGCGCCTTCGAGCGCTATCGGGAAATGAAGCCCGCGGCCCAGGAATAGCGCGTGCTCCTTTTTCGTGAACTCCCCGGCCCAGGCGATGATCTGCGGCTCCAGCGCGAGCACTGCCTGCAGCGCAGCGGGCAGGTGGCGCAGATTACGCATCGCCGCGGCTTCCGCGTCGGCAGGCAGTTTGCCGCGCAGCTTGGCCAACGCCAGGGTGAGGAGAAACAGTGCCGTCAGCTGAGCCGTAAAGGCTTTGGTGGATGCGACACCGATTTCAATGCCGGCACGCGTCAGATATTTGAGCCTGGTCAGCCGCACGATTGCGCTCGAAGCCACGTTACAGACCGCCAGCGTTTCATTCATGCCGAGCGTCTGCGCATGCTTCAGTGCGGCTAGCGTATCCGCCGTTTCGCCGGACTGCGAAATCACGACTACTAGCGTTTTTGCATCCGGCACGCTTTCTCGATAGCGGTATTCGCTGGCAATTTCGACCTGGGTGGGCAGCTTGGCTATCGCTTCAAGCCAGTATTTTGCGGTCAGACCGGCATAGTAGCTGGTGCCGCAAGCCAGTATCAGCAGAGAATCGATGCGGCCGAATATCTCCGCGGCCTCTTCGCCGAACAAATCGGGGGTGGCGGCGATTACGCCTTCCAGAGTGTCCGCGATGGCCCGCGGCTGCTCGAAAATCTCCTTCTGCATGAAGTGACGGTACGGACCGAGTTCGGCCACGCCGGTAGATGCGTCGACTGTACGGACTTCACGCTCGACGGGCGCTTCGTTGCGATCGTAAATCCGCACTTCGATCTGACGCACATCGACGACGTCGCCTTCCTCGATATAAATAATGCGGTCGGTGGTGCCGGCGAGCGCCATCGCATCGGACGCCACAAAATTCTCGTCCTTGCCGAGTCCGATCACCAGCGGACTGCCGAAGCGCGCGGCGACCACTCTTTGCGGTTCGTCCCGACAAAATACGGCGATGGCATAGGCGCCGCGCAGTCGCTTGACGGCCTGCTGCACGGCCTTGAGCAGATCGCCCGCATACAAGTGATTGACAAGATGCGCGATGACCTCTGTGTCCGTCTGACTTTCAAACTCGAAACCCGCCGCCTGCAACTCACGCCGGATCTCTTCATAGTTCTCAATAATGCCGTTATGCACCAGCGCGATGCGCTCGCGCGAAAAATGCGGATGCGCGTTGACCGTAACCGGCGCGCCATGTGTCGCCCAGCGCGTATGCGAGATGCCCGTTGTGCCGGCAAGACCGCTTTCTTCGACTTGCGCGATGAGATCCTGAACGCGGCGCACGGACCGCGTCCGCTTGAGGCCGCCGTTGAATACCGCGACGCCGCACGAATCGTAACCGCGGTACTCGAGCCGCTTGAGGCCCTCGAGCAGTACCGGCATAACGTTGCGCGCGGCAACTGCGCCGACAATTCCACACATTTCCGCTACCCTTTGCGTTTCAGGAATTCACCGCTTGGCAATTTTCAGCGGCCGTTTCCAGCCGGTTTTGGTAACCTGCTTTTTCTCTGTAAACGTCAGTTCGCCCGGTGGCGCGTCCCTGATGATGGTAGCGCCCGCGCCTATGGTCGCGCCGGCGTGGACGGTAACCGGCGCGACCAGCTGGACATCCGAGCCGATAAGCACGTCGTCTTCGATCACGGTGCGATGCTTGTTTGCTCCGTCGTAATTGCAGGTAATGGTGCCGGCGCCGACATTGACATTGCGGCCTATGCTGGAATCGCCCAGGTAAGTCAGATGATTCGCCTTGGAGCCGGCACCGACATTCGACGCTTTGACTTCAACAAAGTTTCCGATATGCACATCTTCGGCCAGCGTAGTGCCGGGCCGGATGCGCGCGTACGGTCCGACGCGGCAATTTTTTCCGATCGTCGCATCGTCGATCATGGAGAAGGGCTCGATGCGCGTGGCCGCGCCGATCGCGGCATTGCGTATAACGCAGCTCGCCCCGACCACCGCATTGTCGCCGATCTCGACTGTGCCTTCGAAAACGCAATTGACGTCGATACGCACGTCGCGTCCGCAAGTTAATCTGCCGCGGATGTCGATGCGCGCCGGATCACCTAGCGTCACGCCCGCCTCGAGCAGACGGGCTGCATTGTTCGACTGATGCATGCGCTCGAGGTCGGCCAGCTGCCGCATGCTGTTAACACCGAGAATCTCCGAGATATCGCGTGGAGACGACGATTCGATCTTGACGCGATCCTTGACGGCGAGCGCGACGACCTCGGTCAGATAGTATTCGTTTTGAGCATTCCGGTTCGACAGGCGCTTAAGCCAGCTTGCCAGCCGCTTGCCCGGAAGGACCATGATGCCGGTGTTGATCTCCGCTATGCGGCGCTGCTTGTCCGTCGCGTCTTTCTCCTCGACGATGGCAGTGATCGCGCCTTTCGCATTGCGCACGATGCGGCCATAACCGTGCGGATTCTCGAGGTCGGCCGTCAGAATACACAGGCTTTCGCCGCTGCCGCCGACCAGTTCTTTCAGCGTTGCCGCCGTGGTGAGAGGTACATCGCCGTACAACACCAGCGTAGCTTTGCGCACATCAAGATGAGGCAACGCCTGTTGCAACGCGTGCCCGGTACCGAGCTGCGGCTCCTGTTTCACGAAGGTCAAATCCGCCGCGCGCATCGCGTCAGGGACCTGCTCGCCGCCATGACCGTATACGACGCAGATACAAGCCGGCTTCAGTTCGCGTGCCCTCGCGACGACATGCGCGAGCAGCGGCGCGCCCGCCAGGTTGTGCAGGATCTTGGGCAATGACGACTGCATGCGTTTGCCCTGGCCCGCCGCGAGTATGACCACGTTGATTGCCATCGCAGAATTATCTCACGCACTCGCCGGGTTGGACCGCCTGCGCAACGTACTTGGCCAATGCGTCGCGTTGCGCGGCATCGAGATGAAGCCCGGTTTTCGTACGGCGGTACAGAATGTCTTCGGGCGTGCGGGCCCATTCGTGGGCGAGCATATGGTCGACTTCGCGGGCGTAAAGACCCGCGCCGAAATAAACGCCGAGATCGGACAGCGTCTGCGCTCCGGCCAGGACCTTGCCGACGTGTGCGCCGTGACGGTGCGCCAGAGCGCGCCGCAGTTCATCGTCCAACCAAGGCCAAAGGCGCGGCAGCTCGCTATCGGTAAATTTTTCAAGTCCCCCGGGCAAGTCGCCTCCCGGGAGCGGGGCATCAGCGGTCCATGTCCCTCGCATGTGCGGAAACCAGGGTTGAAACTTGTCGAGCACGTGTTCGGCTAGCTTGCGGTACGTTGTAATCTTTCCCCCGAAGATCGAGAGTACCGGCGCGACGCCGGCATCAGCGTCCAGTCGCAATGTGTAATCGCGTGTGACTGCGGAAGGGTTTTCACTACCGTCGTCGTACAAGGGACGCACGCCGGCATAACTCCAGACCACCTCTTGCGGCGCGATCGGGCGATACAAATAGCGATTGACGGCGCGGCATAGATAGGCGATTTCTTCGTGGCTTGCCACCGGTTGCGAGAATTCGCGCGCCAGAGCGACATCGGTCGTACCGATCAGCGTGTACAGTCGTTCGTACGGGATCATGAAAATCACGCGACGATCGTCGTTCTGCAATATATAGGCATGGGAGCCCGCATAGAGCCTGGGCACTACGATGTGGCTGCCCTTGACCAGCTTGATGTTATCGCGGCTATGCTGATGCAAGCGATCATTCAGCACGTTTTTGACCCAGGGACCGGCCGCGTTGGCAACGGTGCGCGCGGTGATCATGCGTTCGCTACCCGTGGTGCTGCGCAATTTTGCTTGCCAGCCATCGCCAGTACGTTTCGCAAACACGCATTCCGTGCGCGTCAATATATCGGCGCCGAGTTCACGCGCGCTTATTGCGTTGGCGACGACCAGCCGCGCGTCGTCGACGCGGCAGTCTGAATAGACGAAGCCGTGCGCCAAGTCCGGCTTCAGCCCGCTGCCGTATTCGGAGGCTTGCAAATCGACGCCATGCGAGGACGGCAGCCGTGTGCGGCGTCCCAGATGATCGTACAAATACAGTCCGGTGCGTATCATCCAACGCGGCCGCAGTGCGGGCACATGCGGCATGACGAAACGCAAGGGCTGGACCAGGTGCGGCGCGATATTGAGCAGTACTTCTCGCTCGCTCAGTGCTTCGGCGACCAGCCTGAATTCATATTGTTCGAGATAGCGCAACCCGCCGTGGATAAGTTTGCTGCTCGACGACGACGTGGCGGATGCAAGATCGTCTTTCTCAACCAGCAGCACGGACAGCCCGCGACCTGCAGCGTCGCGCGCAATACCGCAGCCGTTGATGCCGCCGCCGATGACGAGCAGATCGTACTGTGCTGGGTTTTCCGTCACTGGCGGGCCCGTCCGGATAGGCTGGGAAATCGATTGTAATCTGAAGCGACACCGGCAAAGAAAAAGGCAGCGTAAGCTGCCTTTGTTCTGGTAGTCAGTGTAATTACTTCTTGGGCCGCAGCCGGCGGATTGCCGCTATCTGCGCCGCCATGACGGCAAACTCGGATTGGGCTTTGGCGAAATCCAGATCGCTTTTCGCATTCGCCATCGCTTCTTTGGCGCGCACTTGCGCCTCGGTTGCCTTGGCTTCGTCAAGGTCGTGGCCCCGGATGGCCGTATCGGCCAGCACCGTGACGCCCGTCGGCTGCACTTCGAGAATGCCACCGGCCACAAATACCAGCTCTTCCTCGCCACCCGGACGCTTGATGCGCACAGCGCCCGGCTTGATACGCGTCAACAAGGGCGCATGCCGCGGATAAATGCCCAGTTCCCCCGCTTCTCCAGGCAAGGCCACGAATTCGGCCTCGCCCGAAAAAATCATGGCTTCTGCGCTGACGACGTCGACTTTTAAGGTATTCGCCATGTTGATTACCTGCTTATTGCAAGGTTTTTGCCTTCTCTACTGCTTCCTCGATGGTGCCGACCATGTAAAACGCCTGCTCGGGCAGGGCATCGTAATCGCCGTTGACGATGCCTTTGAAGCCCTTGATCGTGTCTTTGAGCGATACGTATTTGCCGGGGCTGCCGGTAAAAACTTCCGCCACGTGAAACGGCTGCGACAGGAAGCGCTGAATCTTGCGGGCTCGCGACACTGCGAGCTTGTCTTCGGGCGATAGTTCGTCCATGCCGAGAATGGCGATGATGTCGCGCAATTCTTTATACCGCTGGAGTGTCTGCTGCACCGCGCGCGCGACGTTGTAATGTTCTTCGCCGACCACCAGGGGATCAAGCTGACGCGAGGTCGAGTCGAGGGGATCCACGGCGGGATAGATGCCGAGCGCGGCGATATCGCGCGACAACACAACCGTCGAGTCCAGGTGAAGAAACGTTGTCGCGGGGCTGGGATCGGTAAGGTCGTCCGCGGGCACGTACACAGCCTGGATCGATGTGATGGAGCCGACCTTGGTCGAAGTGATGCGCTCCTGCAAGCGGCCCATTTCTTCGGCCAGCGTCGGCTGATAGCCGACCGCGGAAGGCATACGACCGAGCAGCGCTGACACTTCGGTTCCCGCCAGCGTAAAGCGATAAATATTGTCGACGAAAAACAAAATGTCGCGGCCTTCGTCGCGGAATTTTTCAGCCATCGTAAGGCCGGTCAAAGCGACGCGCAGGCGGTTGCCCGGGGGTTCGTTCATCTGACCGAACACCATGGAAACCTTCGATTCGCCGATGTTGTCGAGCTTGATGACGCCGGCTTCCGCCATCTCGTGGTAGAAGTCGTTGCCTTCGCGAGTGCGCTCACCGACGCCTGCAAATACCGACAACCCGCTGTGCTGTGTCGCGATGTTGTTGATCAGTTCCAACATGTTCACGGTCTTGCCGACGCCGGCGCCGCCGAACAGGCCCACCTTGCCGCCCTTGGCGAAGGGCACCAAGAGGTCGATCACTTTGATGCCCGTGACCAGCAGATCCTGACCGCCCGCCTGTTCATCGTAGGCCGGAGCGGGGCGATGAATCGGCAGATACTCGGTGGTCTGCACCGGACCTTTTTCGTCCTGCGGCTTGCCCAGCACGTCCATGATTCGGCCGAGCGTGCCAGCGCCCACCGGCACGGATATTCCCTTGCCCGTGCCTGTCACCGTCAGGCCGCGGCGCAAGCCTTCGGAGGCGCCCATCGCGATGGTGCGGACGATGCCGTCACCCAACTGTTGCTGCACTTCGAGGGTCAGGTCCACGTCGTCGAGCTTGAGTGCGTCGTATACCTTGGGGATCTGATCGCGCGGGAATTCCACATCGATGACCGCGCCGATGATTTGCACGATTTTGCCACTGGACATAACTGATAACCCTCTTGCCTAAACCGCTGCCGCGCCGCCGACGATCTCCGAAA
>JANYDM010000209.1 GCA_025363575.1 Betaproteobacteria bacterium | reverse complement strand
GGGGAACCACGTACGTCCGGCCCTTCTCCAGCACCGCGCCGTTACGCAGGTCGATTTTGAAGTCGTCAAAGCGTTCGTCGAGCTGCTTCATTTTTTCCAGCACCCGCACGCCCTTGCCGGGAAGAAAACTGGTATCGACCGGGTACGCGCAATCGCCTAGCCTCAAATCGATGCTCGCCGGCTGGATCTGGTCACGATCGAGCGGTCTTAATACCGCCCTGATCTCGCCGGCATTCACCATCTCGCGGATCTTCTGGCTCGGCAGTATCCCGGTGTAGTCCCGCGTGCGGTTGGCCGTCGTCGAACGGGAACGGGCCGGCACCCGTGCCTTCGTCGTCGCGTCATTCATCGGAACTTACCTTCTCTGCCACGGGATATCTTTCCTGCCAGACCAAATTCATTGGTCAATTATAGGGGCAGACCAGGGCAATGCGTTTTTCCGGGAGTATAGTTTCGCACCCCGTTACCCATTTCTCCTTGCCCATTCCCCATTACCGCTTTACTCAGGTTTGATGCCGGCGGCTTTCACGACTTTTGCCCACTTCTCGGTTTCGGCGCGGATGTAAGCGCCGAACTCTTCCGGCGTGCCGGCGACGATTTCCGTGCCGTCGTTGGCGAGCCGCGTCATGATCTCCGGGTTGCGCAGCACGGCGACGGCTTCGCGGTTCAGGCGCGCGATGATTTCTTTCGGCGTTCCGGTCGGCGCGAGCAGCCCGTACCACTGCAGCGATTCATAGCCCGGCACGCCGCCTTCCGCGACGGTTGGCACGTCGGGGGCGGTGGCGACACGTTTCGCGCTCGTCACGCCCAGCGCGCGCAGCTTGCCGCTGCGCACGTGCGGCATGGTGCCGAGCATGGACGCGACGGTGACCGACACATGGCCGGCGACCAGCGCGAGGATCGATTCGCCGCCGCCGCGGTACGGCACGTGCAGCTCGCGTCCCGGTCAGAAAGAGAAAAAGCTCCATGCCCATTTCCGGATTGGTGCCGAAGCCTGGCGACGAGTAGGCCACATCGCCCGGCCGGGCTTTGGCGATTGCGATCAGCTCCTTTACGTTGCGTGCGGGGAAAGAAGGGTGCACTGCCAGAACGAGCGTCTGTATTGCAGCCTGCGTGATCGGGGCGAAATCGCGCAGCGCGTCATATGGCACGTGCCTGAATGTGGCGGGGTTGATAGCCAGCGTGCTGATGCCCATCACCAGCGTATAGCCGTCGGGCGGCGCTTTGGCGGCGAGCTCGTGGCCCATCATCGTGCTCGCGCCGGCGCGGTTGTCGACGATCACCTGCTGGCCGAGACGTTCGGATAATCCCGGCGCGATGGATCGCGCGACGATGTCAGCGCCGCCCGGCGGCGAAGTGGGAACGATGATGCGCACCGAGCGAACGGGATATTGAGATTGGGCGAATGCCGCGACAGGTGCGAACGCAATGAACACAGCAACCAGAATGCCGACCATGCTCGCTTACTCCCCTCAATCTCAGGCCCCGATGCTCTTAAAAGGGTAGGGGCCTGCAAATTCGCCGATATACGAAGTATGCGTCACTACGCCGGTATCCGCGCTCCATATGTGGAGGTAGCACGCCGGCGGTTCCATGTCGAAAGCAGCGACCGCACCGGGCGCGAGCGCGAGCGCGAGCGAGACCTGATGCGCCGTGCTCGGCGCCGTGCATGCGATGGTGCCGGCAAAACGCGTCTGGATCGGGCGGTGCAGATGGCCGCACAGCACGCGCTCAATTTGCGGATTTTTCGCGACGATATGTGCGAGCGGCTCGGCCGTGGCGAGTCCGATTTCATCCATGAAGCCGATGCCGGTGGCAAATGGCGGATGATGCATGAGCAGCAGGGTCGGGCGTTGCGGCGCAGTGGCCAGTGTCAGTGCAAGCCATTCGAGCCGCTGCGCGCACAATTCGCCGCCATCCTGCCGCGGGATCACCGTGTCGATCGCTACTATGCGCAGATCATGCTCTTCGATCGCGTACTGGATGAAGGGCGGAAACTGGTTCAGGTAGGCGTGATCGGGAAACGCTGCCCGCATCGCTTCCCGGTCGTCGTGATTGCCCGGTATCAGGTACACCGGCATCGCGAGCGGCGAGATGATTTCGCGCAGCAGCGCGTACTCGGCGGGCTGCCCGCGGTCAACGAGGTCGCCGGTCACGACGACAACGTCGGGCTGCGGCGCGAGTGCCACGATGTGCGCGATGCAGCGTCTGAGATGCGCGGTGGTGTCGACAACGCGGTAGGCGAGCCTGCCCTCGGTCATCACGTGCGTGTCGCTGATCTGGCAGACGATCATCGAAGTTGCCGAACGATTCAGCGCTCGAGCGGGCCGAGCAGCGCCTTGATTTTGGGCTCGGGCTTCCAGTAGTTCGGGCCCTTGAGAAACTTGCCGTTGGCGTCGTAGATCGGCTTGCCGTCCGCGCCCAGCTTGCTCTCGTTGCTGTCCATGATGAT
>JANYDM010000166.1 GCA_025363575.1 Betaproteobacteria bacterium | reverse complement strand
GCACGATGGCGCCGATGTCGGGATGATTAGCCGTTCGTATGCTACTGGCTTGTCGCCGTCTCTCCGATTTGGCCGCGACCAAACCGTACACCGATAACCTCGCGAAAGACGCGTTGCCCATTGGGCGTAACGGTTACGGCGCGCGTGCCTTCGATGCGGCGTATCCAGCCTTCTTCGAAGCTGCGTGTACACAGCGCCACTCCGACTTTGCCCGCCAGATGCGGTCGCCGTTCGCTCCAATCGAGGCAGGGTCGGCAAAGGACGCGGGCAGTCTTGCCGCGGCCGGCTGAAAACGAAGCGACATTGATGCCGATTCGCCCGAACAGCGCAATCCCGGTGTCAGTCACCAAGCCGGCATCTTGCGACAGTTCCACATGACCACCGACTACTAACGCGTCAGCGAGCGCAACACCCAGATGACCGGCGAGATGGTCGTAGCAGGTCCGCGCCGCCCGCAATGCTGCATCACGAGGGCCGGTAACCGGGGCCGGCCGCATCGCCTCCATTCCCGACGCGACCAGCATGATGCTTTCCATCATCTGAGCGACTGCCGGCGAAGCAAGGCGGTGATAACGATGCCGGCCCTGCTTTTCGATTTGCACGAGGCCGGCGGAAGCCATTTTTGCGAGATGACCGCTCGCGGTCTGCGGAGTCACGCCAGCGACCCTTGCAAGTTCAGACGCAGTCAATGCGCGCCCGTCCATCAGTGCATGCAACATACCGACCCGCGTCGGATCGCCGGCGACCGAGGCCACCTCAGCGAATCTCGCGTTATTTGCCATCGTTTGAGCTTACGCCATCCGCGGCCCGGATGCTTCGGCCTGCACCGAAACACTTTTCCCCGTGTCGGCGCACAGTGTAGCTACGTAACGAATGAGATTGATCGATTGATGACGAGCGGAAAGCGCAGCGGCAGATGCCTGATACAAACGCCATTGTCGTCGTAGCAGGCACTTTTCTCTTCGCGGGCATGGTGAAGGGGGTTATTGGACTCGGCCTGCCGGCGGTCAGCCTTGCTCTGCTGACAGTTGCGTTCGACCTGCCAAGCGCAATGTCCCTGCTGCTGGTGCCGTCATTCGTGACAAATCTCTGGCAGGCATTAGCCGGTCGCCATAGCAGAGCCATCCTGCTTCGGCTCTGGCCGTTTCTTGTGATGGCCACTGCAACGGTCTGGATCGGCGCCCAGGCGTTGACGCGCATGGATCTTTCGCTGCTTACCGCGCTTCTCGGCGTTCTGCTCGTAACATACTCAATGCTGAACTTGCGAGGGATCCAGCTGACCGTCTCCGCGCGTCACGAAACGTGGGTCGGTCTGTTAGTTGGAGCCGCGAACGGAGTACTGACGGGTATGACCGGTTCCTCCGTCGTGCCGGGCGTGATGTTTCTTCAGGCTATCGGGCTCTCACGCGACCTGTTCATCCAGGCAATGGGAATGTTGTTTGCTGCGTCTGCTCTGGCGCTCGCGGTCGCGTTGCAAAACGCCAATATCCTGACTGTCGAGCACGGCATTCTTTCCTTCGGTGCCGTACTTCCCGCGCTAGTCGGGATGATCCTGGGTCAACGTGTTCGAAATGCTCTGCCTGAGCGGCGGTTTCGCAAAGTTTTCTTTGTCGCGCTTCTGGTGCTCGGCGCCTACATCATTGCTAGCGCACTGGCATCTACTAGATAGCAAGCGGTAGCAACCGTTCGATCAGGTGCTCACCCAAACACCCGTGGCCTTAACCCCGCGTGAAACCAGCTGACCATCGAATAAATATCGTAAACCGGCAGATTCACCGCAGCCTGCAGCGCTGCAGCATACGGCGGCATGTTGGTGCATTCGAGCACTATGGCACCGATGTCGGGATGACGGGCGATCAGCGCTTTGCCGGCGTCGACGATGTCCTGCTCCGCCAGCGCGATGTCCATGTCGTCTTTTTCCGCCTTGATGAGGACGCGAAAGAATTCGCGCCCGTTCTCCGTGCCCGCGATCGGAATGTCGGCAGGCGCGCCGGCCGCTGCGAGATGCGCGGGCGTGAGCGTTGAACCGCTTATCGTCACGATGCCGACACGTTTGCCGGGGGGCAGCGTCGATTGCACCCAGGGCACCTGCATCAGCGACGACGTCGCCACCGGCACCGCGACAGCCGCCGCCAGCTCGCGCTGGAAGAGCGACAGGAACCCGCAGTTGGTCGTGATGGCCTCAGCACCGAGGCTGACGAGATCCTGCGCCGCCGCGATGAAATCCGGCAACAGGCCGCGCGCGCCCTCAAGCACCACCTTGGCGGGACTCGCGCCGCGCACCACATGATAGAGCACGGGAAAAGGCCAGGTCGTGCCGTTGCCCATGTCGCCGGGGATGCGCGGAAAGCGCGCATCGAGCATCAGGATGCCGAGCGGCGCGCCGTAAACAGCCTTGCCTCCGCGTGCGATGGTGGATAGTCGCGTGGAACTCATGGCGCAAAAGTGTAACATCGCTTCATGCAGGGCGTTCGCACAACGGTCACTCGACTTTCGTCCAGAAAATTCGCGCACAGTGCTTGCATCGCGTTGCTCGCCGCGTTCGGCGCCAACGCCGGCGTTCTCGCGCAGTCGTATCCCGCCAGGCCCGTGCGCATACTGGTGCCGTTTCCTGCGGGCTCGGGCGTCGACATACTCGCGCGCATGGTTGGCAATCCGCTCGCTGAAGCATGGAATCAGGCAGTAGTCGTCGACAATCGTCCGGGTGCGAGCGGCGCGATCGCCTGCGAGCTCGCGGCAAAAGCGCCGCCTGACGGCTATACGCTGCTGCTCGGCAACGCGAGCTCGCTCGCTATGGCGCCCAGCCTGCAGGCGCACGTCGCTTACGATCCCGTAAAAAGCTTCGCGCCGGTCACGCAGATAACGAGCAGCGCGAACGTGCTCGTCGTTCATCCGTCGCTGCCGGCGACGACGGTACCCGCGCTCATCGCGCTGCTCAAGGCGAAACCGGGACAGCTCACGTACGGTTCCGGCGGCAATGGCAGCTCTCCCCATCTGTCCGCGGAATTGTTTCGCTCGATGACCGGCGTGAACTTCGTTCACGTGCCGTACAAAGGCACGCCGCAGCTCATCACCGATCTGCTGGGGGGACAAATACACATGAGTTTCACCAGCCTGGTTTCAGCGCTGCCCTACATCGGACAGCACCGTTTCCGCGCGCTCGGCGTAACCAGCCTGAAGCGCGCGGCGTCGTTGCCCGACGTCCCGACCATTAGCGAAGCCGGGCTCAAAGGCTACGAAGTGACAGTGTGGCAGGGCATGCTCGCGCCGGCAGGCACGCCGCGGCCGATTGTCGATCAGCTCAACTCGCAGATCGCGAAGATCCTTCACGCGACCGACACGCGCGAGCGCCTCGCGTTACAAGGTCTGGAGCCGGCGCCGAACAAGCCTGATGAATTCGCCGCCTATATCGCGGCCGAAGTCGTCAAATGGGGCAAGGTGATCAAGCAGTCCGGCATGAGCGCCGATTGACGAAAGCTACTTGCGCACCCCTGGCTCAGTCCGGCGCGCGAGCAGGCCATTCGCTTCAGCAACGGTGCGCAAGCGCGCGCATTGCTCTGCGGTAAGGCGCGTATTTTCCGGTGCCGTCACGGGCTGCATCAGATTTTCCTGCGCGTCGCTGTGATCGCCGCTGTCGGACAGCACGTGGACAAGCTCGTGCGCGATGGCGAACGGCAAATCGTGCGCGCCGTAGGCGAACCAGATCGTATTGGCAAGCTCGGGGCGCGTTTTCGCGTTGCCGAGCCCGATGGCTTCCGCGTCGTATGCGGGCACACTGAAGGTTTCGTCGACGAAGAAAATCGCCGGCCGCGGCACCGGCGTGTCGCGCGCGAGTTCGCGCATGAGCTCCCGCGCCACCGCTCCCGAATAGAAATGAAATTTGAGCGGCGTTTCGAGGATCCGCAATTCGACGCTGGTCACCGCGACACCGCATTGCGCGACCCGCGGCAGCGCATCGAGCGCGGCCGCCGAGATGTCCTCAGGCAGCCAGCGCGTGCCTTTAAATGCATAAAGCGTGAGCTTGAGATCGTGCGTCGACGCCTGCACAGCCGGCACTGTCAGGCTGCGCGTCTCGACTACGCGCACCGGTTCGTTAGCAAACGGCGTAGTTGCGGCGAGCAGCGGAAGCGCCACGCTGCTGGCGGCGAGCAATAAAAATACCGCGCAGCACGCGGCTCGCGCGCGCATCAACTCTTCAGCACTTTGTGCAGCGTGTGCTGGCGGTTGCGCGTATACGGCCGCACCTGCGCAGGCCAGCGCCCCGCCTCGACCGCCTTGGTAAAGGCCGCGCCCGTCAGCACATCCGGGTTCTCGATCTCGATGATGCACGAGTAGCGCGGGCCCGTCGGCTCCACCGTCTTGGTCTCGCCGCCTATGGTGACGCGCAGCGTGTCTGCTTTGACGCGCGCGATCGATACAACGCCCGGCACTTTCTTCAGTGACGGGACATGCTCGCTGTCGTAGACCTCGTTGAACAACGCTTCCTTGTCGGCATCGACGTCCATCGACGCCGTGAATATCCAGTTGCCGGTGATGGGCATGGCGCGCTTCTTTCGTCAGATTGGGCGGGTTGCGGAAAAAACTAAGCAGCGACCGTCGGGCCTTCACCCATGACGGTCGTGCGATGCAGGATGCGCGGATGCTCAGTTATCTTGTACGGCCGCGCGCGATGCAGCGCCGCGCGGTTGTCGTACATCACGAGGTCGCCGACTTTCCAGTGATGCAGGTAAGTGAACTGCTCCTGCGTCGCATGGTCGAGCAGCTCTTTCAGCAGCGCGCGGCCCGCGTCTTCCGGCATGCCGCGGATGTGCGAGGCATGCGACCCGACGTATAAGGCTTTACGCCCATTCACAGCGTTCGTGCGGATGATGGCTTGCGACACCGGCGGGAAGCGCTTGTCTTCCGCCTCATTCGTCAGTGCATAGCCATCGTTGCGGCGCGAGTACGCGTAATGATGGATGGCAACCTTGTCGTCGAGCAGAACCTTGCGCGATTCCGGCAGCGCATCATACGCGGCGCGCAGGCTTGCGAACTGCGTGTCGCCGCCATCTGGCGGCAGCTTGCGCGCATGCAGCAGCGACGCCTTGGCGGGCACCCGTTTGAACGAGCTGTCGGAATGCCAATTGCGCTGGCCGAGCCGGAACAGCACGCGCGGATCGTCGGCGGCCATCAGCTTGCCGTTCGGATCGAGGTTCGAAATCTCCGAGATATGCTTGACCTGAAAATTGTTGGCGATGTGGCCTTGAGTTTTCTCGAGGTCGCCGAAGCGCCGGCTGAACGCGATTTGCGCCTCGTCGTCGAGATCCTGATTGGGGAACACCAGCACAGAGTAAGTCTCGAAGGCGTCGTCGATTTCCGCAAACGTCGCGTCGTCGAGCGCTTTCAGGTCGACGCCGGTGATTTCGGCACCGAATACCGGGGTGAGCTTGCGAATTGAGATTTTCATTGGTTACCTATTCTTAAAGCGTTTGTAGCCGCGGAAATCGATTTAAGTTTAGCGTGCCAGCTGCGCCGCTAGAAACCGCTGTCCGCGCGGATGCGGCGCCGGGTCGGCGGTGCGGTCGCGCGCTGGCCGCGCTTCGTCGCGCGCCTGCGCTCGGTGCATGATGCGCCGGCCCCGCGGATCAAACGGATCGCGATGATGCATGACGCAGCGGTTGTCCCACACCACGACGTCGCCTGCCTGCCAGTGATGATGCCAGGCCAGAAAATCCTGCGTCGCGTGGGCCCATAGCGTGTCGAGCAGCATTTCCGAATCCGCGACTGACAGGCCGTTGATATAAGCATTGCGCCGGCGGCCCAGATATAACGCGTTGCGGCGCGTGTCGGGGTGCGTGCGCACGAGAGGATGCGTCGCGCCGGGGCACGCGCGCACGTCGATCACGGGGGTGAAGCCGTCGCGCAGTTGCCCGCCCGCGGTGTAGGTAATGTCCTGCTTCGCGCTAAGCGCATCGATGCGGCTGCGCAGCGATGGCGGCAGCGATTCGAGCGCGAGATACATGTTCGAAAATCCGGTGTCGCCGCCTGCCGCCGGGATCTCCAGCGCGTGCAGGACGCTCGCCGACGGCGGAAAGTCGCGGTACGACGTATCGGAATGCCACAGGACTTCGTCGTCGCCGAGCCCGCCTATCGGCACGCCGTTTTCGACGATGTTGGAAATCACCGAGATGTGCTTGTTATAACGCGGTGCCTGCCCCTTGCTGACGATAGGCACTTCGTCAAGCACGCCGAAGCGCGCGCTGAACGAGGTCAGGTCGTCATCGGTCAACTGCTGCCTGCGGATCGCGATCACAAGGTGGTCGAGCCAGACCTGGCGCAGCGCGGCGAAGGCCGCATCGTCCAGGTCGCGCAGATCGATGCCCGTCACGAGTGCGCCGAGTGCGTGCGGCAGCGGCTCGACCTGCATGCGGCCGCCTTTCATGCGACGATCTGTTGCGGTCATTGCTCCTCCAGACAAAATACGCACGTTGGCTGCGGTCGTATTTGCTTCTATGATAGCGCATAGCACCGCGGCCAATAAAAAATGCGCGGCAAAGAGGAGACCATCGATGGCAGCGCGCAACAATCTCAACATTCGTCTTCGCCGCGCGAGCGCGCTGTGCGCGCTGGCCGGCGCGCTCATTGCAGTACACGCGGCGCCGCTCGCCGCGGCGGAGTGGAAGCCCGCCGCACAGGTGGAAATCGTCGTGCCGAATGCGCCCGGCGGCGGCAACGACGCGATCGCGCGCCTGCTGCAAAAGCTATTGCAGGAAAAGAGACTCGTCGCCACGCCCATTGTCGTTGTGAACAAGCCCGCGGGCGGCGGCAGCGCGACTTTGAGCTATCTCGCGCAGAAAGCCGGCGATCCTCATCTCATGGCGGCGGTGTCGATCACGCAGCAGCTGAACTACATTACCGGCACCCAGGTTCAGCGCTATCGAGACTTCACGCCGCTTGCCACGATGATCGGCGACTTCATCGGCTTCGCGGTGCGCGCGGATTCACCCATCACTTCGGGCAAAGACCTGCTCGAGCGTCTGAAAAAAGACCCGTCGGCGCTGGCCGCCGGCATCACCGCCATCGGCGGCAACAACCACATCGCTTACGTGCTCGCCGCGCGCTCCGCGGGCGTCGACACGCGCAAACTGAAATTACCCGTGTTCCAGTCTTCGGGGGATTCCGTCACCGCGCTGCTCGGCGGGCATATCGACCTGCACATCGGCAGCACCAGCCAGCTCGTGAAGCAGCTCGAGGCCGGCAAGATCCGCATCCTCGCGGTCACATCCGAACAGCGGCTGACCGGTCCGCTTGCTGCGGTGCCCACGTGGAAAGAGCTGGGTGTCGCGGGAACCTTTAATACGTGGCGCGGCGTGTGGGGACCGAAGGGCCTGAGTGCAGAGCAGGTCGCATTCTGGGATGACGCGCTCGAGCGCATCTCGCGAGACCCGCAATGGCGAGATAACCTCGTCGCGAACCAGTGGGAAAGCGACTACCGTAACAGCCGCGATACTTTGAAGTACCTCGACGCTTTGCACGCGGAACTGCGCGACGTGCTGAAAGAACTCGGGCTCGCAAGGAAACTCGATTGAAAATCCGCGTTGCACACGCGCTCCTGCCGGCGCTGGTGCTATTCGCCGTCGGCGCCACTGCGCGGGCGCAGACGGATTATCCCAACCGGCCGATCCGCCTCATCGTGCCCTACCCGCCCGGCGCCGGCACGGATTTCACGGGACGCGAGATTGCGGCAATATTCTCGAAAGCGCTCGGACAATCCGTGGTGGTCGACAACCGCGGCGGCGCGGCTGCGACCATCGGGCATGCGCTCGGCGCGAAAGCGCCGCCCGATGGTTACACACTGCTGCTCGGCACGACCGGCGGCCTCGTGTCGGGCCCGGCGCTGATGGGCGCGAAGATTCCTTACGATCCGCTGAAAGACTTCGCCACGATCGGACTCGCAACCTATGTGCCCTACGCAATCGCGGTGACGGCAAGCGTGCCGGCCAACAACGTGAAAGAGCTGATCGATCTCGCGCGCGCCGCGCCGCGCAAGCTCAATGTCGCGTCGCCCGGTGTCGGCACGCCCAATCACCTGGGCGCTGCGCAACTGATGACCTTGACAGGCATCGAACTCGTCCATGTGCCGTACAAAGGCACCTCGATAGCGATTAACGACCTCGTCGCCGGCAATGTGCAGATGATCGTCACCGGCCTGCTTCAATTGCTGCCGCTGCATCAGGCCGGCCGCGTGCGCATCCTCGCTGTCGGGCACACGCAACGGATAAAAGCCTATCCGGATATTCCGACCGTCGCTGAAACCGTACCGGGCTATTACAACACCGGCTGGTGGGGCATCGCGGCCCCCGCGCGCACGCCGAAAGCGATCGTCGACAGACTCAACGCAATCATGAACAAAGGGCTGGCCGCACCGGATGTGCTGCAGCGCTTCGAGAAAAACGGGCTCGAAGTCGCGACCACTACGCCGCAGGGGTATTACGACATGATCGTGAGCGATCTCGTGATGTGGCAGAAGCTCATCAAGGAAGCCAGGATCAGCGTTGACGTGTTGCCTTGAAAAGCAGCACCCGCGCGCGGCTTGTCCTTCAAACTACAGGCTTTTCCGGCGGAAACACTTGTTAACAATTGCTTGCACACAGTAATGCGGCATCGGTAAACAATGGCTTCGCGTGTGGACGGTTGTCCCCACAACTCTCAACAGGAGAAAGCCATGAAGAACGCCAAAAAAATCATTTTCAGCCTGCTGGCCGGTGCAACCCTTGCGACTTGCGCACCCGCATTCGCGGACTCTTATCATCACGATCGCTACGATCGCTACGATCACAGCCGGTATTACGATCGCGGCCACGACTACTACCGCGGCTATGAGCACCGCCCGATCATCGTCGAGCGCCCCTACTATGAAGGCCGTCCGGTCATCGTCCAGCAACCGTATTATGGCCAGCCCGCACCCGGCCTGGGCATAGGCGCGTTGGTCGGCCAGGCGCTGGGTTCGGTCTACGACTACCGCCACTAAGTCTACTATTCGCGGCGCACGCCGCTACCGTAGAAAACACGAGGCCGGGAGAATACGCTTTCCCGGCCTCGCCGCGTGTGTCGTCTAATGTTTTGAAGGCAGCGGCTCGCCGGCTATCCAGCTCTTGATGTTCTTCAGCGAATTCACGTAGAACATTTTCATGTTGTCGTCGACCACATAACCGACGTGCGGCGTCAGCACCACATTGTCTAGTTTCCGCACCACGTGGTCTTTCGGCAGCGGCTCAGTCCAGAACACGTCGAGTCCCGCACCCGCGATTTTCTTTGCCTGCAATGCGCCGACCAGCGCCTGCTCGTTAATCAACGGGCCGCGCGAGGTGTTGACGAGATAGGCCGTCGGTTTCATCGCAGCAATGTCGGCCGCCGCGACGATGTCTTTGGTCTTGGCATTCAGCACCATATGCACTGATATCACGTCGGATTCCCTGAACAGCGCCTCCTTCGATACGCGACGCACCCCGACAGCAGCGGTGCGCTCATCGGTAAGATTGGGGCTCCATGCGATGACGTTCATGCCGAAAGCCGAGCCGTATTTCGCGACGTAGGTGCCGAGTCGGCCGAGGCCGAGCACGCCCAGCGTCTTGCCCATCAGCGATTGGGTGATGACGGTCTCCTGCCAGCTGCCCGCGCGCATCGCGTTGTCTGACTGCGGCATGCGCTTGAACAGCGCCAGTATCAGTGCCCATGCAACCTCGGAAGTCGAGGCGTTGCTGGTCGCCACGCCGTGCGCGAACGCCAGCGGGATCTTGCGGCGCGCGCAGGCTTCGCTATCTATGCTAGCGTTGCGGCCACCGGTGCTCACCAGGAATTTGAGGTTGGGCAGCGCGTCGATGACTTCCGCCGGAAAGCGCGTGCGCTCGCGCATCGCAACGATGACGTCGTAAGTCTGGAGACGCTTGATGACTTCGTCCTGGTTGGGGATGTATTCGGCGAACGATTTGACTTCGGTCCCCGCCGGCAGCGATTTCCAATCCGCGGACTGCATGGCGATCTGCTGGTAATCATCGAGTATCGCGATCTTCACGTCGGCATTTTCCTTGAATGTTGGGATGGGCTGGGATTGTAGACCCGAACGCGCGGTTTTTCGATTTTGCGCGTTTGGCTCTTGCCGGCGCCGAACAATCCAGCCGCTTGAGCGCGCCTTGCCGCGGGTAAGCTACACTGGCGGCAAAAATGATTTATGGAGGAGCAGCTATGACGCAGAAAAGCCTGACGCCGATACGGCGCGTAGTCACCGGTCACGATACCGGTGGCAAATCGAAAGTCACGTGGGATGGGCCCGCGCCCGGCACGCACGAAGTTTCGATGGGGGCGGGACGCGGCCACATCGATTTCTGGATCTGGAATGAAAGTCCCGCGCCGTTATCCGGCAGCAGCGACGACGGCAATCTCACTTACAACTTTCCCGGCCCGCCGCAGGGCGGACATCTGCGCGTCGTGCAAGGCGCGGGCCGCGCGCTCGACTACGATGCCGCGAAAGATCCGCACATCGTACCGCCTCATCCGATCAAGGTCGATGCGCATGGCCGGCGCTGGGACCGCGGCGGCACGACATCGCATTCGGGCGGCATGCACAAGACGGAAACCGTCGATTACGCGATCCTGCTCGACGGCGAGCGCACGCTGGTGCTCGACGACGGCGAAGTGAAATGGAGTGCCGGCGACATTATCATCGATGTCGGCGCGTGGCATCAATGGAAAAGCTATGGCCCCGAAGGCGGCCGCGTGGTTTACGACATGATCGCCGCCGGATTCGTCGACGGCCCGGTCGGCCTCGCGCAGGGCAACGACAAGATCATGCGCGGCGACAACGTTAAGCTGCCGGCCGGCGTAAAGCCCGCGCGCCGCATCGTGTGCATGGACCGCGAGCCCGGCAAATCGTGTCTCGTCAGCGACAGCCCGTCGCCCGACGTGCGCATCGATCCCGCGCGTCCCGGCTATGCGTCGCAGCGCATGTGGGTCACCGACGGCACGCCCGCGAAAATCGTGCTCGAGACGCTGCACCTGCCGCACTCGATCGAGCCGC
>JANYDM010000067.1 GCA_025363575.1 Betaproteobacteria bacterium | reverse complement strand
CCAGCATGGGACCGTGCTGCTGCGCGCCGTAGACATCGCTGTCGCCGGGATTGCCGGAAACAATGCGGCGCGGCATCACGATCTTGATGGCGAGAGCGGGTGGATAGGGCAGGACCTCGACCTTGGCGGCCGGCTGCGAATACAGCTTCGCGATCGCGCCGGCGGTGAGCGCCTGTGAGGCGCAGGCGAGCTTGAACGCTTGTTCATCATTGAAGAGAAGATCCAGTGTGAGCACGGTCGGGCCCGCATTCTTGCTGCGGATGACTTTGGCGATGTCGACGAGTTTCACGGGCGTGAGTTCCAATGAGTGGAAAGCCGTTAAGCGAGGGGTGGCGCGGATGCGGAGATTATTTTTTGTGCTCTCCGTAAAACGTATATTACACGCGAAAAAGCGCATCGGCTAAACTAGCCGTCCGGAAAAACAGGAGGAGAGCACCATGCTGCATCTTTACGGTTCGGTGAATTCGCGCGCAATGCGCGTCATCTGGATGGCCAGCGAACTCGGCTTGAGCTACGACCACAAGGACTGGCTGCCGCGCGCGCCGGAAACCAAGGCGCCGCAGTTCCGCGCGCTCAACGCGAACGGCCGCGTGCCGACCATCGACGACGACGGCTTCGTGCTGTCGGAGTCAATGGCGATCAACATGTACCTGGCGAAGAAGCACAAAAGCCCGCTCTATCCGTCGGACCCGAAGAACGAAGCGCTGGCGATGCAGTGGAGCTTGTGGGAAACCGACCGCCTCGACCGTCAGATCGTCGATTACCAGCGGCACAGCAGCCAGTTGCCTGCGGCCGAGCGCAAGCCCGAGCTTGCGGAAAAAGCCTGGGGCGAATGCTGCCCGGCATTCGACGTGCTCGAAGATGCGCTGAAGAAATCGAAATGGCTCGCCGGCAGCGAATTTTCGATAGGAGATCTCAATGTCGCTTCGGCGCTCTACCGCGCGCTGACCGTAGACCTTGCCAAATGGCCGCACGTGCAGACATGGCTGAAGACCTGCTGGGAGCGGCCGGCGGCGAAGAAAACCAGGGCGATGCGCGAGAAGTAAAGATCTTCCAGGAGGCGCCGTGAAATCCGTCGTCACTCGACCAAGCGCGTTGTGGGGACTTTCCATTGTGGCGGTCATCAGTGCTCCCGCATGGTCCGCAGAGACCGGCGATTGCGCTTCGACTGTGCGGATCGCCCGCATGGGCGTGCCTCTGGTAGCCGACAACCGGCGCACGATGATGCAAAGCGTCGGCAGCTATCACTATAAAGTCTATGCGAAAGTGGAAGACCGGCGTTGCGCCAACGTGACATTCAACATCGCCGTCCACACTATCGATATGCAAGGGAGGCCGGCGTCGGCGAGCTATCCTTTATCGATACGCTTCTTCGGTGGCCACGGTGAGGAATCGGGGCAGGTCCCCGGTCGCAAGGAAGACCGCGAAGTGCATCTTGAGGTCGAAGATATCAGCTGCAAGCGTTGCTGAGTAAGTCTGCATGCAGCCAACGGCAGGCGCGGTTTTCGCTGGCACGCGGGAAAGCGGGCCAACCCGGGAGGAGATGACGAATGAACGCGTTCATGTGTCTTCGCGCGATATTTGCCGCCGCGGCTCTGGCTTGCCTGCCGCCAATCGCCACGGCGCAGGCGCAGTACCCGTCCAAGCCGATCCGGCTGATCGTCGGCTTCGCGCCCGGAGCGACTAATGATTTGCTCGCGCGCGCGGTCGGGCAGAAACTGACCGAGCAGCTCGGACAGTCGGTGGTGGTCGAGAACCGCGGCGGCGCAAACACCGCGATTGCGGCGGCGCAATTCGTGCGCAGCCCGCCCGACGGCTACACGCTCATGCTGAACTCGCCGGGCCACATCACCAATCCTGCATTGATGAAACTCGATTTCGATTCGGTGAAAGATTTCGCGTTCATCACGCAGCTCGCCGAATCGGTGAACCTGCTGGTCGTGCATCCGTCGCTGCCGGCAAAGAGCGTGAAGGAGCTGATCGCCATTTCAAAGCACCGTCCCGGCCAGATAAACTATGCGTCGTCAGGCACCGGCTCGACGGTGCACCTGTCGGCGGAGCTGTTCCAGTTCATGACCGGCATCAAATGGATCCACATTCCGTATAAAGGAGGAGGGCTCGCGATGCAGGAACTGCTTGGCGGCCAGACGTCGCTGATGTTTCCCAACTTGCCGACGTCGATCCAGTTCACCCGCAATGGAAAACTGCGCGCGCTGGGGACCACTGGCGCCAAGCGTGCGGCGGCGGCGCCCGAATTGCCGACTGTCGCCGAGACGGTGCCGGGTTTTGAAGTCACTACCATGTATGGCATATCGGCGCCGGCCAGGACGCCGCGCGCGATCATCGACCGCCTGCACTCCGAAATCGTGCGCGCGCTGAACGCACCCGATCTGCGCGGCCGCATGGTCGACATTGGCGCCGACCCGGTCGGCAGCACGCCGGAGGAATACACCGCATTCATCCAGAGCGAAATCGTGAAATGGACGAAGGTCATCAACGCCGCTGGCATCAAAGGCGAATGATCCAGCGCGCGGCAACATTCGATCCAACCCTGAGCCGAAACGAGAAGCAGTGAAAATCGCATCCATCGCAGTGCATCCGCTGTCCGCCACCACCGCCGTGCCGCTGTCGACTGCGCATGAGACGTTTCGCACTTCGCACTTCATTCTCGTCGAGGTCAAGACGGACGACGGCCTCGTCGGCTACGGCAAAGTGCACGGCGAGCCGATGAAGACGATCTGCGAATGGATCCTGCGTTTCGGCGACATCGTCAAAGGCATGGACGCCTTGGGCCATGTCGAAGTGTGGGAGAAACTATTCCTGCTGACGTGCCCGCGGCCCGGCGGTATCCAGGGCAGCGGCGGCCTGCCGCCGCCGCTGCCGCGCAGCGCGCGTCCGCACATCATGGCGGCAATCGCCGGCATCGACATAGCGCTGTGGGACATCAAGGGCAAGGCCGCCGGTCTGCCGGTGTACAAGCTGCTCGGCGGCGCTCGCCAGTCGTTCTTCACCTATGCGACCGGCAGCTACTATCGCGACAACGCGACGATAGAGACTTATGCGAATGAAATGGCGTCGTTCGTCACCAACGGCTACCGCGCGGTGAAAGCCAAATGCTGCTGGGCGGAAATGTCCGAAGAAGTCGAGCGCATCGCCGCAATCCGCGAGGCAATCGGCAAGGACACGCTGTTCATGCTCGATATGAACGCGCCTTACGACGTCGAGGAATGCATACGCTTCGCCAACGCGGTCGCGCCTTACGATATTTTCTGGCTCGAAGAGCCGCTGCACTGGTATCTGCAGCCGGCTGACTATGTGAAGCTCGCTGCTGCGAGTCCGATCCCGCTGGCCCACGGCGAACGCGAGCTCACGCGCTTCACGATGCGCGATTTCATAGCGTCCGGCGCGCTGCGCTTCGCGCAATTCGATGCCACGCGCTATGCCGGCTTTACCGAGGGGCTGCGGGTCGCGCATTTCGCCGAGCAGTGCGGTGTGCGCATCGCGCCGCATCTTTCTCCCGAGGTGCATGCGCATCTGTGCGTCGCATTTCCATCGGCGAGCTTCGCCGTTGAAACCATCGGCAACAAGGTGCGCGACGTGCTGGGGCTGGGCATCTACAAGAACGGCCCCCAGGTGAAAGACGGCGAAGTGCATATCACCGACGCGCCCGGCTTCGGCATGGAAGTCGACTGGGACTTCATTGAGCAATATCGAGCCCGGTAGCGCCAGGCATCCGGCGCAGCCAGGCTCGCGCTGATATCAGTTATTGATCAGGATGTCGGCAATGATGCCGGTGGCGATCGCAGCAAGAACGTAATCACCGCCGGTCTGCACCCAGTGATAGCCGCGCGGCGGCGCGCTGAGATTGTGCCCGCGCCAGTCGTCGACGACATAGTGACGGTGATGGTATTCGGGTGGCAGGCGGTCGCCACGATAAAAGCGGTGCTCAGGACCGGCGCCGCGCCCTTCGTGGCGGTCTGCGCGAAAGTCGCGCCGGCCTTCGTAGCCCCGCCGGTCGTCGCGGCCGCGGTTAAAGTCGCGTCTTTCGTCGCCGCGGTTCGCGTCGCGCCTGTCGTCCCGTCGGTCGCGTTCATCGCCCCTTTGTGCGAACTGGATGCGGTCGCGATCGCCATACGTCTGGGCGTGTGTAGTAATGCAGTCATCATGCCAATTGCCATGACAGCCGATGCGATTATCTTGATAGTTGTTGACATTGGGGCTCCAGTTCTTTAAGTGATGTCCGAGATTGCCGACGTGCGGCGACACCGGTGCCTCACGAAGGACGAAGG
>JANYDM010000049.1 GCA_025363575.1 Betaproteobacteria bacterium | reverse complement strand
CAGGTAAGATTACCATCGCCGCCGACTTTCCAGGCGGGCTGCTGGCCGCCCGATTGTGCGTATGAGTGCGATACAAAAGCCGCCAGGATCAGCAGGGCCACTGCGCTTGATTTTTGCATTGCGTCCTCATGATGAAAGTTTGCACGCCGTTTTTTCCCCCGAATCAGGAAAACAAAAAGTAATTATCTCGCATAATCGTTTTTACTGCGTCGTGTTCGCTGCGGTCCGCGGCTTCCCGCCGTGTTACTGCGGCTCCAATCCTATACCGCGCATGACGCGCGCGGCTTCCGGCGACGCGAAATAGCGGATCACCTCGCGCGCGGCGGCGGGCTCTTTCGCGTCGGTGGCGACGGCAGCGGAAAAGTTGGTGTAGTTCTGGATCCCGGGCGGCAGCGGGCCCGCGAGTTGCGTGCCTTTCTGGTAGAGAATTTCGCTAATCTGCGTCACGCCGAGTTCAACCTCGCCTGCGGCGACAGCTTCCGCGCCGCGCACGCCGCGGTGCTTTTTGCGCACGTCCTCGGCAATACCCAACCGTTGCAGCAGGCCTTTGAGGTAAGTGCCGGTCAGGCCGTCATCGAGAAAACCGATCGACTTGGCGTCGAGCAGCGTACGCTTGAAGCCTTCCACGGTACTGATGTCCGGTTTGGCCGCGCCAACGCGGACCGCGACGCCGAGGGCGGAGCGAGCAACGACAGTGCGCGTCGATGCGACGAGCTTGCCTTCCCTGATGAGATCGCCGATCGCATCGTCGCCGAGCAGGGTCAGATCGAAAGCTTCGCCTTTGGCGATGCGCGCTTTCAGCGGGTTCGTCGAGCCGAACGTAATGGCGAGCTTGTTGCCGGTCGCGGATTCGAAGCGCGGCGCGAGGTCTTCCATGACCGTCTTCACGGCGTTGGAGATAAGCAGCGTGACTTCGGCGGCGCGCGCGGCGAGCGGCGACGCGGTCAGCGCGAGCGCCATGACGGCGGCCCAGATGAATTGCAGGTTCATGAATCGGCTCCCTGGATTTTTTATTCTTCCGGCAGGCGCAACTTTACCGTCGTGCACCTGCGCGATGCAATGCATTTCGCAGGGTAAACGCCACGCGCCGCAAAAACGCGAAGCCCCGCGAGCAATTCGCAGGGCTTCACAGTTTGCCACCGGAGTGGCTTTGTATCGTCACGTTGCCGTGACTATGCCGGCCTTACCGGCTCGAAGGTCTAGCTGTTGGAAGTTTCATCTATAGTGCGCCTCCATAAGCGGCTTAACGTCGGTTGATCTCTCCGCAGCACTTGCCGGAGGCCTCGATGTCGCGGCGCAGAACACCCTCAAACCTGCGTCGAGGTGGTCGCCACCCGTTCGCTTCAGGCGCACCCGGCAGATGGGGCGCGCGCAACGGCGAAACACGACGGCGGCAACCGGCACTTCAAGGGTTAGTCTGAGAACTTGTCCCACACCGGTTTACCGAAGCACTTTCAGTAAACTCCTTGCGCACGCCGCCGTCAAGCCAACCGCGTCACACCTGCCGTGCTGCATTCGGGAAGAAAAGAGAAGCGCGAAAAATAGCGAGCGCCCGTGCGCGAATGCACGTAAGTTGCCGCTGACTTTTTACTGCGGCTGCAGTTTGGCCGCAGCGACTATCTTGCGCCAGCGCTGGATTTCCTCGCGCAGAAACGCCGCGTAATCCTGTGCGCTCATCGGCGCGGGGTCCAGGCTCAGCGTCGCGAACTGCTCGCGTATCTCCGGCGTAGCGAGTGCTTTCGCGATGGCCGCTTCGAGGCGCGCGACGATGGGCGCGGGCATGCCGGCCGCCGCCAGCAGGCCGTAGCGCGTGTCGACTACCACGTCGGGATAGCCGGACTCGGCGAACGTCGGCGTATTGGGGAGCGCGCGTGCGCGCCGCCCGCTGGCGATTGCCAGCACGCGCACCTTGCCGGCCTTGATCTGTCCCATGGCGCCGGGCGCGGAAATGAACATCGAGTCGACATGGCCGCCGATGACGTCGGTCAACGCAAGCGATGCGCCTTTATAGGGAACATGAACCATATTGATTCCCGCGGTCAGCTTGAAGAGCTCTGCGCCAAGATGCAGCGAGCCGCCGGTGCCGGAGGATGAATGCGTGAGCTTGCCGGGTTGCGCTTTCGCGAGCGCGACAAACTCTTTAACGCTCTTCACCGGCACGGTCGGGTTCACGATGAAGATGATGTCGCTCGTCGCCAGCGAGCCGACCGGCGTGAAATCGCGGATCGGATCGAACGGCAGCTTGGCATACGTGCTCGAATTGATTGAGAACGACGACGAGATGACGACCATTGAATAACCGTCGGGCGGAGATTTGGCCACGAGGTCGCAGCCGATAATGCCGTTGGCGCCGGCGCGGTAATCGACGACGAAAGGCTGGCCGAGAATCTCGTATAGCTTTTGCGCGACGGGCCGTACCGCGAGATCGTTCGGCCCGCCCGGGGCGAACGGCACGATGATGCGCACAGCTTTCGCGGGATACTCTTGCGCTTCCGCAACATGCATAGAGACGGTCAGCACTGCAATGAACGCTGCGATGAACCGGCAGCGTATCGTCAACATCGAGTTCACGCCGGGCCGACGAAGCCGATATAGGCGCCGCATGCAACATCGGGCGTCGCCAGCATTGCGTTCTCGCCGTTGGCGCGCACGCCGCGTGCGAGCGGCGGAACGCCGTGCTTCAGTGCCCACGTCGCCGCGGCATCCATGCTGGTCGTGCGGTACAGCGCCTGAAAAGGCCCGGGTCCACGGCGCTCGAGCGCCGCAGCGGCAGGCCCCGGCGCGTAAGGTTGTGCTATACCGAGACCGGTCGGGCCCAGTTCGAACACGGCCATGTCTGACATGATGACAGTGCCTTTGTGCAACACCGGTTGCGGCATGCCAAGCACTCTGGCATAGAGGGCCGCGTCAGCCTCTGCATTGCGCGTGACGATGTAAGCGCGCTCGAGCTGGTAAACGCCGTTCGGATGCTTGCCGGCATTCGGCACCTGCCGGCGACGTTCTTCTGCCGGAGTGAGCTGGTGTATGAAGACAAGCGGCAGCGCGTTTGTGCTACCCAACGTCGCGATGCGCCAGCGCAATTCCAGTCCGGCCGGCGTGCGGCGACCGCCGTCGATCGGGTCGGAAACCTCGACGCCGCGCCCGCGCATGCCCGCGATTTCCGCGGCGAGGTCGTCCGTTTGCAGCACGACGTAGCGGATGCCGCCGCCGGCGGCGATGAATTCATTGAGCGTCGAATTTTTGCTGCCGGGCTTCATCGACGCGGTTATGTGCTCGGCCTGGTCGCGCACCGCCAGCAGTTCGATGTAGTCGTCCTGATTGAAGCCGATGGCATTGTGCGTGCCTTTGCCCGGATGCGCGCCGCCGGCGCCCATGCTGAAGCCGAGATTCCTGAATCGCTCGACGCCCTGATCGAGATCGGGAACGCAGATCGTCACGTGGTCGATGCGGGTGAACATCCGGTCGCTCCTCGGCGGAATATTTTGAGCCCGGATTATAGCGCTGCGCCCCGCCGCGCAGCCGTAGCGCCGGCGCGCGTTGCGGCATAATGGCGTCTTCGCCGTGTCGCAGCGCAAGAAGCGTGCGCAATACAAGGGAGATAACATGATCAAGCTCGAATTCCATGATCCATCCGGCACGCTCGACACGGCCACGCCGCACGCGCCGCGCCTGGAGTCGCTCGCCGGCAAGCGCATCGGCATGCTGTCCAACGGGCAGTGGCAGGCGTACCGAATGCTGCCGATGCTGAAGACCATGCTCGAAGCGGATTTTGTCGACATCGAAGTGCTCTCCGAGGACACCTACCCGCAAGGCAACAACGTCATCGGCACGGAGGAAGTCGCGCGCCAGGTCAAAGACAGCGGGGTCGACGCCGTCATCATTGGCAACGCGGCCTGAGGGGCCTGCTCAACTGCGTGCGGCCGTGCAGCCGCCAGACTGGAAGCCCTCGGCATCCCCACCGTTACGCTCACGCGCAACGAATTTGTGGGCGTGGTCAAGAATGCGGTGTCGGGCATCGGGCTTGCGCCGGATACCGCGATGGTGACGTTCCCCACCGCCTCGTTCCTGCCGGACGCGAACCTCGCTTCGCTCGAAGAGCGCAAGCGCGAGTTTTACGATGCGCTGATGCATTGGGAGCCGAAGAAAATACGCGCGGGCGCCAGCCGCATGCTCAGCGTCGAAGGCGCGAGCCATGAAGACGCGCTGGCGAAAGCCAACGACCTCTTCGTCTCCAGCCTGTGGGGTGACGGCCTGCCGATGTGGCCGGCCACCGCGCAGCGCGTGAACTGGATATTGCGCGGCGCCGCCTTGCCGCGCGCGCACGTGCTGGGCAAATTTCCTCCGCGCGGCGCCATCGTCACGGTCGAAGCGTGCGCAATCGCGCTGGCCATGGCGGGCGGGCGTCCGGAATATCTGCCGGTGCTGATCGCCGCGGTCGAAGCGTTTCTCGATCCGGCCGCGACCGGCGAGTTGCTGCAGGCGACATCCGGTAGTCCGTTCCCCGTCGTGCTGGTCAGCGGGCCGATTGCCAAGCAGATACGCCTGAGCTCGGGTTTCGGTTTCCTCGGCCCCGATGCCGCGCATCCGGCAGGCGCCAGCATCGGGCGCGCATTGCGCCTCATGCAGCAGAATCTCGGCGGCGCGCTGCCGGGCACCGGCACGATGGCGGTGTTCGGCCACATGCGTTTCACCAATGCGGTATTCGCTGAGGACGAAGACGGCCTGCCGGCAGGCTGGGAGCCGCAGGTCAACGAGCGCCACGGCTATGCGGGCGGCACGAACGCCCTGTCGCTGATGTTCGCCAACGGCGTTACCAACATCATCCGGCGCGGGGCGAAAAAGGAAACGCTGGAAGAAGACGTGACGCAGGGCTTGTATCGCGTCGCCGCCTACCTGCGCGTGCCTGACATGCACTATCTGCATGGCTACGCGGACGGCACGCCGGGCATGATTGTGATTTCGAACGTCGTCGCGGCCGACCTGGCGACGCTCGGCTGGAACAAAAACTCCATCCGCGACTATCTGCTCGAGCATTCGAAGGTGCCGATGGAAGTCATGCGCAAAGCCGGCGGCATCGCGTGGATTGAAATCGCCGCCACGGCAGCCGCGCGCGCGAGCATCAATCTCGATCCGTGGCCGATTTCATCCAAGGCGTCCAACATCGGGCTCGTCGTCGCCGGCGGCGGGCACTCGACCCACGCGCTGTGGATGCAGGGCTACAGTCCGGCCGTTATCGGGCGCGAAATAAAATTGCCGGCTGCATTCGGCGAGCTCGTGGCCGAAGCCGAGAGCGCCCGCGCCGCGAGCAACGAATGATCAACCCAGGCGGAACCCCCATCATGGAAAACCAGCTCTCAGTGCTCGAACAGGCGAAAATCACCATCGTCGATCTCGCCATCAAATTCGGCCCCAAGGTCGTCGTCGCCATCATCATCATGGTCGCGGGCGTCTACGCCGGCCGCTCGCTCGGGCGCATGTTCGACAAGTCGCTCGGCCGGCTGCATCTCGATCCGCCGGTGCGCCTCCTGCTCGTGCGGTTGCTGCGCGTGCTGGTGTTCGCGTTGTTCCTGATTATGGCGCTGCAAAATCTCGGCGTAGAACTCCTGCCGTTGATCGCGGGCCTGGGCGTCGCGGGCGCCGGCATCGCACTCGCCATGCAGGGCGTGCTCGGCAATATCGTGGCGGGGCTCACCATCATTTTCACGCGGCCGTTCCGCGTCGGTGAATACATTTCCATCGCCGGCGTCGAGGGCCTGGTCGAATCCATCGATATTTTCGACACGCGGCTGAGCCACGCCGACCGCTCGAGCATCGTTGTGCCGAACCGCAAGATAGTCGGCGAGATACTGCACAATTACGGCCAGTTGCGGCAATTGAACCTGAGCGTCAGCATCGCGCGCGCGAAAGATGTTGCCGGCGCGCTCGCCGCGGTCACGGCAGTGGTGAACGAGCATCCGGGTTCGCTCAAGGACCCCGTGCCGGTGATCGGCGTGACCCGGCTTGATATCGGCGCCATTACTATCACGGTCGCGCCGTGGGTGAAGGCGGGGGACTATGGCTCGGCCGGCGGCGAAATTTACAGCGCCATCATCGAGCAATTCGCCGCGGCCGGCATCCAGTACCCGGCGCCGCCTATCGACATTCGCATGGCCGCGCCCGAACCGCCGGTGCACTGAAGAATTACCCGCAGGGATTTCCGCGCAAAACCCCTTGCCGTGACTGTTGTCACTGAATTGCGCGGCGCGGGCGGAATATAATCGCCTCGCCTCGCCTCACCTCTACGCTCGAACAACCGGCACGAGAAAATTTCGCATGGAAGACCTCGACTTCACCCAACCCTCTGCGCCGCCGCCGCCGCCGGTAAACCAGCCCGCGCAAAGTCCGATCTACGATCCGGTCGCCGCCATGAAGTTTTTTAAAGCAGCGGGCACCGTTGAAAGCGTCGCGGCCGGCACCGAATTTTTTGCCGAGCGCCAGGGTGGCGGATTTTTCTCCGCCGCGGATCGCATGTACCTGCTGCTCGAAGGCACGGTAGCGCTGAGCGTCGGCGGCAAATCGCTCGACACGGTGAAAGCCGGCGAGATTTTCGGCGAGCTCGCGACCATCACCGATTCGAAGCGCAGCGCCACTGCGACGGCGAAGACCGCGTGCAAGGTGATTGCGCTGGACGGCGGCCAGTTTCAACAAGGCCTGCAAAAGGCGCCTGGCTTCGCGCTGATGCTGATGAGCATCATGATAGGCCGCGTGCGTCTCCGGCTCGCGCGGCTGGCGATGCTCAAGCAGGCGCCCGCGGGCGGCAGCGACACTCGCCGCGTATTCGACAACGCCACGCTCGACGAAATCGCCGCCGAGCTCGGCAACCCGCAGCCGCTGAAGTTTGCGGCCGGCCACGCCATTTTCAATGCCGGCGAGCCCGGCGTGCGAATGTATTTACCGCGCGAAGGTCGCGTCGCAATTACCGTCGACGGCAAGACGCTGGAGCAGGTCGGTCCCGGCGGCGTATTCGGCGAGATGGCGCTGGTGGACAGCGCCAAACGCGCGGCCAGCGCGGTCGCGGAAACGAACTGCGAACTGATGGCAGTCAACCGCAACCAGTTTCTCGAACTGGTGAAGACGAAGCCGGCAATCGGCATGTCACTGCTGAAAGTATTGGGACAGCGGCTGCAGGCGGTGACGGTCACCAGGTAATTCTGATGATAACGGCCGCGCAGTCACGGTCGATTCAAGCGGCGCAAGGTCAGTTTTTAAGCTCGCACTTCTTTTCCGTCGCCACGGTTCTGATGATGTGCAGATCGTTGCGCAGGTCCGTGAGGTTATCTTCGGCGCTTTCGTTGTCGTCCCAGGTAAAGAAAAAGAACCCGGTAAAAGCAAACGCGGCGGCTCCGAGCACATTGGTGGCGACGGTGCCGGCATTGGAGTCCCTGATGGTTTCGACGACCTTGCGCTCAGCGGCCAGCGTGTTGCGGTTGGCCTCGTTCAACTGTTGGCAGCTGGCATTGCGGGCCGTCTTCCAATCGTCGTCTTCCGCAGCCGCAGGGCACGCCATGCCGAAAATCAGCGTGACGGCTGTCACCCATGCACGAATAGAATTGCCGCGTATCATAGGCATGTATTTGCCCCGGGAAATTTATCGGCCGAGAAGCCGTGAAGCCGCGTAGTTTATACGGAAGCAGAAAAATGACAATGGTCTACCCCGACAACGCCGAAGACGCCAGGGCAATTTCCCGTTTGCCGTTGTCCCGCCTGGCGCTCCTTGGCTTCTTGATGCTGATGCCGCTGCGTGCGTCCGCGCAGATTTACGAATGTCTCGATGCCGAGGGCAGGCGCGAATTCGCGCAGAAGTGCTCGCCCGGGACGGTCAGCAAGCGCGAAGTGTCGAAGGCCGGCGGGCCGGAAGCGCCCGCGGCGTCACCGCTCGATTACAAGCAGAAAGAGGCCGAGTTTCAGCAGCGCCGCATGCAGCGCGAAGACAAAGAGTCAAAGGAGCAGGCCGCGGCCGCGGAAGCCGCCCGCAAGTGCAAGACCCAGCAGTACCGCGTAACAGAGCTCGAAAGCGTGCGCCGCATGCCCAATGGCAAAGACCCGCAGACCGGCGAAGTGCGCTACCTCAATCAGGAAGAGCGCGCGACCGAATTGAAAAAAGCGCAGGAAGCCGCGGCCACATTCTGCAAGTGACTTTGTCCGCCGCCCGCTGCTTTCCATCGTTCCTGCCATGTCCCCGCTAAAAGACCGCATCGGCCTGCACACCTGGACGCTGGACACGACAGCGCTCGCTGACGTGCTGCGCATCGCGCGCGCGACCGGCTACAACGCAGTCGAGCTGCGCCATGTCGACTTCGAGCGTTGCCTCGAAGCGGGCATGAGCAATGACGAAGTGCTCGCGATGATTCGCGCGAGCGGGCTCGCGGTTTCATGCGTCGGTCTCGAGACGGGCATACTGTTTGCGCACGGCAGCGAGCGCAAACGTCTCTTCGACTCGATGGAAATCATGTGCGCGCGCGCAGCGGCGCTTGACTGCGAAGTCATGATGGTGGCGCCCGGCGCCAATCCCGCCACCAACGTGCAAGACGCTGCGCGCAATTTCGCGACCGGCTGCCAGATCGCCGCGGGGCACGGCCTTATGTGCGCGCTGGAATTCGGCTCGCGCCATCCGCTCGTCAACCGCCTCGCGGTGGCGCGCGAGATCGTCGCGCTGGCGAACAAGCCCAACGCCGGCCTGCTGATCGACACATACCATGCGCAGGCTGTCGGCGACGGCGGCCGCGGCTTCGCAGGCGTCCCGGCGCAGGACATCGTCGCATTTCAGTTCAGCGACGTGCCGAATGGCCCGCGCGACGCCAGCGGGCCCGCGCTCGATCGCCTGCCGCCCGGTGCAGGCGCGGTGCGCTGGCGCGAAGTGCTGCAACTGCTGATGGAAAAAAATTACGCGCGCTACATCAATTACGAAGCGCCGAATCCGGCGCTGTGGTCGCGCCCGTCGGAGGAAGTGGCGAGAGAAGGCGTGGAGCGGATCAGAGCGTTGATCGAAGACGCGGGATCCATCGCGAGTTAGATCCCGCGCGGCGCCGGTGCGTCAAGACGCAGCCGGCGCGCTGACGACAGACGAAGGCCGGTTATTCCTTGCCGCCGCCTGCGGACTTCGCCGAGGCTTTGGCGGCGTCCATCGCTTTTGCTTTGTCTTCGTCGCTCATCGCCGCGGGTGCCGGCGCGGGCGTCGCGGCGGGCGCGGCTTCGGATGCCTTGGGCGGCGTAGCGGGGACCGGTGTCGGCGCGGGTGTCGGCGCTTCTTTGCCGCACGCGGTCAAGAGCAATGCCGCAGCGCAGAGAGAGAGAAGTGAGGTTTTCATTTCGTTTCCTTTACAGTTTGTGGATAGGCGTTCGTCGTATGCCGTTCCGAGTATGCAGTATTGGTTTTTTGCTGAATGCAGGCTTCAGGAAGCAGAGTGCGATTATGCCATCAGCAAGGTGGCTCGTGAAACGCAGTTCGAAAATGAAATGCGGGATCCGGTCTTCGCCGGCCGGGTTCTCGCGGGATGCCCGCTGCGTTCGGGCCTGCCACCCGGAATGCGTGCCAGCGCGCCAGCGCGTTATCATCCTTCTGACTTCATTCCGCAGGATTTCCCATGAGCGAGCGCAAGAGCCGGCCCATCAAGGCCTACAACAATGAACCATTCCTGAACGGCAAGGACGGGCGGGCGCTGCGCATCCTCGCCGAATACCTCGAGCCGAAGAGCCGCTTTGAGCGCGAGAAGGTCGACGACACGATCGTGTTCATGGGCTCGGCACGCACGCTCTCGCGCGAAGACGCCGAGAAGAAACTGCACGCAGCGGAAGCGGCCGGCGGAGACGTCGAAAGCGCGCGCGTCGCGCTTGAGATGTCGGCGTATTACGAGGCGGCGCGCACGCTCGCATTCCGCCTCACGCAATGGTCGAAGCAGATCGACAAGAACGAGAAGCGCTTCGTCGTCTGCACCGGCGGCGGCCCCGGCATCATGGAGGCGGCCAATCGCGGCGCCGCCGAAGCGCGCGGCATGAACGTCGGGCTCACGATCTCGATCCCCGTCGAGGAGTTCGACAATCAGTACGTCACGCGCGAACTCGCCTTCCATTTTCATTACTTCTTCATGCGCAAGTTCTGGTTCGCCTACCTCGCGAAAGCCGTGATCGTGTTCCCCGGCGGCTTCGGCACGCTCGACGAGCTCGTTGAGCTGCTCACGCTGGTGCAGACGCGCAAGATGCGCAAGCCGATGCCCATCGTCGTGTTCGGCGCGGAATACTGGAAGAAGATCGTGAATTTCGATGAGCTCGCGCACCACGGCATGATCAACGCGGACGACATCAAGCTGATGCGCTTCACCGATTCGGTCGACGACGCTTACGACTGGATCATCAAAGAGCTCGCCGAGCATGCGCTGGGCAAGCCGGGGCCGCGGTTGTGAGGCAGGATTGAGGTTGCCTTTCATTCCCGCTCGCGCGGGAATGAAAGGTCACAAAAAACTAACCCACCCCGGATCTGCCACCCGGAAAAGAAAACCGGAAAAATGTTACATTCGCATAGAGAAAATCGCGAAAGATCGAGGAGAAGCAAGTGAACGAAAAGTTAAGCGTCGTCAGCCCCGAAGGCCTGCCGCAGGGGGCGACCCGCAACATCAGCCCGCACATGGACACGCTCGACGGCAAGACCATCGGCGAGGTCTACAACAACCACTTCAAAGGCGAGTTGATGTTCGAGACCTATCGCCGGTTGTTCAGGGAAAATTACAAGAATGTGAAAATCATCCCGTTCACCGAATTTCCCATCGTCTACGTCGGCGGCGACGCCGAATCGCAGAAAAGAATCGCGAAAGAAATCGCGGCGCTCGCCAAAGAGAAAGGCGTCGACGCGATCATCACCGGCAACGGTGGTTGAGGGACCTGCACTCCGTCCTCGGTGAGGCCGGCGGTTGAAGCAGAAAGGGCCGGCATCCCGAGCGTGGTGATCACCACGACGGGGTTCACGACAATAGCGAAGGCAGTGGCCAAAGCCGAAGGCATGGCCGATCTGCGCATCGGCGAATATCCGGGTGCGGTGGGCGTGCATCCCGAAGCGCTGGTCGTCAAGAACGTCGAGGAGGTTCTTTTCGGCCGTATCGTCGATCACCTGACCAAGCCACGCGACGGCGGCAGCGGCTCGGCGCCGGTTGCTACGCGCAAGGCAGATGAAATCGTTTACGCGGGCTCGTTTGGAGACGTCAACGAGTATTTCCGCAACCAGGGCTGGACGGACGAGCTGCCGATCATCCCGCCGACGCTGGAGCGCGTGCAGGCATTCCTCCAGTACACGGACCGCAAGCCGGATGAGAGCATCGCCGTGCTGGCGCAGGCCAACCTGATCGCCACGCCGACGAACATCGCGGCCAACGCCGTGATGGCGGGCTGCAGCCCCGAATGCATGCCGCTGCTCATCGCGCTGGTCGAGGCGATCGCCGACAACCAATACAATCTCGCCAACATCGGCACGACGTGGGGCGTGTTTCCTTTTCTGCTCGTCAACGGGCCGGCGGTCAAGCAGATGGGCATCGAGAGCGGCGCGCATTTGATCTCGAAAGGCAACAATCCTTCGCTCGGCCGCGCGTTCGGCTTCATCATCAAGAACATCGCGGGCTACAAGCCGGGCCGCAATTACATGGGCACATTCGGCTACCCGATGAATTTCACGATCGCCGAAGACGCCGCCGAGAATCCGTGGGAGCCGTTCCACGTCGAGCATGGGTTCAAGAAAGAAGACAGCACCGTCACGGCCTGCGCGAGCGTGACCTGGGGCTGGGCGCCGGCGATCTACGGCACGCCCGACAAGACGGCGGCGCAGACCGCGCTCGAATTTCTGAGCATAGAGCTGACCAAGAAACCCTGCCTCGCGCGATTTGCGGAGCGCGGGCCGCGCGGGTTTCAGAACATGGTCACGATCCTGATGGCGCCACCGGTCGCCAAAGCGCTCGCGAGCGCCGGCTACACGAAACAAAAAATCCGCGAATACATCTATGAGCACGCGCGCGTGCCGTTTCGCGAGCTCGAGTTCCTGCTCAAGTACGGCCACTCCGAAGCGTTCACGATCAAGGACGCGGTCGACCGCGGCATCTATCCGCCGGAATTCCTCGTCGGCCCCGACGAGCTGGTGCGCGTGGTGCCCAGCCCCGACGTCATCCACATCGTCGTTTGCGGCGATCCCAACCGCAACCGCACGATGGTGCTGTGGGGCGGCTACGTGAATCCGGTCACGAAGAAGATGACTTTCCCGCCTCTTCCGCAGCAATAAGGGGGGTGAGGGGGGCGCATCTTCGCGCATTGCAGAGGCGGCCGGGCAGCATTCGCGCCACAGGGATATACTGTGCGCCCGACATTCGAACCGTGCATAGACCGTGACTGCATCCATGACGCGAATTTCATTGCCGCTGATTGCATTGCTGCTGACGTGCACAGCCTGCAACCGCGCGCCCAATACCGCGGCCGTGCCGGCCGCCGTCCCTGCCAACGTGCAGGTCGCCGACAAGGCCGATGTCTCTGTCGATCAGGTCAAGCACGACGTCGTCGGCCGCGTCGTTCATACCTCGGATGCGGCGGGCAAAGGCCCCGCTGACGAGTGGACGTTCGAAGAGTCAGAGTACAAGCAGACCGAGATCATCGAGAGCAAGCGGATGAGCAACGAGCTCGTCGTCACCGTGCACATGCTCACGCGCAACAATCCCAAGCCCGACGAAAACAGCATCCAGGTGGCGGGCCGGCTGCGGCTGCATTACGAGCTGAGCGGCGGCAAGTGGAAGTTGAAGTCGATCGAGAACCTGTCGTTCCAGTATTCGATAGGCGTCGCGACCTGATTCGCAAGCAACGCGCGAATTGATTCGGTTCGCGCACAACCCCCGGGCTTTCCGCAATGTCGCGGGTTTTGCAGCGACGACGCGCGCGAGAGTGCGCGACCCGGGACGAGCGCCTGGTGTGGAATAATAGGCGCGTACCTGGACTAGAAAACGAGCGAGGAGCCATTCATGAACGCCCCTATCAAAAAGGGTCTCGAGACCCGCAAGCCGTCGCCGCGCGGCGTCGATATCCTGCGCGACCCGCTGTTGAACAAAGGCAGCGCGTTTACGGCAGAAGAACGCGAAGTGCTGGGTTTGCGCGGCTTGTTTCCACCGCACATCTCAACGCAGGAAGAGCAGGTCGCGCGTTTCATGCGCTCGCTGCAGCGCCTGCCGGACTCGCTTGAAAAATACATTGCGCTGAATGCGCTGCATGATCGCAACGAGGCGCTGTTTTTTCGCGTCATCGTCGATCACATCGACGAGATGCAGCCCATCATCTATACGCCGGGCGTCGGCCTCGCCTGCCAGAAGTTCGGCATGATATTCCAGCGCCCGCGCGGCATTTTCATCACGCCGAACGACAAGGGGCACATCGCTTCGATGCTGCGCAACTGGCCGCATCGCGCGGGCTTGATCGTCGTCACCGACGGCGAGCGCATCCTGGGGCTCGGCGATCTCGGCGCCAACGGCATGGGCATACCCGTGGGCAAGCTCGCGCTGTATTCGGCATGCGCGGGTGTGCATCCGGCGCAGTGCCTGCCGGTGATGATAGACACGGGCACCGACAACGGCGAGCTGCTGGTCGACCCGTTCTACATGGGACTGAAACAGCGTCGCCTGCGCGGGCAGGCCTACGACGATCTGGTGGAAGAGTTCATGACTGCCGCGGAAGAAGTGTTTCCCGGCGTCGTCATCCAGTTCGAGGATTTCGCCAATCAGAACGCCTTCCGCTTGTTAGAGAAATATCGCAATCGTGCGTGCGTCTTCAACGACGACATCCAGGGCACCGCAGCTGTCGCGCTGGCCGGCATGTTCTCCGCGCTGCGCATCACCGGGCAAAGCATTGCGGAACAGAAGGTGTTGTTTCTCGGTGCGGGCGAAGCGGCGACCGGCATCGCCGATCTCGTCACCACCGCGATAATGGCGCAGGGGCTTGACGAAAAAGCCGCGCGCAATCGCAACTGGCTCGTCGACAGCCGGGGCCTCGTGGTCAAGTCGCGCACAGACCTTGCGCATCACAAGCTGCCGTATGCGCACGAGCACAAAGAAGTCGTGGGCTTTCTCGAAGCGATACGCGCGCTGAAGCCGACCGCGATCATCGGCGTGTCGGCCGTGGGCGGCACGTTCACGAAAGAAGTGCTCGAAGAGATGGCGAAAATCAACAAGCAGCCGATCGTGTTTGCGCTGTCGAATCCGACCTCGCAATCCGAGTGCACGGCGGAAGAGGCTTACCGCTACACCGGTGGCCGCGCCTTGTTCGCTTGCGGCAGCCCGTTCGATCCGGTGACGCTGAACGGCAAGACCTTCGTGCCGCGGCAGGGAAACAACTCGTATATTTTTCCCGGCATCGGGCTGGGCGCGATCATGGCCCGCTCGAAGACCATTACTGACGAAATGTTCATGGGGTCCGCGCACACGCTCGCGAGCCTCACCACCGAGTCCGATCTCGCGCAGGGCAGCCTGTATCCATCGCTAAGCCGCGTGCGCGAAGTCTCCGCGCATATTGCTGCCGGATTGGCGAAGACCGCGCACAAGCATGGTATGGCCCAGGCTGATGAGCCCGAGGATCTGCTCGCGCAAGCGCATGCGGCGATGTACGACCCGCGGTACTAGTGTCGTGAGTCTGAAATACGTTTACAAAATCTGGCGAGGCTGTCGAGAATTTCATCAGCGGACTTGGACCAGAGAAAGGGTTTTGATTGCTGGTTATGAAAATCGAGGTACTGACGGATGGCGTTCTCCAATTGCA
>JANYDM010000047.1 GCA_025363575.1 Betaproteobacteria bacterium | reverse complement strand
CGCCTCGCGGCACTGCCGGCAAACGAGGTCGAGGGAAACTCTGGACTCTGGGCGTGGCTCGCGCTCTTCTACTTCGACCAGCTCGCGCCGAAGCGCGCCGACGGGACCCGCCGGCCGGGGAGCGACTATCGGCACGTAGCGGACTTCGGCTTTCGCTACCGCTACCGGCACCTGCTGTTTGGCCCGTTCGCCGTCTACCGGCGCCACCGGGGACACGCGATCCTGCTGCTGTCGGGGCCGCTGCACGTTGAGCCCGGCGTATACCAGGAGATCACCAGCCGCCAGGACCTGATCGCGAGTCGCGGCGTGATTGAGGCCCTCAATACCCTGTACCTCGACCGCTCGCGCGGGCTGCCCAAGCGCGGCGCGCAGCGAGCCGAGCACCCGGGCACACTGCGGCGGTTCGTACGCTTGCTGCAGCAACTCGACCTCACCTACGACATCTACGGCATGTCGGGCAGCGCGATCGTCGATTTGTTGCCGCCGGAGTTCGACTCCTGGCGCGGCCAGCGGTCGACCCTGCTTTGAAGCGGGGCGCCGAACGCAGCTCGATCTCTTCCACGACTCGCGAGCGGTCACGGTGGCGATCGCCTCGCCGTGCTGGCAAAGATGTTCGAGAGGCGCTTGCGCGGCTACCGCGCTATGGGATATACATTCGTGATGCCGCAATCGAGCCAGGTCTGAACTTAGGCACAGGCAAAATCCCGCGGAACATGCCACCGCACACCCGCAAATGAAAAACACCACGCGTCCCGCCAGGAAGAAAAAGCCTAAAGTCGAACCCCGCCTGTCCCGCCTGCACCCGCCGACGGATATGGCTCCGGAAGCATGGCAAACCGCCCTGCGCCGCCAGTACGGGCGGGAGCAGAAGTTCGCACTGGAGAACACCGGGACAGAACCGGTGTTCTCCGAGTTCCGCGTCACTAACGCAACCTCACACGGCCATTACCGGGTCGCGATTCGGGGGACCGGTGCGGGCGACAACTATTGCTCCTGTCCTGACTATGCCACCAACGAGCTGGGAACGTGCAAGCACATCGAGTTCACGCTGGCGAAGCTGGAAAAAAAGCGCGGTGGACGCGCGGCGCTCAAGCAAGGCTATCAGCCACCATTCAGCGAAATCTATCTTCGCTATGGTTCACGCCGCAGCCTGCATTTCCGCGCCGGCGCGAAATGCCCGGCACCACTACGCTCGGCCGCATCCCGGCTATTCGACGAGCATGCGGACTGGACACTCGCACCGGAGCACTTCTCGCGGCTCGACCGATTTCTCGCTGAGCATGCAGGCAAGCACGAGATACGCGTATACGACGATGCCTTGGACTTCATTGCCCAGATACGTGACGGGGAACTGCGCGGCCGGGTGATCGACAAGGCCTTCCCCGACGGCGCACAAAGCCCTGCGTTGCGCCGAATGCTGAAAGCACGGTTGCACCCCTATCAGGCCGAAGGCGCCCTGTTCGCCGCGCGTGCTGGCCGCTGCCTGATCGGTGACGACATGGGGCTCGGCAAGACCATCCAGGCGATCGCCGCCGCGGAAATACTGTCTCGGCACTTTGGCGCGGAGCGAGTGCTGGTTGTGTGTCCGGCATCGCTCAAGCATCAGTGGGAACTCGAGCTCGCCCGGTTTGCCGGGCGCAAGGGCCTCGTCATCAGCGGTGGCCAACCCAAACGCCGCCAGCAATATGCCGACGAAGGCAGCACATGGAAGTTCGCCGCTTACGACACGCTGGCGCGTGACCTGGAACTGATCGCAGGATGGTCGCCCGATGTGGTGATCGTGGATGAAGCGCAGCGCATCAAGAACTGGAATACGATCGCGGCGCGGGCACTGAAGCGCATCAAAAGCCCCTACGCGTTCGTGTTGACCGGCACGCCGCTGGAGAACCGGCTGGAGGAACTGATATCCATCGTGCAGTTCGTCGACCAGTATCGCCTCGGCCCCACCTGGCGGCTGCTGCACGACCACCAGGTCCGCGACGACCACGGGCGGGTAGTGGGCTACCGCAAACTCGACGCCATCGGCCGTTCCCTGGCGCCGGTGATGATCCGCCGGCGCAAGAGCGAAGTGTTGTCCCAGTTGCCGAAACGCACCGACAAGAACGTGTTTGTGGCGATGACCGAGCAGCAGATGGTCTTGCACGATGAGAACCGGGATATCGTCGCGCGTATCGTTCACAAATGGCGCAAGTACCGCTTCCTGTCGGACGCCGACCAACGCTGCCTCACTTGCGCGCTTCAGAACATGCGCATGTCGTGCAACAGCACCTACCTGCTCGACCACGAGACCGACCACGGCGTCAAAGCGGACGAACTGACCACACTGCTGGAAGACATCTTTGAAGCTCCGGATGCGAAGGTCGTTGTTTTCAGCCAATGGGTGAGGACGCACGAACTGATCGCACGCCGGTTTACCCCGCGCGGTTGGGGCCACGTGCTGTTCCACGGTGGCGTCCCATCGGAGAAGCGCCGCGACCTGATTGAGCGCTTTCGCCACGATCCGCAATGCCGGGCGTTCCTTTCCACCGATGCGGGCGGCGTCGGGCTCAATCTTCAGCACGCCGCGACCGTGATCAATATGGACCAGCCATGGAATCCCGCGGTGCTTGAACAACGCATCGCGCGCGTGCATCGCATGGGCCAGCAGAAGAGCGTTCAGGTGGTCAACTTCATCGCGCAGGGCACCATAGAAGAGGGCATGCTATCGCTGCTTAGTTTCAAGAAGTCTCTTTTTGCGGGGGTTCTCGACGGCGGCAGCAGTGAAATCTCGATGAATGGCACGCGCCTTGCGCGCTTCATTGAAGGGGTGGAGAAGGCGACCGGTGCAATGGGAGGCGCAGAAATTCAGGAACCGTTGTCACCACCGCCGGCCGAATCCGCTTGCCCGGATGCGCCGTCTCAGCAAGCAGCAGCCAACGCATCAGGTCCATCAGCGGTCCGCGATCAACCGCAGGAAATGCCTGAGCCACAACAAGACGCGCTGCGCGGACTGATCGGCACCGGAATCCAATTCCTGACGCAGCTTGGCGCCGCATTGGAGCAGTCCGGAACAGACCAAGCACCCACCCGCCAAAATCCGTTTCTGGAGACCGACGCAAAGAGCGGGCGAAGCTATCTCCGGTTACCGCTCCCCGAACCGCAGACGATGGCAACGATCGCCCAGATGCTCACGGCTTTTCTGCCATCTTCGAAAGGGAAATAACCTCGGCGTGGCGCCGGCATCATCAGCTGATCAGGCTAATCATCTTCTTGCCCTTCATGCGGTCAAGCCACCGGAGCGCGGCTTTTCCGCGACCGACGGTCTCCAAAATTACCGCGCCGTCAGCTTTTATCGTGATGCTCGTCTTGAGTCTTCGGCCACGAATGTAGTCGCCACGGAAATGCAGCTCGCCACGAACGAAACTGAAACTCTCCAGGAAGTCCAACATCGTGATCTGGTCGTCGTCTTGATAGTCCATCTCCGAAGCTCCTCTCGGCCTTGCGTCGGCGAACGAGAGCACAGCGAGCACAAAACAGAACCCGAGCCCGCCCCACTCGGCATCGCTAGGGTCCTCATCATCATCGGCGCCCAAGCGCAGATTGACTCGAACACCAAACTCAGCGTCATCGGGCCCCGGAACTACCTGCACGTCGAGAATCTGGAAATCGACGAGCGTTCCCTTCTCGAGAAGATGCATGCCAGCAGATTTGTCGTCAGGTGTCATGGTGCAGTCAATGCCCTTTCATTTGGCCGAGCTCTGGCTACCGGATTTTGCCGCTCGCCCTTGCGTGCCTTGTGATCGGCATTGACCATTTCGTTGACTGACGAAAGGCACGATCCGCCGAAACGAGCGGTCACGATAGCCGAAATACGCATCAAGTGCTCAATGGACTTGGACTTGCGGCATCTGTCGGCCCTAAGAGACCTTTCTGGACAGAGGATGGCCAACGCCCTTGGCGTCTACTTTAATGCGGAGTTGGCCGTGGCGCTTCGCGAGGAGAAAGTGCGACTTGAGAATCCAGCGTGAGGAAATCAACAACGCTCAGGATCTGCGCTCCACATCTCTTTATGTGCGGCAGGTGTTACCCGACCAACTGGCCACTAACGCAGATCAATTCCCAATCTTGTATCCCATAGCACGGTATCCGCGTTGCCGCCTATCCCACATTCGCAGCAACGCCGGGTGCCCTGTGTCGACAAAGTCAATGATGCGCACGTCAGTCTTGGTTGCATGTTCGCGGTGAAGCCGGCCAGCGTACTGCTGTAGTGTACCCTTCCAAGAAATTGGCATTGCCAACACCAAGGTGTCCAGCGGTGGATGGTCAAACCCTTCGCCAACCAGTTTTCCTGTGGCAAGCAAGATGTGCGGTGCATCTGGTGACAGCGCATCCAACTCTGTGATCAGTTTTGCACGTTGCTTTTTCGACATCCGGCCATGCAACACGAATGGTGATAGCTGCTTGTACGTCAGCGCTTTTAGAATTGCATCCAGATGTTCGGTGCGTTCGGTTAGAACCAGCACCTTCCGACCCTGACCGAACGCGCTTTCAATCTCGGCGGCAATTGCTTCCGTTCGGCTTAAGTCGTTCGCCAAGTGCCGGAACACATCCTGAATACCGGCTTCCGATGGCAAGTCAATGCGCGTGTCGAGCATATGCGACGCCACTTGAAGGTCCTGCGGTGCGTTAGCGGGCTTTGCTGCCGTATGACGGATGGGTCCGCATTGCATGAAGATGATTGGCTGTTGACCATCGCGGCGAATCGGTGTGGCGGTGAGGCCAAGCACGTATTTCGCTTTTACCCGCTTCAATATTGCATCGAAGGACACGGCCCCCACGTGGTGGCACTCGTCTACAATAACGTGACCGTAATTTTCGACCAGTAGGTTTACTTCGCCTTGTCGGGACAGAGATTGCATCACAGCGATGTCAATTTTTCCCGTCGGTTTTGCTTTCCCGCCACCGATGGTACCGACCATGCCCTTGCCAACATCAAGGAAAGACTGCAGGCGTTCCTGCCACTGCTTGAGCAACTCAGTGCGATGCACCAGCACCAGCGTGTTGACGCCACGCCGGGCGATCATTGCGGCTGCGGTCACCGTTTTGCCAAACGCGGTCGGCGCACAAAAAACGCCGGCATCGTGAGTCGACATCTCGGCGACCGCGGTTTCTTGATCGGCACGCAGTGTTCCAGTAAACGTCACGTCGAGCGGCTCGCCCACGAATCGTTCATCGTGCAGGTCACAGCGAATGCCGTTTGCCTTCAGCAATTCCTGTGCTGCGTCCAGGCACCCGCGCGGTAGAGCGATATGGTTTGGGAAATTTTCTGCGCATCCAATGACCCGGGGCTTGTCCCACACCGGGAAGCGCATTGCCTGAGCCTTATAAAATTCGGGGTTCTGAAAGGCTGCGAGACGAATCAGTCGGTTGGCCAGCGGTTGCGGCAATTGTGCTTTCTCGAAATAGATGAGATTGGACATTGTTACCGTAATTACCTTTGGCATGAACCCGGGTAGTTTTTTAGACTTGGTTACTACCCGTTTCCATGGTTCCTTGAGATCCTCCTCATCGATAAAGGTCACGTCCAGCGGATGTGTGCCACCGGTAGCGCGCAAAATGATCGGTTCAATATCTTGGGGCGCCATCGGCTGGATAGATCCCAAGTAAGCCCATTGGTCAGGATACCGGCGCAAGTCACCGTCCACAAACACACTACAGCCGTGGTCACGAGGCGTTTTCTGCAAGGGCAGGGCGATCAGATTTCCAAAGCCTCCCTTTGGCATCGTGTCCTGATTTGGAAAAAGTCGATCGTATGATTCAAGGTTCAGTTGCCGGGTGCGGGCGCAGGCATGACTGATGATGGCGGTACCCAGCCGCCGGGCGTCTCGGGCAGACACGCTGTTTGCAAAAAACACCCAGGCGTGTGCACCGTTTCCGGAGCGAGAAATTTCGAGCGAGACCGGAACCCCCAGTTCCTGACACGAAAGGGCAAAGGCCCGTGCATCCTCTTTCCATTCTGCTTCGTCGAAATCTGCAGCAAGCAAGTAGCAGGAATCATCCTGCAACAGGGGATAAACACCGACAGTGCGTTTGCCTGCGAGGTGATCGTAGATCACTGAATCGGACAGGGGAATCAATAGACGTTTGTCGCAATCCGAGCACTTGATACGAGGTTTTTCGCAAACGCCAGCGCGCCATTCATTTGCGCACGCAGGTGCGTAGCCGGATTTTCCAGTTGATTTGCTCTCCCAGCGGACCGGGTAAACGTCGGTACGGCCACGGAAAAGTCGCCGAAAGAGCGCGACTTTCTCGTCTGTACTGAGCCTTGAGGACTCTGCCTCGGAGGTATCGGCCGCTGCAGGCTCTACCGGCAAACGCCATTCAATCCCTTGGGCATCCAGCAATGCGGCGAGTCTGGCGTTTTCCGCCCGTAATTTTGTCAGTGTTTCTTGGTCAGTCATAGAAATGGACCATTGACTTTTGCACGCCGGACGCTCTGCTCACTCGTATGCTTCCAAATTGATTTCGATTTTCACTCATTTGCGGCGCGGAATGCCGCTTCCACGGCGCGCACCAGCGATGGATGCAGGGTTCCGAGTTTTGGCGTTTGACCATGCGGGGCAGCCGGAGGAACGGAGAACCACTCGGACGTGTAAGGCAGATCCAGCACCTGCCTCAGATCGAACTTGGTGTCGTAGCTCAGGCCCGCCGCGGCGTAGGCTGCGGCGTTTCGGTCTCGAAGGATGGAGAACTCACCTCGATGCAAGAATGTCGTGTGCTGGCTGGTGCCGTATGCCACACGAACATCGAAGTGCGGCGCGTTGTCGTCGAACACGGCAATGATCAGAGCAGGGCGTGGCTTCGGGCGCGGATGAATTTGGTCGTGGAAGTGACACCATACAATCTCGCCGGCCGTAGGCTCGCCCCACCACCGTTGGGTCACTGAGTTTCCGTCTCAAACAATTTCGAGCGGACGGAGCGTCTGCCGCCTTGCGGAATACGCTTCCTGATCTGGCGAACCTGGGCTGCTGTCAGTGGACCGTCGTCGGCCTCGTACTGCGGCAACAACTTGACTGCCAATTCATGCAGCGCATGATGAATGGCCTGCGTTTCGTCTACGCCTAATCGTCCTGCCAATTTTTTCGCAGTCTCACGGGTGACACCTGTAGCGCTATCGATCGAACGGTAACGAAACGCGATTTGCTTGGTGGGCGTACGGATTGGCATAGTGGAAACCCCATAAATTAGATATCTATAAGATATCCAATGACAAGCCAACTGTCAAACCGCATGTGAGCTTGCGAACACCGCCAACCGCCAAGTGCCACCTTGATGACCCTTCACCACTTTTATATCGGCGCCGGATTCCGGGCAGTCTGGTCATACTCCCGATGGCCGATTCGGGATTGCACCTGTTAATTGATTGATAAATGGATAAGAGAATTCCGAATTAATTCCCGATCGGGAATATTTTTGTGATAGCGTTCACCTAAGAATACCTATATTCCCGATCAGGAATATTGTACTTGACAAACCGCTACTCTACGCACAATATTACCGATCGGTAATAAAAAGACCTTTTGAGCGGTCAAATGACGATCAATGCCCCGATCGGGAAAATCTCCACCGCAAAAGATGTTGGCGATGCGGTGCGGGATGCCAGAAAGCGAATGCGGCTAAAACAATCACAGGCAGCCCAGCTTTGTGGGGTGGGGGTGCGTTTTCTTTCTGATTTGGAGAACGGCAAACCGACGCTCCATATCGGAAAGGTCCTTCAAATGCTAAACGGACTTGGACTTACGGCATCTGTCCGCCCTAAGAGGCCTTTCTGGGCCGAAGATGGCCAACGCCCTTAACGTCTACTTTAATGCGGAGTTGGCCGGGGCGCTTCGCGAGGAGAAAGGGCGACTGTACTTTCATTACGCGTCCGCATGGTTACAGTCGCCCAATTTCGTGCCTCTTTCTATTCCGCTTCCCCCATCCACAGATGAGTACGGGGACGACGTCGTTCGGCCATTTTTCGAGAATCTTTTACCAGAAGGCGAGATCCGTAGCGCTGTCGCGCGCCTGAAGCAGGTATCAGAAACAAATACCTTTGGCCTCCTCGCGGAAATCGGGGGCGATTGCGCGGGTGCAATTTCACTACTATTGCCCGAGAGCGCGCCGCCCGGTACTGGTGACTACGATCCGCTTGAGGATAAGCAGCTAAATGAAATGCTGCACTCACTTGAGAAACGGCCACTCATCGCGGCGGCAAACGACGAACTGAGACTATCGCTCGCGGGCGCGCAGCACAAACTTCCAGTTCTGCTAAAGGACGGCGCGTTTTTTCTAGGGCGCGGGAACGCACCGAGTTCGCATATCCTTAAGCCTGACATTGCGGGCTTCGCGAATTCCACCGCAAATGAAATGTTTTGCATGACGCTCGCAGATAAAGCGGGCTTACCTGTTCCCAAGGCAACGCTGCATAGACACCCGGAAACGGTGTACCTGGTTGAGCGATACGACCGTGTCAAGGTGGGCGAACGGTTGACGAGACTGCACCAGATCGACTTTTGCCAGGCGTTAAATCTCCCATCCTCGAAAAAATACGAAAAAGAGGGTGGGCCAAGCCTCAACGATTGCTTTGCCATCTTACGGAATTACTGTCGCGAGCCGGCAAAGGATGTGCAAAATCTAATTTCCTGGACGATCTTTAATTATCTTATCGGGAACAGCGACGCGCACGGCAAGAATCTGTCGCTACTGATGATCCCCGCCGGAGTTGAGCTTGCACCTTTCTACGATCTGTTATGCACCGCGGTATATCCAGGGCTGACGCACAATCTTGCGTTCAAGATTGGCGGAGAGAACCGGCCGGATTGGATTCAGTTACGACACTGGGGAAAACTCGCGGACGCGGCAGGCGTTAACAAACGGTACATGGCAAGTGTTTGCACGGAATTAGCCTCACGTCTTCCATCCATAGCATTGGATGTAGAAAAATCGATAGATTTTTCGAACGAGGAAAAGATCCTGGTTGAAGGAATATCGAAAACCATAGCCGACAGGTCGGCGCGGTTACAACGGGTTTTTGAGAATAATAAGGACTCCCGATAATCCACTCGTTGCCTGTGTGCGACGCTACGGCGCCGCGACACAGTTTCGGGCGGGGTGTCTGCCTACGACAACCCACGCTCGGCAACCTGAAAATCTATTGACGATCCCGCGCAAGGTTGGCTATGGATTTAGCCGGGGACACACATAGACCTCATCACCGACCTGCGGCACAATATCGGCTGGAATTGCGGCCCTGAAGAAGTAGTAGGTCCGCTCAGACCGACTGCTGTACGTGCTGAATCAACCCTTGAACCGAAATAACAAACGCAGACGGGGGCGGTTTTGGGGGCATATTCCGAGCATGAAATACGTAGATCAAGCATTGACGCGGCTTTCCAGCCGCTATTCGATAGTACCCATCCCACCAGCACCGACCGGAAAGGGCTTGCGCAAGCAAGCCCTTTTCCATTTCTTGGCGCAGACGGCGATTCCGGCACCCCGCTCGGACCGGGATTATGATTCGGTATAATGCGCGGCCCTAACCCGGACCCGCCGCAGTTGGTATAATGCAGACATCTGATTTAAAAGGATTTAGGTTCTACCTTGAGTTATCCAGTCGCAAAAATAAAAAGCCTGCTGGCGCTATTGTTTATAGCGCTGGCGCTCTACGCCGGTTATGCGGCCGCCCAGTTGCGCACGATTCCCGTCAATGCCAAACGCGCGACCGTTGGCCAGACGGCGCCGATGCCTTTCGTCAATCTGAGCGGCCAACGTTTAAAGCTGGCGCCAGGTGGTGTCATTTACGACACGAACAACCGCTCGATTCTGCCTGGTGCATTGCCCCCCGGCGAAGACGTTGCGTACACCACGGACCTAGGCGGTGACGTCGCTCGCATCTATATACTAACGCCGCAGGAACAGGCGCAGTTCGACAAGAAGCGATAACCGCGCGTGCCGCACAAGCTTTACATCAAGACATTCGGCTGCCAGATGAACGAGTACGACTCGGGCAAGATGGCCGACGTGCTCAACGCGTCGCACGGCATGGTCGCAGCCGCCACCCCCGAAGACGCGGACGTCATTCTGTTCAACACGTGTTCGGTGCGCGAGAAAGCGCAGGAAAAAGTTTTTCACGATCTCGGACGCGTCAGGCACCTCAAGCAGCTGCGTCCCGACGTCATCTTCGGCGTCGGCGGCTGCGTTGCCAGCCAGGAAGGCGCCGCCATCGTGGATCGCGCGCCTTATGTCGATTTGGTGTTCGGCCCGCAAACCCTGCACCGCCTGCCCGCCATGATCGCGGCGCGGCGCGCGACCGGCAAACCACAGGTCGATATTTCATTTCCGGAAATCGAGAAATTCGACAACCTGCCGCCGGCGCGCGTCGACGGCGGCAGCGCGTTCGTTTCGATCATGGAAGGCTGCAGCAAGTACTGCACGTTCTGCGTGGTGCCGTACACGCGCGGCGAGGAAGTGTCGCGGCCTCTTGAGGATGTGCTGACCGATATTGCCGAGCTTGTTGCGCAGGGAGTCAAGGAAATCACGCTGCTGGGACAGAACGTAAACGCCTACAGCGGGGCCGTTGCCGGCGCAGACGGCAAGCCGGCGGATCTCGCATTACTGCTCGAATACGCGGCGACCATTCCGGGCGTCGAGCGCTTGCGCTATACCACTTCGCACCCGCGGGAATTCACGCAGCGCCTGATCGACGTTTACGCGCGAGTGCCGCAGCTCGTCAATCACGTGCACCTGCCGGTGCAAGCGGGGTCCGATCGCGTGCTCGCGCAAATGAAACGCGGCTACAGCGTACTCGAATACAAATCTATTGTCCGCCGGTTGCGCAAAGTGCGGCCCGGCATCGCGGTCTCGTCGGATTTCATCGTCGGTTTTCCCGGCGAAACGGCGGAGGATTTCGCCGCGACCCTGAAATTAATAGAAGAACTCGTGTTCGATGCGAGTTTTAGTTTTGTCTACAGCCCGCGTCCGGGCACGCCGGCCGCAGGTCTCGCCGACGACACGCCGCATGAAATCAAGCTCGCGCGGCTGCGGCAACTGCAGACACTGCTAGATGCCCAGGCAAACTCGATAAGCGCCGCCATGACCGGCACGACCCAGCGCGTGCTGGTCGAAGGCCCGTCCAGAAAAGACCGGCGCGAACTCGCGGGCCGCACCGACAATAACCGTATCGTGAATTTCGCCGGCGAGCCGCAGCTCGCCGGGCAATTTGTCGACGTCACCATCACCGCCGCGCTGGCGCACTCGCTGCGCGGCAGACTCGCGCCCGTCCACGCTTGAAACCCGCCGAAGTCTCATTCACGCCGGTAGACAACCAGCGGCTCGCCAATTTGTGCGGCGTGCTCGATGAAAACCTGCGCCAGATAGAAACCGCTTTCGATGTCGTCATCGCGCGGCGCGGCGAGCGCTTCGCGCTGAGCGGCGCCCCGGCGCAGACGGAGCGCGCCGCTCAGGCGCTCGAAAAATTTTACGCCAGAGCGCGGCGCAGCCTGTCGGTCGAGGACGTGCAGCTCGAACTAATCGAAGTTGCGCACGAGAAGCCTGCCGCGGCCGGCGCTGCGCCCCAGCTGAAAACCCGCCGGCCCGATCTGCACGGACGCACCCCGCGCCAGGTCGGTTATCTGAAGCAGATACAGGCGCACGACATCACGTTCGCAATCGGCCCCGCCGGCACCGGCAAAACCTATCTGGCGGTGGCCTGCGCGGTCGACGCGCTCGAGCGCGACAACGTCAAACGCATCGTGCTCGTGCGCCCTGCGGTGGAAGCCGGCGAACGCCTGGGGTTTTTGCCGGGCGATATGGCGCAGAAGGTCGACCCTTACCTGCGCCCGCTTTACGATGCACTTTACGATCTCATGGGTTATGACAAAGTTGCCAAGTTGCTGGAGCGCAGCGCCATCGAGGTCGCACCGCTCGCGTTCATGCGCGGACGCACGCTGAGCCAAGCGTTCGTCATTCTCGACGAGGCGCAGAACACGACGCCTGAACAGATGAAAATGTTCCTGACCCGCATCGGGTTCGGCAGCAAGGCCGTGGTGACCGGCGATGTTACGCAAATCGATCTGCCACGCGGCCACAAAAGCGGCCTTATCGAGGCGAGCACGGTTTTGAAGCGCGTGCGCGGCATCGCTTTCACGCATTTTCAGTCGAGCGACGTGGTGCGCCACCCGCTGGTCCAACGCATCGTCAATGCCTATGAGCGCCACACCAAAGCGCAAGCCGGCCCGGACGCCTGAGCTCGCGCTCACCATCCAGTATGGCGCCCGTTCCGCACAGCTGCCGTCGCGCGCCAAACTCAGGCGGTGGACGCGCGCGGCGCTGCGCGGGAGCGCGCGCGTCACGCTGCGCATGGTCGGCGCGCGCGAAGGGCGCCTGCTTAACCTCAACTATCGCGGACGCGACTACGCGACCAACGTGCTGACGTTTATCTACTCCTCGCAGCGCCCGCTGGAGGGCGACATTGCGATTTGCGCACCGGTCGTCGCGCGCGAAGCCTTTGCGCGCGGCATTCCGCGCGAACAGCACTACGCGCATCTCACCGTCCACGGCTTGTTGCACCTGCAAGGCCACGACCACGAGCGCGGAGCGGACGCCAGAAAAATGGAAAAACTCGAAACGCGCATACTTGCGCAGCTTGGCTACGCCGATCCTTACAGCAACGCGGCGCCCGCCGGGAAACGCGCCACGCCGAATATCCGCAAGCATGGCCGATAGCCCCAGTCCGCCCAAACCCAGCTGGCTCGAACGGGTTGGCGCGCTCCTGATGCGCGAGCCCGAAGACCGCGACCAGCTCGTCGAGCTTTTGCGCTCGGCCTACGACCGTAACCTGCTCGACAGCGACGCGCTGTCCATGATCGAGGGCGTGCTGCAAGTCGCGGAGATGCAAGCGCGCGACATTATGATTCCGCGCGCGCAGATGGACGTGATCGACATCGGCGAGGCGCCCGACAAGTTCATCCCGCTCGTGATCGAGACCAACCATTCGCGGTTTCCGGTGATCGAGGACAACAAGGACCACGTGATCGGGATCCTGCTCGCCAAGGATCTGCTGCGCTATTACGCGGGCGAAGAGGAATTCAACGTGCGCGACATGCTGCGCCCCGCCGTGTTCATACCCGAATCCAAGCGGCTAAACGTGCTGCTCAAGGACTTCCGTGCCAACCGCAACCACATGGCGATCGTGGTGGACGAGTACGGGGGCGTCGCCGGACTGGTGACAATTGAAGATGTGCTGGAGCAAATCGTCGGCGACATCGAAGATGAATACGATTTCGACGAGACCGAAGACGATATCATCGCCGACAAAAGCGGCGCCTGGCGCATCAAGGCAGTGACTGAAATCGCCAAGTTCAACGCGACTTTCGGCACCGCTTTCGACGACGAAGAGCACGATACGATAGGCGGCCTGGTGCTAAGCCAGTTCGGACGTATGCCCAAGCGCGGCGAGCAACTCACGGTCGACAACCTGAATTTCAAGGTCTTGCGCGCCGACAGCCGCCGCCTGCATTTGCTGCTGGTCGAAAAAAAGTCCGGCGCCAAGAGTGCCTAGCACACCCTAGATAACGCCGGCGTGAGTTCACCCTCAAACGGCGCGCTGTTTCGCCTTCCTGCGTGGTTGCTGGCGGTACTCGCCGGCAGCGTGACGGTGCTGGGATTCGCACCGTTCTATTTATACCCCGTGCCGATCGCGACGCTCGCCATGCTCATCGTAATCTGGCAGCGCACGGGCAGTGCGCGCGCGGCTGCGTTGATTGGCTTTGCTTTCGGCCTGGGCTACTTTCTAACGGGCGTGAGCTGGGTCTATGTCAGCTTGCACGATTTCGGCGCGATGCCCGCATTGCTGGCGGCCGTGCTGACATTGTTATTTTGCTGCATTCTTGCCGCTTACCTGGCCGCGACAGGCGCCGCCTATCGCGCACTCGGCGCACGGACGGTGTGGATTACCGTCGTCGTGCTGCCCGCGCTGTGGACGCTCGCCGACTGGGTACGCGGCTGGCTGTTCACCGGCTTTCCATGGATCGCCCTCGGTTACTCGCAAGTGCCTGCAAGCCCGCTGGCGGGCTATGTACCGGTCGTCGGCGTGTACGGCGTGACTTGGGCAACGGCGATGAGTGCGGCGTTACTTGTAACGCTCTGGAACTGCTGGAAGGGTGAGGGCGGAAAGTTGAAGGAGAAAGGCTGTAAGCGGCTCTTGCCTTCCGCCTTCATCCTGGTTTTTCTGTGGGCCGGCGGCTACGGCCTGCAGCAAATCGCGTGGACGACGCCGCTGGGCGCGCCGATCAGCGTCAGCCTTCTGCAGGGCAATATCCCGCAGGATATGAAGTGGCGCCCCGAGCGCGTCGCGCCGACACTTAACGCTTACCGCGACCTCGTGGTTGCGAGCCGTGCACGCCTTATCGTGCTGCCGGAGACCGCGCTGCCGCTGTTCCTGCACGAAGTCCCGGCCGATTATCTGGCCGAACTCGCCGCGCACGCGCGCAGCAATGGTGGCGACGCACTGATCGGCGTACCGGAGCGCAGCAGCGCGCGCGATTATTACAACAGCGTGCTGTCGTTCGGCATGGCATCCACGCAGACATACCGCAAATCGCATTTGGTGCCGTTCGGTGAGTTCGTGCCATTGAAGCCGCTGTTCGGATGGTTTTTCGAAGTGGCGCAGATACCATTGCTCGATTTCTCGCGCGGCGCGGAGACCCAGGAACCACTGGACGTCGCCGGGCAGCGCGTCGCGGTCGATATCTGCTACGAGGATGCGTTCGGCGCGGAAATCATCCGTCAGCTGCCGCAAGCAACCATGCTCGTGAACGTAAGCAACGTGGCGTGGTTCGGGCGCTCCGTCGCGCCTCAGCAACATCTGCAGATATCGCAGACGCGCGCGCTGGAGACCGGGCGCTATGTACTGCGCGCCACGAACACCGGCATGACCGCGATCATCAATCAGCGCGGCAAGGTACTCCAGGTCGCGCCGGAATTCGCGCGCGCGGTCGTCAATGGTGACGCGCAGGGATACGCGGGCGCAACTCCGTTCGTGCACTGGGGCAACGTTCCCGTTATTTCGCTCGCGTTGATGCTGGTGCTCGCCGCAGGGTGGCTTGCAGTGCGTGGAACCAGTAAAATTCGCGATTTGCCAACACCCTGACGCGCGACGGGACCCGATGCTGACCTTTCAGCAACTGATATTGCAGCTCCAGCAGTACTGGAGCGCGCAAGGTTGCGCGCTGCTGCAGCCTTACGACATGGAGGTTGGCGCCGGCACCTCGCACACCGCCACGTTTCTGCGCGCGATCGGTCCCGAGCCCTGGCGCGCCGCCTATGTGCAGCCCTCGCGCCGGCCGAAAGACGGGCGCTACGGCGAGAACCCCAACCGTCTTCAGCATTACTATCAATATCAGGTGGTGCTCAAACCGTCACCGCTCGACATTCTCGATCTGTATATCGGATCGCTGGTCGCTATCGGCATCGACCCCAAAGCGCACGACATCCGCTTCGTCGAAGACAACTGGGAGAACCCCACGCTGGGCGCATGGGGGCTGGGTTGGGAGGTGTGGCTGAACGGCATGGAAGTCACTCAGTTCACGTATTTCCAGCAGGTCGGCGGCATCGATTGCAAGCCGATCACGGGCGAAATCACTTACGGGCTCGAGCGGCTTGCCATGTACCTGCAGGGCGTGGAAAACGTATTCGACCTCGTATGGACGCCCGGCGTCACCTATCGCGACGTCTACCATCAGAATGAAGTCGAGCAGTCGACCTTTAATTTCGAATATGCGGACGCGGCCATGCTGTTCAGGCATTTCTCGGACTACGAGATGGAGGCCAAGCGGTTGATCGATGCGAAGCTTGCCCTGCCTGCCTACGAAAAAGTGCTGAAGGCGGCGCATACTTTCAATCTGCTCGACGCGCGCGGTGCAATTTCGGTCACTGAGCGCGCAGCCTACATCGGCCGCATCCGCAATCTCGCGCGCAGCGTGTCGCAGGCCTATTTCGACTCGCGAGTGCGCGCCGGCTTCCCGATGTGCACACCGGGGGCGCTGCAGGCGCTGGACATCGACCTCGCCGCACTGAAGACTTCGCTCGATGAGCGAAACGCTGCATGAGCGCGAATCTGCTCATCGAGTTGTTTACCGAAGAGTTGCCGCCAAAAGCGCTCAAGCGTCTCGGCGAGACTTTCGGGCGAGGTATCTTCTCGGGTCTTGCCAAGGCGCAACTAACCGCCGCAGGCGCCGAGTCAATCCGTATTTTCGCGACGCCGCGCAGACTGGCCGTGTGGATTTCGCAGGTAGCGGACAAAGGCGCGGGCCGGACTGAATCAAAAAAGCTGATGCCGTCGAAGGTCGCCTACGGTCCCGACGGCAAAGCCACCGCGGCGCTGGAAAAACGCCTGGAGAAGGAAAACGCTGCGGCCGGCCTGCTCGAGCGCAGGATGGAAGGCAATGCGGAATACGTTTTTCTGAACCAGACGATCGCCGGCGTGACGCTCGCGGCGGGTCTGCAGGCAGCGCTGGACGATGCTATCGCGAAGCTGCCGATTCCTAAAATCATGGCCTATCAATTAGCCGACGGCGCGACCACCGTGCATTTCGTGCGGCCGGCGCACGGATTGCTGGCGCTGCACGGGCCCGGGATCGTCCCCGTCAGCGCATTGGGGCTCACGGCAGGGCGCGTCACTCACGGCCATCGCTTTCAAGGCGTCGCGGACATTTCCGTGGCCACCGCGGACGCCTACGAAGAGGCACTCGCGGCGCACGGAAATGTTGTCGCATCGTTCGGCGAGCGGCAAGCCGAGATTGCGCGCCAGCTGGCGGACCATGCCGGCAAGCTAAAGGCTTCGCTCGGCACGTCCGATGAATACGCGCCGCTGCTGGAAGAAGTCACAGCTTTGGTCGAGCATCCGACGGTGTACGTCGGCGAATTCGATCAGGAGTTTCTGGCGGTACCCGCCGAATGCCTGGTCCTCACCATGCGGCAAAACCAGAAGTACTTTCCGCTGTTCGACGGCACCGGCAAACTCATCAACAAGTTTCTGATCGTCAGCAACATGCGACTCGCCGATCCGAAGAACATCGTCGAAGGCAATCAGCGCGTCGTGCGTCCGCGCCTTGCCGATGCTCGCTTTTTCTTCGAAACGGACAAGAAGGTGCGCCTTGCCGACCGCGTGCCGCAACTGGCATCTGTCGTTTATCACAACAAGCTGGGCAGCCAGCTCGAGCGCGTTGGGCGTATGCAAAAACTTGCCGCCACGATTGCGCAAATAACCGGTGCCGACGCAAAGCTGGCCGACCGGGCGGCCATGCTCGCGAAAGCGGACCTGTCCACAAACATGGTCGGCGAATTCCCTGAACTACAGGGCATTATGGGGCGCTATTACGCGCTGGCCGATGGCGAAGATGCGCGCGTGGCCGACGCCCTACAGCAGCACTACCGGCCGCGCTTCGCCGGCGACGCGTTGCCGCAAGAGGGCGTCGCCGTCGCAGTTGCCCTCGCCGACAAGCTGGATGCCCTTGCCGGCATGTTCAGCATCGGGCAACTGCCCACCGGCGACAAAGATCCGTTCGGCCTGCGTCGGGCGGCGCTTGGCGTGATCAGAATAGTAATAGAGAACCGGCAGTCGTTGTCGCTGGTGGTATTGATAGACGCGGCCTTCGAGCCCTATGCAAGCAAGGCGCAGACTGAGCTACGCTTTTTTTTCATTGAACGCTTGCGTAGTTACTTTCTGGAACATGGCTACACCGCAAATGAGGTCGAAGCCGTCTTGAGCAAGAACCCCGTTGAAATCAGCCCGCTTCCCAGGCAGCTCGAGGCCGTGCACGCATTCGCGGCGCTGCCCGAAGCCGCCAGTCTGGCGGCCGCCAACAAACGCATCGCCAATATCCTGCGGCAGGCGCAGGCCAAAGGCGAAACCCTCGCTGGCGACGCGCATTTGTCGGCACTGCAGGATCCGGCGGAAATCGCTCTGTTTGAAGCGCTTGAAGCTGCGCGCAGCGCGGCCGAACCTTTGTTTAACGCGCGCGATTTCGCCGGCTATCTGAAAACTTTTGCCATGCTGAAAAATCCGGTTGATGCGTTTTTCGAAAAAGTCATGGTCATGGTCGACGACAAAGTGCTGCGCGAAAACCGGCTGGCGCTGTTGTCCGACCTGCAAAACGCGATGAACCGCTTCGCCGACATTTCCAAGCTCGCCGCATGAAACTCATCGTCCTCGACCGCGACGGCGTCATCAACATCGACAGCGCGGAGTTCATAAAGACGCCGGACGAGTGGAAGCCGATCCCGGGCAGCCTCGCAGCGATTGCCCGGCTGAACCAGCACGGCTATCACGTGGTGGTCGCGACCAATCAGTCCGGTATCGGGCGCGGCCTGTTTGAGGTCGCGACGCTGAATGCCATCCACGAGAAAATGCACAAGGCGCTTGCGCATGCCGGCGGCCGCATCGACGCTGTATTCTTTTGCCCGCACGCGCAGGAGGCCGGCTGCAACTGCCGCAAACCCATGCCGGGATTGTTCGAGGACATCGCGCACCGCTTCAATACCGAGATGACCGGCGTACCGTGCATCGGTGATTCGCTGCGCGACCTTCAGGCCGCAGTCACAGTGTCGGCGCGGCCAATGCTGGTGCTGACCGGCAAAGGCGGGCAAACCGCGGCGGCGGGCAAACTGCCTGCGGGAACGACCACCTACGCCGACCTTGACGCGGCAGTCAGGGCGCTTGTGCAATGAGCGTATTTTTGCGCTCTTGCCTGTTCGCCGCATTCCAGATCTGTATTACGCCGCCCTTCGCGCTCATCGCGCTGCTAACGTTTCCGTTCGGCCCTTTTACCCGCTATCGCATCATTTCGACGTGGACGCGCCTGGTGTTGTGGGCAGTTGAAGTTATTTGCGGCGTACGCTACCGCGTCGTAGGTGCCGAGAATATCCCGGCAGAGGCTTGCGTCGTGCTTGCCAAGCATCAATCAACATGGGAAACGCTGGCATTTCAGGTGATTTTCCCGCCGCAGGTGTACGTGATAAAGCGCGAGCTGTTGTGGATCCCATTCTTCGGCTGGGGCCTTGCTATGTTGTCGCCGGTCGCGATCGACCGCAAAGCCGGCGTACGTGCATTGAAACAAATGCTGGCGCAGGGCGCCGACCGCCTGACGCGCGGCTTCTGGATCGTGGTCTTTCCTGAGGGCACGCGCATCGCGCCGGGCAGCCGCGGCACTTATCAGACCGGCGGCGCCGCGATTGCCGTCCATGCTGGCGCGCCGGTGCTGCCTGTTGCGCACAACGCCGGGACTTGCTGGCGGCGGCACGCATTCCGCAAGTACCCGGGCACGATCACGGTTAGCATCGGCAAGTCGCTCGACAGCCGCGGCATGAAGGCCGATGCGTTGACGCGCGCGGCTGAGAACTGGATAGAAACCGAAATGCAGCGTCTGGAAAATGGCGGCGCGTAAGCTTTCCCTGCTCGAGCTCATGGGCGGAGCACCGGTCCAGCCCATCAGCCGTCACGGGTTCATGCTTGACGACAGCGCGATTGAATACACGCTGAAACGCAGCCGCCGTCGCCGCAGTATTTCGCTGACCGTAGATGAAGATGGACTGCGGGTTGGCGCGCCCTGGCGTGCCTCGCAGGCGCGCATCGACAATCTACTCCACACCCATGCGCAATGGATCGCACGCAAGCTCGCCGAATGGCGGGCGCGCCGGGCGCCCCCGCTCAGTTGGCAGCCCGGCGCGACGCTAATGGTACTGGGCGAGCCGTTGACTTTGACGATCGCCGCTGTGGGCGAACCCACCCGCAGCGACGGTTGCCGCCTGCATGTCGGCATTGACACGCAAGACCCTGCATTGCTGGCCAGGCAAGTCATGGCCTGGCTGCGCGCAACTGCGCAAGCGTGGTTCGAGCAGCGCACAGCGCACTTTGCGCACGAACTGGCGGTGCGCATGCCGACAGTACGCCTTTCCGCTGCACGCACGCGTTGGGGCAGCTGCCACTCCGATGGCCGCATCCGTCTCAACTGGCGGCTGATCCAGGCGCCGCCCGCGCTGATCGACTACGTCGTCGTGCATGAAGTCGCGCACCTGCTTGAGCCTAACCATTCACCGCGCTTCTGGAGCCGCGTCCAAAGCGTAATGCCCGACTACAAGGTGCGCCGCCTGGCGCTGCGGCGCGACGGACACCGCTACCTGATGGCGTAGGTCGGGCACGATGATCACTGTGCTAATATTCCGTCGCAGATACACTGCGCGAACCCATGTTTATGTTCAATGCGTAATGCCACTTTAGCTTTGCTACTGGCCGCTATGGTGACGGCGTGCGGCCTCAAAGGCCCGCTATACGTGCCGGCACAGAAACCCCCTGCGGCTGCGCCGCCTGCCGCGGCCACACCGGACACGCCAGCCGAAGACCCGAAAAACCCGGGCGCGAAGTGAGCTATTTCGCTTACCGCGACCAGACGCTGCACGCTGAACAGGTCCCTCTCGAGCGCATTGCCGCGACTTTCGGCACGCCTTGTTATGTCTATTCGCGCGCGGCACTGGATGCAGCGTATCGCGCGTACGATGAAGCGCTCGCGCGGCGCGATCACCTGGTCTGCTATGCGGTAAAAGCCAATTCCAACGTTGCCATCCTCAAAGTGCTGGCGCAAATGGGCAGCGGCTTCGACATCGTATCGGGCGGTGAGCTCGCGCGCGTCATCGCCGCCGGCGGCGACCCGCGCAAAACGGTGTTCTCCGGCGTCGGCAAGACAGCCGATGAGATGCGAGCCGCCCTTGCGGCCGGCATCCTATGCTTCAACGTCGAATCCGCGAGCGAATTGCAGCGTCTCGACCGGGTGGCCGGCGAACTCCGCAAAATCGCGCCGGTAAGCCTGCGCATTAACCCTGATGTCGACGCCAACACGCATCCGTATATTTCCACCGGCCTCAAGGAAAGCAAGTTCGGCGTCGCCTATGAAGATGCGCTGCCGCTGTACCGCACTGCGGCCGGCATGCCTAACCTCAAAATTACCGGCGTCGATTGCCACATCAGTTCGCAGGTGACCGAAATCGCCCCGTTTATCGCTGCGCTGCAAAAATTGCTGGGCCTGGTGGATCGGCTGGCGGCGGAACGCATTGAAATTGCGCATATAGATATAGGCGGCGGCCTCGGGATCCGCTATCGCGACGAGACGCCGCCCGCGGTGGCCGACTATATACGGGCTTTGACGGCATGCCTGGGCGACCGCAAGCAGAAAATAATGTTCGAACCCGGCCGCTCGCTGGTCGGCAACACCGGCATCCTGCTGACGCGCGTCGAGTACCTGAAGCACGGGGCGCATCGCAATTTCGCGGTGGTAGACGCAGCGATGAATGATCTGATACGCCCTGCGCTGTACGATGCCTGGCACGACATTCTGCCTGTGAACCCGCGGCGCGCGCCGGCGCGGCGCTATGAAATTGTCGGCCCTGTGTGCGAGAGCGGTGATTTTCTCGGGCACGACCGCGACTTGAGTCTGGCTGAGGGAGACTTCGTCGCAATCATGTCGGCCGGCGCATATGGAATGACTATGAGCTCGAATTACAACACGCGCCCGCGCGCGGCCGAAGTGATGATCGACGGCGGCGATATGCATTTAGTACGCGAACGTGAAACGATCGAGCAATTGATCGCGCTTGAACGTTCGTTGCCGTAAACAACGATGCAAACTGTCGAAATTTCATCGCTTCATCACTTGTTTGCGCTGAAAACGATGATTCAAACGCTCGCGCGTGTAAAAAAATCGTGACGATATTCACTGCCGTCGCAAAAATTCCGGCGGCATATGTGCAACATGCCTACCACAATATTTAAAAATTTTTTACAAAAGTGTTGCAATTTTTTTTGAAGGTAGCTTAGAATTGGCGCACCAAGCATCGTAAGCGTATTTTGGAAACAAGATCGTGCACGATGATTTGGGAGTGCAGCAGTAAATGTCGTATGCACTTGTAGTCAATTAAACCACTCGTAAGGAGATGAACCATGGCAGCGAAGAAAAAAGCAAAGAAAAAGAAAGCAGCTAAGAAGAAATAACGGTAGTTGCTTGAGCGGGAGCTGGGCTCCCCGGCTCCCGTTATTGTTTCATCGCAGTACACGACTGCAGCCAGCGCAGTCGACGTCAGCAACACCTCCCCGCACAAACACCAGCGTCACCCTCCATCACCCCTGCGTTTGCGCAGCACTTTTGAGCCGCCGGCTCAAGTGGCTGATTTACAATAATATTTAATATCTTCGTAATTAGTCACCGCGGGCTGATTGCGCGTGAGTAACGGCGTACTGGATTTCGAATTCAGCGCGCGCAAAGTGTACGTTGGATGTATTTGTATAGCGCACGGTCATGCGTTGCATTTTCTGGAGCGCAAGAAAGTTCCGCGCATGCGTCGCAATTGAAGTTATTGCACGCGTCTCGCGTCTCGTCACTTAATCCGCGACCGCCGCTCCGTCTGAATTCTTCAGTACCGCCTGCGCGCATATCTAGAAGCCGGCTGTGCGTACCGCCTGACAACGACGCCCGTACACGATCCGACCCGTGGATCCGGAACTTCGGACCTGGCCGCGCGCCTTGCTAAGGATTGAGCTGTTGATAAACGACGCGGGCAACGCGCAGCAGATCGTCTTTGTCGACTTCGCCCGATAAAGCGTAGCCGAACCGGCCATCGATCCAGTAAAACACGCTGACACCCTTCTCCTGCGCGTAACGAAACGCCGTTTCCTTGCCGCCAGCTCCGTTACGCACATAAAGCGTCAAGCGCTGGCCGCTGCCGTCCTGAAACATGAAGTGCGCCACGGGCCCCTGGTCGCCCGGCAGCAGACGTCCACCTACCAATTGGTAGCCAAGAGTTCCGAGTTGCGGTACTTTCAGGCTTCCGCCGAGACATTTGGATAGCCAGGCAACCAGATGGGCCTCCTGGTCGGCGCCGACCTCGACCGGATGGCGGACCTGCGGGCTGTACACAATGTGCGCGATCGCCGCGCGATGTGCAAACGCAACAGTATCGACCGACTTCGCCACGTTGTAGTCGTGCAAATACCAGCCACCCACACCGCCGGCGACGAGCCAGCCCGCCGCGGCTGCATGGCGCATTGCGGGCCGCATGCGCCGGAACCATCCCGGCCTGCCCAGGCGCGCCGGCAAGGATTCCGCGAGTATCGGATCGAACAAATCACGCAGCGCGTGGTTCTGCTCGCGCCATGCCAGCACGCGCTGGGCGTCGTCAGCATGCGCGGCAAGGTACGCCTCGATCTCGGCACGTCGCGCTGCCGGCAGAAGACCATCGACGTAGGCGTGGAGTTCGCCTTCGGTTATGAACTCGCTCATTTCACCACCTTCAATGCGGCGTGCGATCCGCCGCTGGCAAGCAGGGAACGGAGCTTTTCTCGCGCGCGCGAAAGGCGCGACATCACCGTTCCTATAGGTATACCCAGCACGCCCGCGGTTTCTTCGTAAGTCATCTGCTCGAGCCCCACCATCAGCAATACCTCGCGTTGCTCTTCCGGCACGCGCAGCAGTGCAACCTGCAAATCACGCACTTCCAGCCAGTCGTTTTGCGTTGCACGCACTGGCGGCAGCACAGTCGCGTCGTCGATGGCCGTGATGATGGCGGACGCATTGGCGCGCACCTGGTTGACGTAAACATTGTGCATTACTGTGAACATCCAGGCGCGAAGATCACTGCCGGGCTGCCAGAGGTGAAATTTCACCAAGGCGCGCTCGAGCGTGTCTTGCACGAGATCATCGGCGCGTCCGCGATCACCGGTCAGCGCGCGCGCATAGCGGCGCAAACGCGGGATGTGCTGAATGAAATCGCGATCCCGGCCGTTCACCGGCAGTCCCCGCTTTGGCGCAATCGCCGCACCGCCGGTTCCCGGTCGCAGCCCGGCCCGTAGCGGACCGCCGGCATATCCGCCGTATTTCGATACGTGTGCATGAAACCATCCCCGCATTAACGCAAACCTGACTGCATCAATGTAAACACGTACTAACTTGCTTTATTCCAGGGCCGGGGGCATCTGCGATCAAGGGACCAGGAACAAAGTCGCGAGTCCAAGAAAGATAAAAAAGCCACCGCTGTCGGTGATCGCGGTAATCATCACGCTGGAACCAACGGCCGGATCGCGTCCGAGCTTGTGCATTAGCAGGGGAACCGTTACGCCCATGATCGCCGCCAGCAGCAGGTTGAGCACCATGGCACCGGTCATCACCAGCCCCAATTGCCATTTATGATAAATAAGAAAAGCGAACAACCCGACGACGCTGCCCCAGATGATCCCGTTGATAAAACTGACGCCGATCTCCTTGGCGAACAGCTTGCGCGCGCTGGCAAGATTAATCTGGCCGAGCGCGAGTGCGCGCACGATCATGGTGATCGTCTGGTTGCCTGAATTGCCGCCGATACCGGCCACGATCGGCATCAGCGCCGCCAGCGCGACGATTTTCTCGATCGAATTTTCGAACGCGCCGATGACGCGCGACGCGATAAACGCGGTCACGAGGTTGATTGCCAGCCAGGTCCAGCGGTTTTTGACGCTGCTCCAGACCGACGCGAACAGGTCCTCTTCCTCGCGCAAGCCGCCGGCCGAGAGCTTCTCGCTGTCGGTCTCCTCGCGGATGAAGTCGACTACCGAATTGACCGTCACGCGGCCGATCAGCTTGCCGTCGCTGTCGACGACGGGCGCCGACACGAAGTCGTAACGTTCGAATGCCAGCGCCGCATCCTGCGCCTGTTCATCGGGCCCCAGCTTGACCGCTGCCGGCGACATGATGGTAGTGACGGGCGCATCGAGATCCGTCACCAGTAACCGGCTCACCGACAATAGCCCACGCAGGTACTCCTGGCGGTCAACCACGAACAGCTGGTCGGTGTGATCGGGCATCTCATCGAGCCGTCGCAAATAGCGCAGCACGACTTCGACTGTGATGTCGTCGCGCACCGTAATCATATCGAAGTCCATCAACCCGCCGACCGTGTCTTCGGGATAGGACATCGCCGCGCGCAGCTGGTCGCGCTCTTCCACCGATAACGAGCGAAAAACGTCCTGCATGACCTCGCGCGGAAGGTCGGGAGCGAGATCGGCAATTTCGTCGGTGTCGAGCTGTTCGGTCGCCGCGACCAGCTCCCTGGTCTCCATATGCGCGATCAGCGTTTCGCGCACCGCGTCGGACACCTCCAGCAGGATATCGCCGTCGCGGTCCGCTTTGACGAGATCCCATACTGCGAGCCGCTCTTCGAGCGGCAATGCTTCAAGTACGTATGCGACGTCGGCGGGATGCAAATGGTCGAGCTTCTGCTGCAGCTCGGCCACGTTTTGCTTATCGAGCAGGCTCTCGACCAACTCGTGGCGGGGCATATCCTGGCGCTGGACGAGGCCCTTCACCAGTTGGTGCTTGCGCAAAAGCTCGACGACCTGCTGCAGGCTGTCTTGCACGCTCTGGCGGTCTTGATCGGATTCAGCCATGTAGCTTCGCGCCGGTGAAGTTACTGATTGCGAGAAATATTGTTCACATCGGGAGGCGGCGCCGCATCAAGTTTTTCCTGCTGCGCGCGCGATGCCGCGTACGAATTTGCATCCGCGCGCATCTGCCACGCTGTTGCGGCGGTTGACTGGCCGCTATTGTAGAAGCAGCCCGCCCCTCTGTCTAAGTGTTCTTTGCGAGACGCACGTACGGAGAACCGGCATAATTCGATATTCAATCCGAACCCGCTGCCATTCCATGTCGTCTTCATTGATGCGCAAGCTGGCCGAGGCGCAGCAGCGCCTGCAGGACGGAGACGTGGCCGGCGCACAGTTTCTGTGTCAGGAAGTTCTCGCGCGCGCACCGCGCAATCCCGACGCCCTTAGCCTGGTCGGAATTACGTACCTGATGACGGGGCACGCACGCGACGCCATTGCGCCTCTCAAGCAGGCCCTCGTCGCCGCCCCGCGCCATGGATTGGCGCTCGAGAATCTGGGCCTCGCACATCTGATGCTCGGCGAATTTGCGGATGCCGAAGGCGCATTGCGCGCGGCCATCGCTATTCCCGGCGCTCCTGCATCCGTTTACATGCGGCTGGGCATTGCGCTCCTCAATCAGCGGCGCCACGCCGACGCGATGGCTGCCCTGCAACGGGCCTGCGAGCTTGATCCGGGCAACAGCGACATTCATCTGAACCTGGGGCAGGCCGCACATGCGGCAGCCGACCTCACTCGCGCGCGCCGGGAATTCGAGAATGCGCTGCGCCTGACCCCGGACCACGTCGACGCGATGTTCAATCTAGGCGTCATGTGTCTCGAGGAGGGCGCTCTCGATGACGCGCGGCAGTGGTTTGAGCGCGTTGTGGCGGTCTCCCCGCGCCATACCGACGCGCAGGTCAATCTTGGGGTCGTGCTTGAGAAACAGCTACACCTCGATGACGCAATTGCCAGCTACCGGCGCGCCCTCGTGATCGATCCCGCTTTCGCGCGGGCGCGTAACAATCTCGCCTTCGCGTTGACCCTGCTCGGTCGATTGGACGATGCACACGCCGAGTACACCACCGCCTTGCGCGCGGCGCCGGGGATGGAAGAAGCACTGGAGGGCCTCGCATCCGTCTGCATGGCGCTGGGCCGCTTCAAGGAGGCCTTGCGGTACTTGCGGGAGCTGGAGCGCGCGGGTTCCCGACGGCCTGCCGTACTCGCGACACTGGCGGATGCATTGCTCGAAGTGGGCGAACTGGACGACGCGGAGTCTGCGGCCAAGCGCGCCATTGCGGCGGACCCGTCGACGAGCGGCGCTTATTCCACCCTCGCGGATATCTACTCCATTCGCGGCGGGATGGACCTGGTGGCGGAGACGCTCAAATCCGGCGTCGAGCATACAGGCGCCGTACATCTGCTTGGCAAGCTCGCGTTTCATCAGCGCCGGCTCTGCGACTGGGAGGGGTGGCAAACGTCCTGGTCCCGGCTCTCCGCGGCGCTGCCGGATACGCGCGAACCGGTCAGCCCCTTTTCCCTCCTGTGCGAACCATTGACCGCAGCGGAGCAGACTAGATACGCCAGCCGCTGGTCGGAGCGTTTCAAAGGCTCCGGGGATACCCGTAACAGGAGACGTCGCGCGCCCGGCACGCGTATCCGCGCCGGTTATTTCTCATCCGATTTCTACGAGCATGCAACCGCTTACCTGTTGGCAGAAGTACTCGAGCTGCATGATCGCAGCCGCTTCGAAGTCTTTGCCTACTCGTACGGCCCGGAGGACAACAGTCCGATGCGCGCGCGCCTGCGCGCCGCATGCGAGCATTTCGTCGACATCGCGCACGACCCGGACGATATTGCGGCGAACCGCATAGCCAGTGATGATCTCGACATCCTGATCGATCTCAAGGGTTATACGATGGGCGCGCGAACCGCGATTCTGGCACGCCGCCCCTGCGCGGTGCAGGCCAGCTGGATCGGCTATCCCGGCACCAGCGGCGCCGCGTTCATCGATTACCTGATCGCCGATGCTTTCATCGTTCCGCCCGGCGCGGAGACTGCCTACACCGAGCAGATAGCAAGACTCCCGCATTGCTATCAACCCAATGATCGCAAGCGAGCGGTCGGGGACGCCTTGAGCCGCGCTGAATACAGCCTGCCCCGGAAAGGGTTTGTTTTTTGCGGCTTCAATCAGAGCTACAAGATCACGCCCGAGATTTTTGCATGCTGGATGAACCTGCTGCGCCTTGTGCCGGACAGCGTGCTGTGGCTGCTCGCAGACAATGAGTGGGCAACGGCCAATTTGCAACGCGCCGCGAGCGTCGCCGGCATAGCGCCTGCCCGCATCGTGTTTGCCCCCAAGCTGCCACTGAATGAGCACCTCGCGCGCTATGCCGCAGCGGACCTTGCGCTCGATACGTTTCCGTACGGGTCGCACACGACCGCCAGCGATGCGCTGTGGGGCGGCTGCCTGCTCGTCGCGTTATGCGGCGATACGTTTGCCTCGCGCGTTTCGGGCAGCATACTCGCGGCGTGCAATCTACCGGAACTGATTACGACGACACTTGAAGGGTACGAGCGGCTCGCGCACAAGATCGCGCGTGACGCGCCTTTCAGGGAAGACTTGCGCGTAAAACTCGCCGCCGCGAAAAGCAGCGCGCCGCTGTTTGATGCGGCCGGGTTTACGCGCGATCTCGAAAAGTTATACGGTGAAATGTCGTGGCCCGCGGGTGAGTGAATGTCACGTTCCCGCCGCCGCTCCGTCTTCCGCCGCATGCGTCCTGCCCTGACGGCCCGCGATCCATGTCCTCGGCAATAGCACGCAAACTAAGCCGGGCGCGCGACTGTCTGCAACAGTCCGACGCAGCGGGCGCGCAGCGCATGTGCGACGAAATCCTGCGGGTCGCTCCCAACAATCCTGAGGCCCTGCTGATGCTCGGTATCGCGCATCTGATGAGCGACCGCCCCCGCGAAGCCGTCCTCGCCCTGCAGCATGCGCTGACAACGCAGTCGCGCCATGGAGCGGCGCTCGAAAACCTCGGGCTCGCCCATCTGATGCTCAGCGAATTTGCGCAGGCAGAACGCGCTTTCGCCAGCGCGGCCGAGATTCCCGGCGCGCCTGCCTCGGTATTCATGCGGCTGGGCGCGGCGAGGCTCAATCAGGGCCGGCATGCGGAGGCGCTGGGCGCGCTACAGCGCGCCCTCGAGCTCGCACCGCAAAACGCCGACATCCATCTGAATCTCGGGCAGGCCGCGTACTTGACGCGGGATGCGGCGGCTGCACGATTGCATTTCGAAACCGCCATGCGTCTCGCACCCGACCATATCGACGCCATGTTCAACTTGGGCGTGCTCTGCCTAGATCAGGGCGAACCTGCCACCGCAACCACCTGGTTCGAACGAGTGATTGCCCGGCAACCCCGCCACGTCGACGCGCTGATCAATCTGGGCGTAGCTTACGGCAAACAACGGCGATTCGAGGCGGCGACCGACATTTTCCGGCGGGCCGTTGCAGTGGATTCCTCGCGGGCGCTCGCGCATTTCAGCCTGGCGTCCGCCTGCATGGAACTCGGGGCCGGCCCGAAAGACGAGGCGTACATGCGGGAAGCCGAAGGCGCGGCGCGGCGCGCTTTGGCGCTCAATCCCGATATCGAAACTTACGCGCTGATCGCCGAGATCTATTCCCTGCGCGGCGCTCGCGACCAGATCGTAGCCACGTTGCAGGAAGGCTACGCGCGCACGCGCGCTGGCCGCTTGCTCGGCATGCTGCTGTTCAACCTGCGCTATGTCTGCGCGTGGGACGACTGGCAAATCGCGTGGCGGGATGTGCCAAGCGTGCTCGAAGACGGAGGCGATCTCGGACCACCGTTCGCGCTGTTGTGTCAACCGACGACGGCTGCGCAGCAGCTTGCGTACACCCGATGCTGGGCTAAATCTCAATTTACGCATGACCTGTCAACTGATGCCTCCCGTCCCATCCCCGCGCACGGGACTGGGCGCTTGCGCATTGGCTACCTGTCGTCCAACTTCGGCGATCACGCGGTCAGTGATTTATTGGTGGAGGTGCTCGAGCAGCACGACCGCGCGCGCGTCGAGATCTTCGCCTATTCGAGCGGCGCCGACGACGGCGGCACGCTGCGAAAGCGGGTCAGCGGCGCCTGCGAGCATTTCATCGACGTCGCGCGCGACAATGACGATCAGGCGGCACAGCGCATTCGCAGCGACAATCTCGATATCCTCGTCGATCTCAACGGCTACACCAGAGGTGCGCGCACCGCCGTGATGGCGCGCCGGCCCTGCAGCGTGCAAATCGCCTGGCTTGGATATCCGGCGACGATGGGCGCGGACTTCATCGACTATCTTGTCGCCGACAGCTTCACTGTTCCGCCGGGGCACGAAGGCGAATTTTCGGAATGCGTGCTCAGAATGCCGCATTGTTATCTGCCGAACGATCGCCAGCGTGCCGTTGCCGCGCCGCTCACGCGCGGGGAGTACGGCTTGCCCGGGGACGCGGTCGTATTCTGCTGCTTCAACCAGGTTTACAAGATCACACCGGAGATTTTCGCGTGCTGGATGCGTCTATTGCGCCAGACGCCCGGCAGCGTCCTGTGGCTGCCGGAAGACAACCGGTGGGCGACCGAGCGCCTCGTTCAGGCTGCCTGCGAGCATGCTATCGACCGCGCGCGGTTGCACTTTGCGCCGCGTGTCCCTGATCCGGCGCAGCATCTCGCGCGTTATCGCGCCGCCGATGTGGCGCTAGATACGTTTCCCTATACATCGCACGCCACCGCCTGCGATGCGGTGTGGTCGGGTTGTCCGCTGGTCGGCCTGAGCGGCGAAACATTCGCCTCGCGCGTATCCGGCAGCGTGCTCGGCGCGTGCAATATGTCAGAACTGATAAGCCATACGCTGGACGACTACGAGCGTCTTGCTTTACGCCTCGCGGCTGATGGGGCTTACCGGGCTGAGCTGCGCGCGAAGCTGGATGCGACGCGATTGAGCGTACCGCTGTTCGATTCCGCCGGGTTTGCGCGCGATCTGGAAAACCTCTATCACGGCGTCATCGCTGGACGGAGGGCGTAGCGTCGCACGCAATCCGGTGTCAGGTATCGCGTACAAAAAAACGGGCGCCGAAGCGCCCGTTTTCATGTTGCTTGTTACGACTGATTAGAACGTGTTTTTCATGCTGACTGCAAACGCGTTCTGGTTCTGACCGGCAGCTGCGCCGGCCAGCAAACCACCCAGGCTGTAACGCGCGTTGGCGTCGTTCGACAGGGCCACGTAACCGACCGTGAACTCCGTGCGCTTCGACGCGTTGTACACGTACTGAATTTGCCAGATGTTGCCGCCGGTCGCGCCCGCTGCCGCATTGGCAACGAATGCACCGCCCGCGGCGCCGGTTAGGCCAGCAGCCGAACTGCCCGACGTGTTGTTCGCACGGGTATAACCGCCGCGCAAAGCGTGCGGGCCGGCAATGGCCCACTCTGCGGCAAGGTTCCAGGCCGAGACCCGGGTGTCCGTCGCGAAGCCGCCGACGATACCCATATCGAACGAGCGACGAACGTACAGCAGGCCCGCTTTGACCGGGCCGAACCGGTACAAACCACCCAATTGAAAGCCCGTATCCGTGCCGCTGTACGCGCCGCCGGCGGGGCTGAAATTGGAGTGATTCTCGTAACCGAAGTTCAGGTAGAGAGGACCGTTCGTGTAAGTCGCTGCGGCACCCCAAACACGCGGCTTGGTGCCCGACTGGTTGGTGATTTGCGCGATCGAGCCACCGGTCGTGCTGACGCCCAGGAAACCCTGGAAGCCGGCGAACGTCGGCGTGTCATAAAAGATCGAGCTGTTTTGGCGGCGGCTGAACGAAGTCGGCGTGGCGGAATCGAAGTATGACGACGAATCGCCGAACAGCATGCGGCCGACGCCCCAGATACCGGTGTCAGACGTGATGCGCGCCGCGCCAGCGGTTTTCTTCATGGGCATGTCCCAGTTACCGGCATACGCATTACCCCACGCGCCTTTGACGCCGATCGCGCTGTTGCGCCCGCAGAAAACGCCCTGGCCGCCAACTGAAGTCGTCGAGCCGCGCGTATCAGCAGTGCTCGCGCACTGGAACCAGGCAGTCAGACCGCCACCCAGCGCTTCTTCACCCTTGATGCCGATTTCCGAGCCCGGGGTTTGCAGGATGTCGACGTTGACGCGGTCGCCCGTGCCAGCGGGGCTGTTCAGGCCTTGTTTCGCGTATGCGTATTCCGTGTACACCGTGCCGAAAATCTGCACATTGCTGGACTGCGCCAGCGCGACAGCCGGGGCTGCGAAGGCGCTTGCTACGGCCAGTGTGATCAATTTCTTATTCATGCATCTCTCCTGTTCAGTTTTAGATGCCGTAGTTTCCGGAAAACACTCTTACGGAAATGCGGCGCTCCCCCCACATCGAAGGGTTAGGAGGAGTATGCAGATGCGGCCGGCCCCAACTCAACAAAAATATGCTTTTCAGGCAGATATCGCGTTAGTTTGTTGCACAGTTACAACAGTTGAATTTTTGACCTTGGGCATCGCCTGGCCCGCGGTCGTCGCCCGGGAGGGCATTTTGTGCTTGCGTAAAGTGGGTCAATTTTCTGAAAACAACATACTATTCAATCTGTTATACTATTCATGATGCCAAACGACCCGCGATTGCGCTATCACCTCGAAGCTGGATTGCAGGCGCATAGACAGGGCAGTCTCGAGGCCGCGGGGGCCGCATTTCAACGCGCCCTTTCCCTCGCACCGGACCATCCTGATGCCCTGAATCTGTATGGCGTAACACTGTTGCAGCTCGGACAATCAGCGTCAGCGCTCGACCATCTGCAGCGCGCGGCGCGCCTTCAGCGCAACAACCCTGCGGTCTTCGGCAATCTTGCGCAGGCGTTTTTTAATCTGAAGCAATACGACGAAGCGCGCGAAACTTTTCGCAAGGCAGCGCGTCTCGATCCGCGCGCGGTTCAGTTTCCACTCGGCGCCGCCAATTCTCTTGCGATGCAGGGCAAGTTTGAGGAGGCCGCCGGGATACTGCAAAGACTGGCGGCACGTTTCCCCCAATCTGCGCTGGTGTGGTTCAACCTTGGCAACGTCCAGCGCGATCGCCAGTTGCCCGCCGCAGCGCTCGCCGGTTATCGCACCGCCATCGCACTCGATCCGCAACTCGTCGAAGCGCGCAACAATCTTGCGGGCGCACTGCATGCGATGATGCAATTCGAGGCGGCCGAAATGGAATATCGCGAATGCGTTCGCTCGGCGCCCGACTATCTGCTGGCGCGCTGCAATCTGGCTTCCGTCGTTATCGACCTCGGCCGTTTCGACGAAGCCGCGGAGCTGTGCCGCGACATCATCGCGCTCGCGCCCGAATTGCCGCTCGCTCATTCTTTTCTCGGCGCTACATTAAGTCATCAGGGCCGCCTGCACGAGGCATTGGAGTGCCATGCGAAGGCCGCGCGGCTGTCGCCGGACGAAGCAAAAATCGCTCAAACGTACGCCGGCACGCTGGCCGAGTCGGGTCAATTGCGCAAAGCTCTGCCCTGGTTCGCGCGCGCATTGGCCCTCAAGCCCGATTTGAATTCGACGCGCCAACTGCTGGCCTCCGCACTGCTGGGTCACGGCTGCTTTAACGAGGGATGGGCTGAGTACAGCTATCGGCCGTGGCCGGCGATGTTTCGTGCTGATCACCCGCATATCGCGCTGTCGCAGACGCTGCCTGCGGAACTTGCCGGCAAACATATTTGCGTCGTGCGTGAACAAGGGCTCGGCGACGAGATTTTTTTTCTGCGCTTTGCGCCGCAGCTGCACGCGGCGGGCGCGCGCATCACATACTGCGCAACGCCCAAGATCGGCAGCCTGCTCGCACGCGCTCCTGCGCTCGCATCCGTAGTGGATGACATTGTTCCGCCCGCAGATGTCGATGCGGTCATACTGGCAGGCGATCTGCCTCACGCGCTAAATGCCCTGCCGGCCTGCCCTTTGCCTGCGATGGGAACGGATCGACCCGCACTGCAACGCTGGCGCGCGCCTTGGCGGATTTCGGCGTACTGGCCGCCGGTGCCCGCGCCTCTGCCCCTCGCGCCACTCGCTGAGCGCCTTGCGAAAATGCGCGACCTGCTGGCCCGCACCGGCCCCGGCCCGTATACCGGTTTGACGTGGCGCGGCGGCACGCCTCCGCGCGAGCAACGTGCCGTAATCTGGGTTCTGTATAAGGAAATCGGCATCGCGCCGCTGGCAGCGGCGCTAAGTGAAGTGCCGGGCACTTTGATCGGCCTGCAGCGCAACCCTACAAAGGGCGAGCTCGATGAATTTTCGATTGCGCTCGGGCGCCGCGTGCACGATTTCTCTGCATTAAACGAAGACCTCGAAGATATGCTCGCGTTGCTGGCGCTCATTGATGACTACGTCGGCGTCAGCAATACGAACATGCATTTGCGCGCCGGCGTCGGCAAGATCGCCCGTGTGCTGGTGCCAAGCCCGCCGGACTGGCGCTGGATGATGAACGGCGCGGAACATTCGCCCTGGTTTCCCGGGTTCTCGATCTACCGGCAATCGCTGCGCGGCGACTGGAGTAGCGCGCTGGCGCGTTTGAAAACAGATTTGTCGCGGTAGATTGCCAGCGCCAGCGTGCATAGCCGGCGCAAAACTTGCCAAGGCGCAAGCGCCGTCGCGCGCGAACGGCCGGGTTTAAGTTAAGCCGGCTTTTTCTCGACGACGACCCAGAAGCCTTGCGGTATGCGATTGAAGGTCAGCAACTCGAAGCGCGCGAAAAACTTCGGCAACCACCATGGCGCTGGCTGCTGTATCAGATGGGCGTTGCGTCCGTCCGGCAAAATCTTTTTAGCGGCCCCGACATGCACCGTGAAAACGGCGAAGCCGGCAGTCACGCGCTGCAGGTCGTCGAGCACGTGATCGAGCAGCGCGGGCTCGATGTGCTCAAGCACATCGATGCACGCCACAAACGAACAGGGCTCGGGTTTTGCCGACCACGCTGGAATGGCAGGATCGTAATGCCGCACGGTCAGCGGCGTCCTGAGCTGCTGGCCGAGCGTAATGCCCAGGCGTCCCTTGCCCGCGCCGTAGTCGAGCATCTCGCGCACGCCCAGGCTTTCTATCACTTGCACGACCAATGGTGCGTATGCCACCGACGCGACGCCGTAGTTCGGATTCTCATGCAGCTGTTGCTGCATTTTCCGGTAGTCTTCGCTGATCAGGGTCGCTTCGCTCATGGCTTTCATGCTCGATCTGTGGAGGCCGGGACCACCCGGCTATGCGGGCGGATTTTATCACGCCGCTTGTCCACTCCCGGCACTATGGCCCGCGACAAGACGGCACACCATTGTACAATCGGCGAATTCGGGTAGCTGCTGAACACGGCACACGGCGTTTATGATCACCCTGCAGGAATACGAAAAGCTCAATCCGCGCACCGAATTGAAACTCGGCGATATATCGGTTTCCTACGCGACGCCGAATTCCCACACCAAATGGCGCGTCGAGTCACTGTTCAAGAAAGAGCCCTGCACGATCGAGTGGATCGCCGGATTCAGGCCGGACGACGTGCTCGTGGACGTCGGCGCGAATGTCGGGATGTATACCGTGTGGGCCGCCAAAACCCGCGGTGTAAAAGTGTTCGCATTCGAGCCGGAATCCCAAAATTATGCGCTGCTCAACCGCAACATCGTCTTGAATGGGCTCGGCGGCCGCGTGCATGCCTATTGCCTGGCCCTCTCGGACGTGGCTGGCGTGAATGAACTGCACCTGTCGGAATTCCTGGCCGGAAGTTCGTGTCACTCGCTTGGCGAGCAGGTCGATTTCAAGCTTGAGCCAAGAAAGCCCGCCTATTCGCAAGGTTGCATAAGCGCGCGCCTGGACGATCTGATCGCGCAAGGCGCGGTGTCCCCGCCCGACCATATCAAGATCGACGTCGACGGCTTTGAGCCCAAGGTCATCGCAGGCGCCCGGCAAGCCATCGAAAGCGGCAAGCTGCGCTCGCTGTTGATCGAAATCAATCAAAATCTGCCCGCTCATCGCCAACTGGTCGCAGACCTCGGCGCGCTCGGTTTTCGTTACGACCCGCAGCAGGTAGCCGCTGCCGAGCGAAAAAGCGGGATTTTCAAAGGATGCGCGGAATATGTTTTCCAACGCTGAAGCTCAGCTGCTCTACAAGGTCGCGAACGCGCCAATCCAGATGTATCCGTATCCGCACATTCTCGTGCACGACGTGTTTCCGGCGGACTTCTACCGCGCCTTGCGGCAGCACCTCCCGCCCAACGACGCTTATAAATCACTCAAAGCACTGGGCCGGGTCTCAGCGAATTATCCGGAAACGCGCGCCGTGCTGCCGGTGACGCCGGAAGAAGTCGCGCAACTGGCGGAGCCTTACCGCAGCTTCTGGGATCAAACCGCGCGCTGGTTGCTCGGCGGCCCCTTTGGCCAGATCGTCCTGCATAAATTCGGCCCGCTGTTTGCACCCCGGTTTCCCGACCCCGCCGCACTGCAGTTTCACCACGAATGTCTCGTGATCCAGGACCGCACCAATTATTCGCTTGGACCGCACACGGACGCATCGAGGAAAGTCGTGTCATTCTTGTTTTATCTCCCGGCGGACGATGCAATGCCGCATCTGGGGACATCAATGTATCTGCCCAAAGACCAGTCCTACACCTGTCCCGGCGGCCCCCACCACCGCTTCGATGGATTTAACCGGCTGCTGACGATGCCGTATGTGCCGAATACGCTGTTCGGCTTCATCAAGACGCCGAATTCCTTTCACGGCGTCGAGCCGATTGCGGAAAGCCATGTCGAGCGCGCATTGATGTTGTATGACGTCTATGCCGACGTCGCGTCGCCGGCACCCGGCGCCGCCGCCGCGGAAACCAAATTTTCTTTCTGATGACGGCCGGGCGAGCGGCGCGCCGGCTGATGACGGGTCAAAACGTTCACTCGCCGCAATTGAGACCGTTCCGGCCCGGAGATCCTGCGCGGATTCCGAGCGTACGAGCGCTGCTAGGCCGACAAATCTGTTCCGCTCGTTGCCTGCACCCCGAAGCCGCGCGGCGCTTCGCCACGCTGCGTGCGTTCCCACATCGTGAGGTACGCAGACTCAATGTGGCGGCGAAACCTATCGGTGTTGAAAAGCGCATGACTGGCCCGATTGAGCGCGAGCCTAGTCTTCAACTCCGCGAGCATGCGGTCGTCCGTCGCGAGTCTCAGTGCGATCTGTTCGTATTCTTCAAGCGTCGTCGTGATCAATTGCGGCAAACCCAGGGCATTCAGGAGGCTTGCGGCCACTCTGCCGGCGAAAGTCGTTCCCGCGCACGTCAGCACGGGCAATCCGCTCCATAAAGCGTCGGTGGCGGTCGTGTGCGCGTTGTACGGAAGGGTATCGAAGAATAAATCCGCCAGCCGATATCGCGCCAGATGGTCTTCGAGGCGGTCCGCGCGCGGAGCGAATACGATCCGCGCCGCCTCGACGCCTCGCTCCAACGCCCTGCTGCGCAGATTTCTTGCCGCGGCATCGTTAGCAGGTTGGAGCCAAAGAATACTGCCAGCGACCTTGCGCAATATCCGCATCCAGATGTCGAATACATCCGGCGTGATTTTGTAAACGTTATTAAATGAGCAAAAGACGAATCCTTGCGCGGGCAATCCCGCTTCAGCGCGGGTCGGTGTGTCTTCGGCGATGCGCTGCGTATCGTCATTGACCTGAAAAGTGTCCGGCAGATAGACGACTTTTTCGGCGTAATGCGGTTGCTGATCTTCAGGAATCACCGTCCGGTCCGCAATCACATAGTCGAAACACTCGGCTGCAATCGTGCCGGCGTAACCGAGATAGCTGACCTGCACCGGCGCGGGCCGGTAGCGAAATATTCCGGTCCGAGCATTCTGCGTGATGCCCATGAGATCCACGGCAATATCGATTTCCAGCTCGCGCATGAAGCCGGCGATATCCGCATCACTTCGGTGGCCCAGATCGATAAATTGATCGAATGAGCCCTGCAAGCGGGTTCTCATCTCGCCCGGCTGATCGGGCCCGAGCGAAATAGCAACCGTCTCGAAGCGGGAACGATCATGGCGGCTGAATAGTCCCGCAAGCAAATGGGCGACGGGATGCTCGTGCAAGTCCGCAGAGACATAGGCAATACGTATCCGGTCGTGACGGTAGCGTTCGCCCTTCCACAGCGGCATCGGGGATGCACGGTGTTTGTCGCGCATCGCGATGCGGGAGCACAGCAACTGATCCGCCGCACTGGTCGAGATGCCGAGGAAGACGAAAGGGTCGACGCAGCGCTTGCCGGATCGGACCCCCGCGGTCAGCTGCTCGACTGCTCGACTGTAACCGTCCCACTTCGCGCTCAGCATTTTGCAATGCAATGCCGCGCCCTCCGCATAGGGATAATCAGGCTTGATCGCGAGCGCGCGCTCGAAGCACGCGATCGCCTCCTCAGGACGCTTGAGCTTAATCAATACGGTGCCTCGATTGCTGTGCGCATCTGCGTGCCCGGATTGCGTTGCCAGCGCGGCATCATAGCTTGCGAGGGCCTCCTCCCATCGGCCGAGATCGGCCAGCGCCGTGCCGCGATTGTTCATGACATCGGCATCGTCCGGCGCGATCGACATCGCTTCATTGTATGCGGCCAATGCCTCGCCATCGCGGCGGAGGGCCTGCAAAACGTTGCCGCGATTGATCAGCGCTGCCACGTAATCCGGTTTGACGGCCAGGGCCCGCTCGCAGCACATCAGCGCCTCGTCGGGACGTTGCAATTCGCGCAGCAGATTTCCTTTGTTATTGAGCGCTTCGAGGAGATGCGGATCGGCCGCGAGCGCCCGGTCGTAGCTTGCCAGCGCTTCTTCGTGACGCTTCAGTTCGTGCAGCGTGATGCCGCGATTGGTCAGCAACGCGGCGTCGTCGGGCGCGTTTATCAATGCGCGCTCGTAGCTCGCCAGGGCTTCTTCATGACGGCCCAGCGCCTGCAAGGCGACGCCGCGGTTGTAAAGAGCAGCCGGATGATCCGGCAATTGCTCCAGCAACTCGTCGTAACTTGCGAGCGCCTCGTCATGCCTGTTGAGCTGCTGCAATACGTTTCCACGGTTGTACAGCGCCGCCGCGGTCCCGGGCGCCAGCACCAACGCCCGTTCGTAGCTCTGCAGCGCTTCTCCATGGCGGCCGAGATCGAGCAGCGCATTGCCGCGGTTGTAGTGCGCCATCGCCGCATGCGGTTCAATCGCGAGAATCCTGTCGCAGACTTGCAGCGCCTCAACGGGCCGGTTGAGCGACTTGAGCAAATTTCCGTAACTCGCATTGGCAGCCACCGATTGCGGATTGATTTTCAGGGCCGCACCGACCAACCTCAGCGCCTCCTCCAGGCGTCCACACTGCGCATTGAGTATGCCAAGATAGTGCAGGGCGTCAAATTGCGCCGGCTCGGCCGCGAGTATTTCGCGGTATCGATGCTCCGCTTGCGCCATATCGCCCGCCTCGTGCAACTTCCGCGCTTGCTGAAATTGCTCGGAGGAGGCGGTCATGGTTTCAGCGCGGGGGCTGCCTGCGTCACGGGAAAATCTTGAGCGACGACGAATCGATGAGCCGCGCGCGACGGATGGCCGCTATCATGGAGTCGTGCGACGCTGAAGTCTTATTTGGCGTAGGTGATCGTAAGGTCTGAAAACCCGTCGACATGGCCTTCCAGTTTGTCGCCCGCCTTGACGGGGCCGACGCCTGCCGGCGTGCCGGAATAGATCAGATCGCCGGGCTGCAACGTAATCAACTTCGACAGGTAGGCGATCGTCTCGGGAATGTTCCAGATCAGTTCCGACAGATCGCCTTTCTGCTTGACCGCGCCGTTCACTTTCAGCCAGATCGCGCCTTTCGCCGGGTGGCCGCTTTTCATTGCCGGAATCAGTGCGGTGCACGGCGCGGAGTTGTCGAACGCTTTGCCCATTTCCCACGGGCGGCCCATTTTCTTCGCTTCCCCCTGCACATCGCGACGCGTCATGTCGAGGCCGACGCCGTAGCCCCAGACATGATCGAGCGCTTTCTCTACTGCTATGTCGGCACCGCCTTTGCCCACCGCAACGACCAGCTCGATTTCGTGATGCAGATCTTTAGTCGCCTGCGGATACGGAATCGTCGCGTTGTTCGCCACGATTGCGTTTGCCGGCTTCATGAAGAAAAACGGCGGCTCGCGATCAGGGTCATGGCCCATTTCGCGCGCGTGCTCGGCGTAATTGCGGCCGACGCAATAAATACGGCCAACGGGAAAGAGCTCGGCACTGCCAACCACCGGCAGCGCGGACGGCGCGCCAATATCGATGACGTATTTCATATGCTGCCTTTCAGGACGGGGTTGCAAACGGAAAAGGCCCGCGTGAACCTTACGCCGCGCGCCAAATGCGGCGTGGATTATCTGCGATAGCCTCGCGACGCGTCAATCCGGCGCGCAATCGACGGCGGCATGCAACAATCACGGCGATGGATGTATCGGCCAGCCTGTGGGCGCTGTTTGCAAGCAGCTTTCTTGCCGCCACGCTCCTGCCGGGCGGTTCGGAGTTAGTGCTCGCGGGCATGCTGCATTTGAATCCGGCGCAATACTGGCCCGCACTTTTCGTCGCGACACTAGGCAATACGCTGGGCGGCATGTCGTCATACCTGCTCGGCCGCTTCATTCCGCAGCGCACGGAACTTAAAGGCCTGAGGTGGGCTCAACATTATGGCAGCCCCGTGCTGCTCGCGGCCTGGGTGCCCTTCATCGGGGATCCACTGTGTGTTGCGGCCGGCTGGCTGCGCCTCAATCCCTGGCTCAGCGCACTGTTCATGGCGGTCGGAAAATTTGCCCGCTACGTGCTGGTGGCCGCGGCGGTTGCATGATCTGAGCCAGCCGCGCGATTCCGCGTGCTCTGCATATCATTGCCGTAAAATGCAATCCTCCGGATCCGCTTGTTTACCATGACCGCCCGCCTGCGCGAAATTCCTTATAACTACACGTCGTTTTCCGACCGCGAGATCGTTATCCGCCTGCTCGGGCCGGCGATGTGGGACGTGCTTAACGCGTTGCGCGGCCAGCGCCGCACCGGGCGCTCCGCGCGCATGCTCTACGAAGTGCTCGGCGACATCTGGGTCGTCAACCGCAATCCCTATCTGCAGGACGATCTGCTGGGCAATCGCAAGCGCCGTGCGTTGCTGATCGCGGCGTTGCGTCACCGGCTGCGCGAAATAGAAGTGCGGCGGCAACAGCCGGCCGACGAAGTCACGCAGCTGCTCGCGGCCGCGCACGTCGCCGTCGATACGTTTGAGAAAGAATTCGACACCACGCTGGCGTTGCGGCGCAAAGCGATCAAGCGGCTCGCGCGCCTGACCCGCCGCGACAACATCCAGTTTGACGGGCTCGCGCGCGTATCGCACGTCACGGACGCGACCGACTGGCGCGTCGAATACCCGTTCGTCGTCCTCAATCCCGACACGCAGGAAGAGATCGCCGGCATGGTGGCCGCTTGCATCGAGCTCGGCCTGACGATCATTCCGCGCGGCGGCGGCACCGGTTATACCGGCGGCGCGATCCCGCTCACGCCAATGTCGGCAGTCATCAACACCGAAAAACTCGATCGCTTCGAAGTCATCAAAGATGCGCGGCTTGCCGGCGTCGACACACGGGTGACTCTCGTGCGTTGCGGCGCCGGCGTCGTTACGCGCCGCGCGATGGAAGCAGCGGAAGCCCAGGGACTCGTATTTGCGTGCGATCCCACATCCGCCGACGCATCCTGCATAGGCGGCAACGTCGCGATGAATGCGGGTGGTAAGAAAGCCGTGCTGTGGGGCACCGCGCTCGACAATTTGGCGAGCTGGCGCATGGTGACGCCGGACGCCGAATGGCTCGAAGTCGAGCGCCTCGACCACAACCTCGGCAAGATTCACGATATCGCGCTCGCGCGCTTTCGCCTCACGCGCTATGCAGCCGACGGCAAGACGCAGGTCGGGCAGGAATTACTGGAAATTCCCGGGTCGGGCTTCCGCAAACACGGGCTCGGCAAGGACGTCACCGATAAGGCGCTGTCGGGACTGCCCGGCATGCAGAAAGAAGGCTGCGACGGCATCATTACCGAAGCGACGTTCATCCTGCACAAGATGCCGCCGCACATCCGCACGGTGTGCCTCGAATTCTTCGGGCAGGTCAGCGAAGCAGTGCCGGCCATCGTCGAAATCGTCGACTACATCCGCGCGCATCCGCAGGCCACGCTGGCGGGCCTCGAACACCTCGACTCGCGTTACATCAACGCCGTCGGCTACGCGACCAAGGCGAAGCGCGCGGGCCGCCCGAAAATGATTTTGCTCGCCGACATCGTCGGCGACGACGAAAACGCCGTAGCAGCCGCGGCGTCGCAAGTCGTGCGCATCGCCAACGCGCGCTCAGGCGAAGGATTTATCGCGGTCAGCGGCGAAGCGCGCAAGAAATTCTGGCTCGACCGCGCGCGCACCGCAGCGATTTCAAAACATACCAATGCGTTCAAGATCAACGAGGACGTCGTCATCCCGCTCGACCGGCTCGGCGATTACTCCGATGGTATCGAGCGTTTCAACATCGAGCTGTCGATCAGCAACAAGCTCAAGCTGCTCGATGCATTGGAAGAATTCCTGCGCGGCGAGCTGCCGTTGCAGCAATCCGAAGTCGCGGTCGCGCCCGGCGAGCTGATAGACGACCGCGTCGAGCGTGCGCTTGCCCTCGTCGCAACTACGCGCCGGCGCTGGCAATGGCTGTCAGACAATATGGACGCGCCGTTAAAAGTTCTGAAGGATGAAGGCGGAAGGATGAAGGCGGAAATTGCCGAATCTTTTTCTTCCTTCATCCTTCACGCTTCATCCCTGGCCGGCAACCGCACGCTGTTCAATCTGCTGCAGGATCACACAATACGTGTTTCGTGGAAGCAAGAGGTGCGCGCGCCGCTCGCCGATATATTCAGCGGCCTGCATTTCCACAAGGTGCGCGAGCAATGCGATGCGATTCACCAGACGGTGCTCCGCGGCCGCGTGTTCGTGGCGCTCCATATGCACGCGGGCGACGGCAACGTGCATACCAATATCCCGGTCAACTCCGATAATTACGAAATGCTGCAGGAAGCGGGGGACACGGTCGCGCGCATCATGCGCCTCGCGCAGTCCCTCGACGGCGTCATATCCGGCGAGCACGGTATCGGCATCACCAAGCTCGATTTCCTCGACCCCGCCCATGTCGAGAGCTTTCGTGCCTACAAGGAAAAGGTCGATCCGCACGGCCACTTCAACAGGGGCAAGCTGCTGGCGGGTGCGGACTTGACGAACGCGTACACCCCGAGCTTCAGCCTGCTCGGCACCGAAAGCCTGATTCTTGAACAATCGGAGGTCGGCAGCATTGCCGACTCCATCAAGGATTGCCTGCGCTGCGGGAAATGCAAACCGGTATGCGCGACGCACGTACCGCGTGCCAATTTGCTCTACAGTCCGCGCAACAAGATACTCGCGACTTCCCTGCTGATCGAAGCGTTTCTTTACGAAGAGCAGACGCGCCGCGGTATTTCACTCGACCACTTCGACGAGTTTGGCGACGTCGCGGACCATTGCACGGTATGTCACAAATGCCTCAAGCCCTGCCCGGTCGACATCGATTTCGGCGACGTTTCGATCGCCATGCGCAACTTCCTGCGCCGCCAGGGCAAGAACAAATTCAATCCCGGCACCGCCGCATCCATGCTGTTCTTGAACGCCACCGACCCGCGCAAGATCAAGATCGTGCGCAAGCTCATGATCGAATGGGGCTACAAGGCGCAGCGCCTGGCGCACCGCGCGGTCAAGGCGCTGGGTTTGGCACAGGCGCAAACCCGGCTGCCGCCGTCGACCGTCGGCAAGACCGAGATCAAGGCGCAGGTTATCCATTTCATCAACAAGCCGATGCCGGGCGGCCTGCCGAAGAAAGCGTCGCGCGCGCTGCTCGACATCGAGGATCCGCGCATCGTGCCGGTCATCCGCGATCCGCAGAAGGTGACCGAGGATTCGGACGCCGTGTTTTATTTTCCCGGTTGCGGCTCGGAGCGGCTCTTCAGCCAGGTCGGCCTTGCCACGCAGGCAATGCTGTACGAGATCGGGACACAATGCGTGCTGCCGCCGGGCTATTTGTGCTGCGGCTATCCGCAGACGTCAGCGGGCGATGAGGCCAAGGGCCAGCAGATCAGCACCGATAACCGCGTGCTGTTTCATCGCGTTGCCAATACGCTCAACTACCTCGACATAAAGACCGTCATCGTGTCGTGCGGCACCTGCATGGACCAGCTGCAGAAATACGAATTCTCCAAAATTTTCCCCGGCTGCCGGCTGCTGGACATCCACGAATACCTGCTCGAAAAAGGCGTCAAGCTCGAAGGAGTCAGCGGCACCCGCTACATGTACCACGACCCTTGCCATACGCCGATGAAAACCTACCAGCCGATGAAAGTCGTCAACCAGCTGATGGGGGGCCAAGTCGAACTCAACGAACGCTGCTGCGGCGAATCCGGCACGCTCGCCGTGACGCGGCCGGATATATCGACGCAGGTGCGTTATCGCAAGGAAGAAGAGATGCGCAAAGGCGCGGACCAGCTGCGCGCGGACGGCTTCGACGGCCAGATCAAGGTTTTGACGTCTTGCCCGTCGTGCTTGCAGGGACTCGCGCGCTTTGAAAACGACGCCGGCACGGATGCGGACTACATCGTGGTCGAAATCGCCAGGCACGTGCTGGGCGCAAACTGGATGGCGGACTATGTCGCGAAAGCCAACCGCGGCGGCATCGAACGCGTGCTGCTCTAAGGGTTTGTTGAAATTCGATTCATTTCGATCGGAAGTGAGTAGGCACGCAAATGTCGGCCTCGTAGAACGGCCTATAAGCGATTATTTCTTAAGCGGAGTGCTAAAACACCCCGAGATCCAATTGTATTTGCCAC
>JANYDM010000036.1 GCA_025363575.1 Betaproteobacteria bacterium | reverse complement strand
CACACGCCCGGCGTCGGCAGCCTGTTGAAAGTGATCGGCGAGCAAAATCTCGCCAATGTGCGCATCGTCCAGCATGACGCCGTCGAGGTTCTGCGTCACATGATCGCGCCGGACACGTTCGACGCCGTGCACATCTTCTTTCCCGATCCATGGCCGAAGAAGCGCCATCACAAGCGGCGCCTGCTGCAGCCGGATTTCGTCGCGCTGCTGGCAACACGCATGAAGCCCGGCGCTTACCTGCACGCCGCGACTGACTGGCAGGAATACGCCGAGTACATGCTGGAAGTATTGAAACGCGAACCGCGGCTGGCCAATTCCGCCGCGGACTACGCACCGCGCCCGGACTACCGGCCGCAGACCAAGTTCGAAGCTCGCGGCCTCAAGCTGGGCCACGGCGTGTGGGACGTGATTTTCCGGCGACACTGACGAGGAGATGATGCGATGGACATCGAGAAAATCAAAGTGCGCGTAACCGAAACCGGACAGACCATGGACGTGGTGGTGTACAACAAACGCGCCGCCGGCATCCAGGTGGTGCTGGGTGAAGGCGTGCACAGCGTGAAGTGCGAACTAACGCCGACGCGCACCGGGCTTGCATACGTAGGATCGGTGATGGGGCGTGAAATCGTCTACGAGCGCAGCCGCGACCAGGTGCAGGCCGACATCGACCGCCTCAATCCGAAGCTGCGGGAATTCAAGCGCTGATCGTTTTAAGCGCTTAAAGCCGTCAAGAGTCTAAGGCTCTACCCGCAGATTGGCTTCCTTGACGAGCTTGCCCCAGCGCGCGGCTTCGCTCGCCATGAACTGCGCGAACTGTTCGGGCGTGCTGGAGACGGTTTCCACGCCAAGCTCGCCCAGGCGGGTTTTGACATCCTGCGTCGCCAGCGCTTTGACGAGATCCGCGTTCACTTTGTCGATGATGGGCCGCGGCACGCCGGCCGGAAACAGAATGCCCCACCAGTTCACCGCGGCAAAGCCACTGATGCCCTCCTCCGCGAGTGTCGGCAGCTCGGGCGTGAACGGCCAGCGCTTCTCGCTCGTCACCGCGAGCGCGCGCAGCTTGCCGGTGCGCATGCTCTGCATCGCCGGCAGCGCGTCCGAGAACATGGTGGTGATCTGCCCGCCCATGATATCGGTGATAGCGAGCGCATTGCCTTTGTACGGCACCGTGATCATGTTGACATTGGCCAGCCGCTTGAACATCTCGCCGGCGAAATGCGACATGCTGCCCGGCCCGCTGGTCCCGTAGGTGAGCTCGCCCGGGCGCCGCTTGGCGAGCGCAATGAGTTCCTTGGTGTTTTTCACCGGCAGGGTGACGGGCACTACCAGAATATTGGCTGAGTTCGTAATGCGCGACACCGGGGCAAAATCCTTCTGCCAGTCGTAGGAGACTCTCGCGAGCAACGGCTTGGCGACCACCGGGCCGAAATTTCCCAGCAGGAAAGTGTAGCCGTCCGCCGGCTGCCTGGACGCGTACTCCATGCCAATGGAGCCGTCCGCGCCTGGCCTGGATTCGACGAGCACAAGCTGGCCCCAGTACTCGGTCAGCTTCTGGCCGATGATGCGCGCCATCACGTCCGAACTGCCGCCCGGCGGGTAGGTCACGATGAATTTCACCAACTTGTTGGGATAGTCTTGCGTCTGCGCGTGCAGGATGCCAAACGACAATGCCCAGACCACCAGGCTTGCACCGAATAACCGGTCGATAACATTCATGACTCCTCCATGGCTCGACAACTTGTGACTGGGGACACATTCTAATATGGAAGACGACTGAAATGCAGAGGCGCCGCAGCAGTTCCCCCCGGTCAAAACTCCGTATTGAACCGCGCGTAGCTAGCGCCGCTCGCGCGGTATGGCCCAGCCTTCGCTGGTGCGCGCAACGAGCGGCTGCATCGCGATCTTGTGGCGCGGCGCGAGCACCGTGGCCCAATCGACTTCTGCATCGCACCGGTAACCGCTGCCCTCTTTGCTGCAACTGCCGAGTTTGACGCTGTATACCTTCGCTTCCTGGCGCATTTTGTCCGCCCATTCCTTGCCCTGGTGTTTCTCGAGCGCCTTGATGGAGGCGGTGATTTCGTGCTCGAGAGCGGCGCGCAGATCGCTTTCCGACGGCGGTCCGCCGCAGGCGGTAAGCACCATCGTCGTGGTGATAACAAAGAAGCGGGCGGCAGATTTCATGATGCGGGCTCCGGCAGAAAAATTTGCAGCAAGTCGTTGAGAAAACGACGGCCCTGCGGGGTCGGCGTCACGCGCTCATGATCGCGCACGATGAATCCGCGCTGCTCCGCCTGGTCCAGCGGCTTTAACACCGACGTCAGCGGCACGCCCGCGCGCTCTTCCAACAATGCGAGCGGGAAGCCGCCGCAGAGCCGTAAAGCGTTCATCATGAACTCGAAGCCGATGTCACGGGCGGCGACATCGTGCTGCTCCTGTATCGCATTGCCGGCCGCGGCGCTCTCCATGTATTGCTTCGGCTGTTTGTAGCGCGCCTGGCGCGCGATGCGGTCGGGAAACGAAAGTTTACTGTGCGCGCCGGCGCCGATGCCGAGATAGTCGGCGAACGTCCAGTAATTCATGTTGTGCCGCGCCTGCCTGCCCGGCAGCGCAAATGCCGATGTCTCGTAATGGCGATAGCCGGCGGCCGCCAGCCTGGCCTCGATGGTTTCCTGCATCTGCGCGGTGACGTCGTCATCGGGCAATTGCGGAGGATAGCGGTGAAAGTAGGTATTCGGTTCCAGCGTCAGGTGATAGACAGACAGATGCGGCGGCGAGTACGCGAGCGCCGCTTCGATATCCGCCAGAGCTTCTTGCGGCGTCTGCTGTGGCAAACCGTACATCAGATCGAGATTGAAGTTGTCGAAGTTCGCGCGCGCGATTTCGATCGCCGCCCGTGCTTCATTGTCGTCGTGTATGCGACCGAGCGACTTCAAGTGCGCAGAATTGAAGCTCTGGATGCCGATCGACAGGCGGTTGACGCCGGCGTGCCGGAACGCGCGGAATTTTTCCGCCTCGAACGTGCCGGGATTCGCTTCGAGCGTGATCTCCGCATCTATCGACAGCGGCACGCGCGCGCGCACCGCGTTGATTACCCGCTCGATGCTCGCGGCGGAAAATACGCTCGGCGTGCCGCCGCCGAAAAACACCGTGTAGACCTTGCGGCCCCAGATCAGCGGGAGCGCGGCTTCGAGATCGGCGATCAGCGCATCGACGTAGCGATTCTCCGGGACATCTTCGCGCGCCTCATGCGAATTGAAATCGCAGTACGGGCATTTGCGCACGCACCACGGAATGTGAATATAGAGCGACAAAGGCGGGAGTGCGCGAAAGCGCGGGCCCGCTGCCCGCAGTTCAGCGGCGGCGACGGATGGCATCGGCGGGTTTCAGCCGTAACGCAAGCATCGCCAGCGCCTGTCCACGGTGGCTGATGCGGTTCTTTTCGTCGACCTTGAGTTCCGCGCCGGTCTTCCTGAGCGCGGGAATCAGGAACAGCGGATCGTAGCCGAAGCCGCCGCTGCCGCGCGGCGCCCTCACGATCTCGCCGTGCCACTCGGCTTCGCAGATGATGGGCTGGGGATCGCCGGCGCTGCGCGTAAGCACGATAACGCAATAGTAATGCGCCTTGCGGTTCTCCGAGCTGGCGAGGAGGTCCAGCAATTTGCGATTGTTGCTTGCATCCTGCGCGTCGCGTCCACCCGTTGCCGGTTTGTCGGCAAACCGGGCGGAGTGCACGCCGGGCTCGCCGTTCAACGCGTCGACGCAGATACCCGAATCGTCCGCCAGTGCCGGCAACCCGGTGTGATTGCTCGCGTGACGCGCTTTGGCCAGCGCATTTTCGACGAAAGTGCAATGCGGCTCGGCTGCCTCGGGCACGCCGAGCGTCGACTGCGCGATGATTTCGATGTCGAGGGGCGCCAGTATCGCGCCGATTTCGTTCAGCTTGCCGACATTGTTCGATGCTATGACGATTTTTTTCATCAATTCAAACTGAAATCTTGAACCGCGAAGGACGCCAAGGACGCGAAGGAAAAGCAAAAACGCAAACGATCGAGAATTTCGGACAATCAGTATGAACTCTTAACCCAATGCACTCTTGGAAAATAAACCTCCGGGTTTCCTTTGCGTCCTTCGCGTCCTTTGCGGTGAAGCTTTTTATCTTCTAGATTTTCAACGCCGATTTCTGCGCCGCGATCAATTCCTGTATGCCCTTCTGCGCAAGATCGAGCAGCGCATTCATCTCGGCGCGCGAGAACGGTGCGCCTTCCGCGGTGCCTTGCACTTCGATCAGCCCGCCGCTGCCCGTCATCACGACGTTCATATCGGTGTCGCACGCCGAATCCTCCGGATAATCCAGATCGAGCACCGGCATGCCCTGATAGACGCCGACCGAGACCGCCGCGACGAAATCGCGTATCGGCGACGCGGTGAGCAGTTGCTTGTCGAGCAGATAGCTCACCGCATCATGCACCGCCACGAAAGCGCCGGTGATGCCCGCCGTGCGCGTGCCGCCGTCGGCCTGGATCACGTCGCAATCGATTTGCAGGGTGCGCTCGCCCAGGGCTTTGAGATCGACGACCGCGCGCAGCGCGCGTCCGATCAGGCGCTGAA
>JANYDM010000014.1 GCA_025363575.1 Betaproteobacteria bacterium | reverse complement strand
TGACGCATGATGAATCCTTTTTTATACCTTTTCGAGCCCGACCGGCGGCCAGTTTTCGAGCCGCATGCCGAGCGTCAACCCGCGCGACGCGAGCACTTCCTTGATTTCGTTCAGCGACTTACGGCCGAGGTTCGGCGTCTTCAGCAATTCGGTTTCGGTGCGCTGAATCAGGTCGCCGATGTAATAGATGTTTTCCGCCTTGAGGCAATTGGCCGAACGCACCGTGAGCTCGAGATCATCGACCGGACGCAGCAGGATAGGATCAATCTGCTGGGCTTTGGGCACTTCGACCTGCACCGGCGTGCCCTTGAGATCGGCAAACACCACCAGCTGGTCGACGAGGATGCGCGCCGCGTAGCGGATCGCTTCTTCCGGCTCGATCGCGCCGTTGGTTTCAATGTCGATGATCAGCTTGTCGAGATCGGTACGCTGTTCGACGCGCGCCGACTCGACCTGGTAGCTGACGCGGCGCACCGGGCTGTAAGAGGCGTCGAGCACGATGCTGCCGACGGCGCGGCTCACCGCGCCTTCGATCTGCTCGCCGCGGCTGGTACGCACCGCGCCTGGCACATAGCCACGGCCGTGTTCGACCTTGATCTGCATGTCGAGCTTGCCGCCGGCGGTCAGGTGCGCAATGACGTGATCGGGGTTGACGATTTCGACGTCGTGCATCGGCTCGATGTCACCCGCGGTCACGACGCCTTCGCCCTGCTTCTTGAGCGTCAGCTCCGCTTCTTCGCGGTTGTGCAGCTTCAGCACGATGCCTTTGAGGTTCAGCAGGATGTCGACCACGTCTTCCTGCACGCCGTCGATGGTGGAGTATTCATGAAGCACGCCGCTCATTTTCACTTCGGTCGCGGCGAACCCCGGCATTGACGACAGCAGGATGCGGCGCAGCGCATTGCCGAGCGTGTGGCCGTAGCCGCGCTCGAAAGGTTCCATCGTGACTTTGGCGTGGAACGGCGAAATGTTTTGCACGTCGATGATGCGGGGCTTGAGAAAAGTGCTGCTGGGCATGGCGTATTCCTCTAACGATTACGGAAGTACTGTTAAGTTTTTCTTCCGGCCAAAGCTTCCCGGATACCGGGCTAAATGAGGGGGCAAGCCCCCTCGTTCGGGCATTCCTTATTTCGAGTACAGCTCGACCACCAGCGATTCGTTGATGGTGGAAGGCAGATCGCTGCGCGCGGGCATGTTCTTGAACGTGCCTTTGAACGCCGCCGAATCGACTTCGAGCCATTCCGGATAGCCGCGGCCGGAAGTCGCCTCGAGGGCGGCTTTGATGCGCAGATGCTCCTTCGCCTTGCCTGCGACTTCGACGACATCGCCGGGACGCAATTGATACGAAGGAATATTGACGCGCTTGCCGTTCACAAGGATGCCGTTATGACGCACGATCTGACGCGCTTCCGCGCGCGATGCGCCGAAGCCCATCTTGTAAGTGATGTTGTCGAGGCGCGACTCCAGCATCTGCAGCAGCGCTTCGCCGGTGATGCCTTTCTTTTGCGACGCGCGATGGTAGATATTGCGGAACTGCCTTTCGAGCAGGCCGTAAATGCGGCGCAGCTTCTGCTTCTCGCGCAGCTGCACGCCATAGCCCGACAGGCGGCTGTTCTTCTGGCCGTGCTGGCCCGGCGGATAGTTGCGGCGCTCGATCGCGCACTTGTCGGTAAAGCACTTGTCGCCCTTGAGGAACAGTTTCTCGCCCTCGCGGCGGCACTGGCGGCATTTTGCGTCTAGATTTCTGGCCACAGCCTGTTCTCCTTAGATGCGACGCCGCTTCGGCGCGCGGCATCCGTTATGCGGGACGGGCGTGACGTCGGCGATGCTCGTTATCTTGAAGCCGAGCGCGTTTAACGCGCGCATGGCTGATTCGCGGCCGGGGCCGGGGCCCTTGATGCGCACTTCGAGGTTCTTGACGCCGCATTCCTGCGCGAGCTTGCCGGCGTGCTCGCCTGCAATCTGCGCGGCAAACGGTGTCGATTTGCGCGAGCCTTTGAAACCGGCCGAGCCGCTCGTGGCCCACGACAGGGCGTTGCCCTGGCGATCGGTGATGGTAATGACGGTGTTGTTGAAGGAAGCATGAATGTGCGCGATGCCTTCCGCGACATTCTTCTTGACCTTCTTGCGAACCCGGGTGTTTGCCTTTGCCATTGAATATGCTTTCCGCTTTTAAACTGTGACGATCAGACCGTAACCGATTTTTGAATCTTTACCGCTGCCTTGCGCGGACCCTTGCGCGTGCGCGCGTTGGTGCGCGTGCGCTGGCCGCGCACCGGCAGGCCGCGGCGGTGCCGCAGCCCGCGCCACGTGCCCAGATCCATCAGGCGCTTGATGTTCATCGAAACTTCGCGCCGCAAGTCGCCTTCGATCGCGAACTTCGAAACCTGCTCGCGCAGCTTCTCCATGTCGGTGTCCGACAAGTCCTTGATCTTGGTCGTAAGCTGAACGCCGGCCGCCGTGCAGATTGCGCGCGCGCGGTTGCGGCCGACGCCATAGATCGCGGTCAGCGCGATTTCAGCGTGCTGATGGTTCGGGATGTTTACGCCACCGATACGGGCCATATTTTTCTACCTTGACTATGCCGCCAAAAAATCGAAAGCCGGCGATTATAACGTGTTAATTTGCATCAGTAAATGTGTTTGCCTGACGCTGCGCAGTTGCGCCAATCAACCCTGGCGTTGTTTATGACGCGGATCCTTGCAGATGACGCGCACGACTCGCTTCCTGCGGATGATTTTGCAGTTGCGGCATATCTTCTTCACCGAAGCCAGTACTTTCATGTTTCGCTCCTTAAACCTGGTCCTGCGCTACTTGGCGCGGAATGTGATCCGGCACCGCGTTAAATCGTACGGCGAGACCTCCACCGTCACCTTGTCGCCGGGCAGAATGCGGATGTAGTGCATGCGCATCTTGCCGGAAATGTGGCCGAGTACTGTATGGCCGTTTTCCAGCTTTACCCGGAATGTTGCATTAGGCAGGGTTTCCACTATCGTGCCCTGCATTTCTATGGTTTCTTCTTTCGCCATTAACGGGTCGGAAACACGCCGCCTTTGAAATTGGCCTTTTTAAGCAGGCTTTCATACTGGTGGCTCATCGCATAAGCCTGCACCTGCGCCATGAAATCCATCGTCACCACGACGATGATCAGCAGGCTCGTGCCGCCGAAGTAGAACGGCACGCTTTTCCAGACGATCAGAAATTCGGGCAGCAGGCAGACGAGCGTCACGTAAATCGAGCCGACCAGCGTCAACCGCAGCATGATTTTCTCGATGTAGCGCGCAGTCTGGTCGCCGGGCCGGATGCCCGGCACGAACGCGCCGCTCTTTTTCAGGTTCTCCGCCGTTTCTTTCGGATTGAACATCAGCGCGGCATAGAAAAAGCAGAAAAACACGATGGCCGCGGAATACAGGAACACGTAAACCGGCTGTCCCGGATGCAGCGTCGATGAAATATTCGAGAGCCAGCGCATGTTGTCGTGGGTGCCGAACCATTGCGCGAGCGTGGCCGGAAACAGGATGATGCTCGAGGCGAAAATCGGCGGAATCACGCCCGACATGTTGAGCTTCAGCGGCAGATGCGACGACTGACCGCCGTAGACCTTGCGCCCGACCTGGCGCTTCGCATAGTTGACCAGGATGCGACGCTGGCCGCGCTCGACGAAACACACCAGCGCGGTGACGCCCGCCACCAGCGCCACGATTATCAGCACCACGAGTATGGAGAGTGAGCCAGTGCGCTGCAGTTCGAGCGTGTTGACCACCGCGTTCGGCAGGCCCGCAGCGATGCCGGCAAATATGATCAGCGAAATGCCGTTGCCGATGCCGCGCTCGGTAATCTGCTCGCCCAGCCACATCAGGAACATGGTGCCGGTAACCAGCGTGATCATGGTGGTCAGCCGGAACGCGAGGCCGGGGTCGAGCACCAGGCCGCGCTGACCTTCGAGCGCAATCGCAATACCCATGCCCTGGAACATCGCGAGCGCCGCCGTGCCGTAGCGCGTGTACTGCGTGATCTTGCGACGGCCCGCCTCGCCTTCCTTCTTGAGCGATTCAAGCGTCGGCGACACTACCGTCATCAGCTGCATGATGATGGACGCAGAAATATAGGGCATGATGCCGAGCGCGAATATCGTAAAGCGCGAGAGCGCGCCGCCCGAGAACATGTTGAACATGTCGAGGATGCCGCCTTTTTGCTGCTTGAACAGCTCTGCCAGCGTCACCGGATCGATGCCCGGCACCGGGATGTGCGCACCGACGCGGTAGACGATCAGCGCGCCGAGCAGGAACAGCAGGCGACGGTTGAGGTCGCCCATCTTGCCCTGCATGCTCAGCCTGGAATCCTGCGTAGCCAACTTTAGTCAGCCTTCTTTTTCTTGCCGGCGGGTTTGTCTTTGGCGCTCTTGGCTTTGGCATTGGCGTCCGTCGTGGGCGCCGCCTTGGCGTCAGCCTTGGCTTCCGCTTTCACTTTGGACTCGGCCTTGGCTTTGGATTTGGCTTCAGCTTTCGCTTCTGCGTTAACCGCTTCCTTGGCGTTTTCTTCGGCAATCGTCGCCGACGTCGTCGCCGCGCGGGTTTCAGCGCGAACAATGGCCGCTGCCTTGCGCGCAACTTTCTTGCCTTCTTTCACTGCCTTGCCGCCGGTGCTTTCCGGCATCTCGAACTTGCCGCCGGCCGCTTCGACCGCCGCACGCGCGCCTTTCGACGCCAGCAAGCCGTGCAGCGTAACTTTGCGTTTCAATTCGCCGGACACGATGACTTTGGCCGACAGCGCGTGAATCGGGACAATGCCCGCATCTTTAAGCACCAGGATATCGATCGTGTCGACCGTGAGGCGGTTCAAGTCCGACAGCCGCACTTCTGCCGTGTCATTGCGCAAGGGCGAATTAAAACCACGCTTGGGCAAACGGCGCTGCAGCGGCATCTGGCCGCCTTCGAAACCGACCTTGTGATAACCGCCGGCGCGGGAAGACTGGCCTTTGTGGCCACGGCCCGCGGTTTTACCGAGGCCGCTGCCGATGCCGCGGCCGACGCGGCGTTTCGCGTGTTTGGCGCCGGCGGCGGGTTTAATGGTGTTAAGTTGCATGGCTTATCCCTATCCCTCGCTCTTCACGAGATAGCTGACTTTGTTGATCATGCCGCGCGTCGCCGGCGTATCGATGACTTCAGCGGTCGAGTTGATCCGGCGCAGGCCGAGGCCGCGCACTGTCGCGCGATGCGATTGCATCGTGCCGATCAGGCTCCTGACGAGCGTGACTTTGATCATCTTGCCCGCTGCGGTTTTAGCAGTTGCTTTTGCTTTGGCCATAATCAACCCGCGATCTCTTCAACCGTCTTGCCGCGTTTGGCGGCGACGTCCGACGGGGTGTTCATGGCTTGCAGGCCGTTCAGGGTCGCGCGCACCACGTTGTACGGGTTCGTCGAACCGATAATTTTGGCAAGCACGTTGGTCACGCCCATAACTTCGAAAATCGCGCGCATCGGGCCGCCGGCAATGATGCCCGTGCCGTCCGACGCCGGCTGCATGTAAACGCGCGCCGAGCCGTGACGGCCGATCACCGCATGATGCAGGGTGCCGTTCTTCAGATTGATCTTGACCAGTTTGCGGCGCGCTTCATCCATCGCCTTTTGCACTGAGACCGGCACTTCGCGCGCTTTGCCCTTGCCCATGCCAACGCGACCGTCGCCGTCACCGACAACGACGAGAGCGGCGAAACCCATGACCCGGCCGCCCTTCACCACCTTGGTGACACGGTTGATCGCGATCATTTTCTCGCGCAGGCCATCGCCGCGTTCTTCGCCGCCCGCCATCCTGTTTGCCTGGAGTTTTGCCATGTCTTTTCCTGACTAGAACTTGAGTCCGTGCTCGCGCGCGGCATCTGCCAGCGCCTTCACACGACCGTGATATTTGTAGCCGCCGCGATCGAACGCGACCGCTTCTATGCCCAGCGCTTTCGCTTTTTCGGCGATCAGCTTGCCTACTGCAGCGGCGGCCTCGACGTTGCCGCCGTTCTTGACACTTTTACGCAGCGCCGGTTCGATGGTCGAAGCGCTGGCGAGAACTTTGGAGCCGCTGGCATCGATGACCTGCGCGTACATATGTCCGTTGGAGCGGTGCACAGCCAGCCGCACGACGCGCAGTTCCGCGATTTTGCGGCGGGTCTGCTGCGCGCGGCGCATCCGCGCCTGATACTTGTCTTCTTTCATCTCTCGCCTCTACTTCTTCTTGGTTTCTTTGAGGATGACCGTCTCGTCGGAATAGCGCACGCCCTTGCCCTTGTACGGCTCCGGGCGGCGATAGGCGCGGATCTCCGCAGCCACCTGACCGACCACTTGCTTGTCGATGCCCTTGATCACGATTTCGGTCTGCGTTGGCGTCTCGACCTTGATGCCCAGCGGCATCTGGTGCACGACGGGATGCGAAAAACCGAGCGTCAGGTTCAATTTGTCGCCCTGCGCCTGCGCGCGGAAACCAACGCCGACGAGATTCAGCTTGCGCTCGTAGCCCTTGGTCACGCCCTGCACCATGTTGGCGACCAGTGCGCGCATGGTGCCCGACAGCGCATTGGCGGCATGCGATTCGTTCGCTACCTTGAACTGCAGCGTGTTCTCGACCTTTTCGAGCTTTACCTGGTCCGACAGGAACTGCTTCAACGTGCCGAGCGGACCCTTCACCGAAATTTCGCTCGGCGAAAACTGGACTTCCACGCCGGTCGGCAATACGACCGGAAAATTACCTATTCTGGACATCGCTAATCCTCGTTTGCAGCTGCAACTATGCGACGATGCACAAGACTTCGCCGCCGATGCCGAGGCCGCGCGCTTTGCGGTCGGTCATCACGCCCTTCGAAGTCGACACGATGGCGACGCCAAGGCCGTTCATGACTTTCGGAATGTCGTCGCACGGCTTGTAAATGCGCAGTCCCGGACGGCTCACGCGCTCGAGTTTTTCGATGACCGGGCGGCCCGCGTAATACTTCAGGCCGACTTCCAGCGTCGGTTTGCCTTCGAGCGGGCGCACCGCGAAGTCGTCGATGTAGCCCTCGTCCTTGAGGACTTTGGCGATCGCGGCCTTCACCTTGGAGGCCGGCATTGCGACTGAAACTTTTTCCGACATCTGCGCATTGCGTATGCGCGTCAACATGTCGGCGATCGGATCACTCATGCTCATAATATTGGTCTCTCCAGCTTCCTGCTACCAGCTCGCCTTGATGACACCGGGAATCTCGCCGCGCATCGCGATATCGCGCAATTTGCTGCGGCCGAGGCCGAATTTGCTGTAAACACCGCGCGGCCGCCCGGTCAGTGCGCAGCGGTTGCGCAGGCGCACCGGGCTCGAATCGCGCGGCAGCTTCTGCAGCTTCAGGCGCGCTTCGTAGCGGTCTTCCGGCGACAGCTTCTGGTCGTTGATGAGCGCCGTCAATTGCGCGCGCTTGGCGGCGAATTTCTTCACCGTCTTGCGGCGGTTCTGGTCGCGGAGTTTCAACACGAGTTTGGACATGGGCTAGTTCCTGAACGGGAATTTGAATGCCGCCAGCAGCGCGCGGCCTTCGGCGTCGGTTTTGGCGGTGGTCGTGATGGTGATGTTCATGCCGCGCAGGGCATCGATCTTGTCATATTCGATCTCAGGGAAAATGATCTGTTCCTTGATGCCGAAATTGAAGTTGCCGCGGCCGTCGAACGATTTGCCCGGAATGCCGCGAAAGTCGCGGATGCGCGGGATGGCGACGCTGACCAGGCGGTCGAGAAACTCATACATGCGAGTGCCGCGCAGCGTGACCTTGCAGCCGATCGGGTAGTTGTCGCGGATCTTGAAGGTCGCGATCGACTTTTTCGACTTGGTCACGAGCGGCTTCTGGCCGGCAATCTTAGTCATGTCGGCGACGGCATTGTCCATGATCTTCTTGTCGTTCACCGCTTCACCCACGCCCATGTTGAGCGTGATTTTCTCGATGCGCGGGACCTGCATCACCGATTTGTAGCCAAACTGCTTGACGAGTGCCTTGACGATTTCCTGCTGGTACTGCGCGTGCAGGCGGGATGCCGGCACGCTTTTGCCGGCGGCTTTAGGCTGGGTGCTCATGATGCGTCTATCACTTCGCCGTTGGATTTGAAGAAACGCACGCGCCGGCCGTCCTCGAGCGTTTTCACGCCGACGCGGTCGCCTTTTTGCGTGACCGGGTTGAATATCGCGACGTTCGACACGTGCAGCGGCATTTCTTTGTCAACGATGCCGCCGGTGGTGTTTTTCATCGGGTTCGGCCGCTGGTGCTTCTTGACGCGGTTGATGCCTTCGACGAGCAGATGCTCGAGATCCACCACGCGCTGCACGGTGCCGCGCTTGCCTTTGTCTTTGCCGGTGATGACGATCACGTCATCGCCTTTTTTGATCTTGCGCATGCTTGGTCTACCTATGGTTCTTACAGAACTTCCGGCGCGAGCGAAACGATCTTCATGAATCGCTCAGTCCTCAATTCGCGCGTCACCGGTCCGAAAATGCGCGTGCCGATCGGCTCCAGCTTGGCTGTGAGCAGCACGGCGGCGTTGCTGTCAAATTTGATCATCGAACCGTCCGCGCGGCGTATGCCTTTGGCGGTGCGCACGACGACGGCATTGTAAATCTCGCCCTTCTTGACGCGGCCGCGCGGCGCCGCATCTTTGATGCTGACCTTGATCACGTCGCCGATGCCTGCATAACGGCGCTTCGAGCCGCCGAGCACCTTGATGCACATTACTGCGCGCGCACCGGTGTTGTCAGCAACCTCCAGAATGGATTGCATCTGTATCATTTTTGCTCTCGCTTTGTGCTGCTGTCTCTTCCAACTTGAACCGCCCTGCAACTGTTCGGCGGTCAGTCTTGGAACCCGTCCGGGTTAGATCTTCCGCGCCCGTCATACGGGGCACGGCTTAACAGAACGCGGGATTCTACAGAGAATCCTCTGCTGTTTCAACCCTTTTCAGGGCTTTTTTGCAGCTATTCCCGTCTAAGCTTCGCGTGACTTTTCGATCAGCTTGGCTACCCGCCACGCCTTGGTCTTGGCAATCGGCCGGCATTCCTCGATCAGCACGGTATCGCCCGCTTTGAACTCGTTTTTCTCATCGTGCGCGTGATATTTCTTCGAGCGCGTGACAATCTTGCCGTACAGCGGGTGCTTGACGCGGCGCTCGACCAATACGGTCACGGTCTTGTTCATCTTGTCGCTGACGATGCGGCCGGTCAGCGTGCGCTTGTTGGCCTGGGTTTCGCTCATGACTGGCGCGCCTTTTCATTGATGATGGTGCGCACGCGCGCGATGTCGCGGCGCACTTTGCCGATCTGGCTGTTGTTGGTAAGTTGCTGGGTCGCCACCTGCATGCGCAGGCTGAATTGCGCCTTCAGCAGTTCGTTCAGTTCCTGCCGCAACTCGTCGGCGTTCTTGCCGCGCAGTTCGCTCGCTTTCATGCTTAGCCTCCGACCAGACGATGCACGAACGTCGTCAACAGCGGCAGCTTCGCCGACGCCAGGCGGAACGCCTCGCGCGCGGAAGCTTCGTCGACGCCGTCCATTTCATACAACACTTTGCCCGGCACGATTTCGGCGACCCAGTACTCGGGGTTGCCCTTGCCGTTGCCCATGCGCACTTCCGCGGGTTTGCGCGAAATCGGCTTGTCCGGAAATATGCGGATAAAAATACGGCCGCCGCGCTTGATGTGGCGCGTCATCGCGCGCCGCGCCGCTTCGATCTGGCGCGCCGTCAAGCGGCCACGCGTGACCGCTTTGAGCCCGTAGTCGCCGAAACTTACCTTGGCGCCGCGCGTGGCGACGCCCTTGTTGCGGCCTTTTTGCTCCTTACGATACTTCCTTCTAGCTGGTTGCAGCATTTTTCACTCCTGTGCGTCTTTTCTTCGGCGCGGGTTTGGCCGCCGGCTTGTCGGACGCGGGTTTCGGTTTGTCGCTCACCACCGACTCGGGTGTCGCGGCCGGCGCTGCGAGCGCCTGCTCATGCTTGGAGAGTACTTCGCCCTTGAACACCCATACCTTGACGCCGATGATGCCGTAAGTGGTCTTGGCTTCGGAGAAACCGTAATCGATGTCGGCGCGCAGCGTATGCAACGGCACGCGGCCTTCGCGGTACCACTCCGTGCGCGCGATTTCGATCCCGTTCAGACGGCCCGCGCTCATGATCTTGATGCCCTGCGCCCCCAGGCGCATGGCGTTCGTGATCGCGCGCTTCATGGCGCGGCGGAACATGATGCGCTTCTGCAGCTGTTGGGTGATCGAGTCGGAAATAAGCTGCGCGTCGAGTTCCGGCTTGCGGATTTCCTCAATATTGATATGCACCGGCACATGCAGCAATTTCTGCAGCTGCGCCTTCAGCGACTCGATGTCCTCGCCCTTCTTCCCGATGACGACGCCGGGGCGCGCGCTGAAAATCGTGATCTTGGCATTCTTGGCCGGACGCTCGATGATGATCTTGCCGACAGCCGCATGACTGAGTTTCTGCTTCAGAAAATCGCGCACCTTGATGTCTTCCTGCAGCATGCCGGGAAAATTCTTGCTGTTGGCATACCACTTGGACGACCAGTTGCGCAGCACCGAGAGGCGGAATCCGATCGGATGTATTTTTTGTCCCATGTCTATTTCCTTCCGTCGCCGACGGTCAGGTGAATGTGGCAGCTGTGCTTCAACACCCGTACGCCGCGGCCTTTGGCGCGCGCCGAAAAGCGCTTCAACACCGGGCCCTTTTCAACGAAGATGCGCGTGACTTTCAGCTCGTCGATGTCGGCGCCGTCGTTGTGCTCGGCATTTGCGATCGCGGATTCGAGCACTTTACGAATGATGACCGCGCCCTTCTTCGGACTGAAGGACAGCAGGTTGAGCGCCTTCTCGACCTGCAGGCCGCGGATCTGGTCAGCGACCAGGCGGCCTTTCTGGGGAGAGAGGCGTACGCCGTTAAGTTTTGCCGTGGTTTCCATTGCATCCCTCATTTCTTCGCCGGCGCCGCCGCGGCAGGCGCGACGCTCGACTTCTTGTCACCCGCCGGCGCCGCAGTGCTGCCCGCCTTGGAGTGGCCTTTGAAAATCCGCGTGTGGGAAAACTCGCCCAGCTTGTGGCCGACCATGTTCTCGGAGATGTAGACCGGGACATGCTGCTTGCCATTGTGCACGGCAATCGTCAGGCCCACGAAATCGGGCAGTATGGTCGAACGCCGCGACCAGGTTTTGAGCGGGCGTTTGTCGTTGGATGCGCGCGCGGCCTCCACCTTGGCCATCAGGTGATAGTCGACGAACGGGCCTTTTTTAATTGAACGTGCCATATTTATATTCCTCGCTTATTTACCACTCAGCCGGCGCTGACTTTGGCGTGCCGGCGACGCACGATCATGCTGTTGGTGCGCTTGTTCTTGCGCGTTCGATAGCCCTTGGTCAAAGTGCCCCACGGGCTAACCGGGTGACGGCCCGCTGCGGTCTTGCCTTCGCCGCCGCCGTGCGGGTGGTCGATCGGGTTCATTGCAACACCGCGCACCGTCGGACGGATGCCGCGCCAGCGCACCGCGCCTGCCTTGCCGATTGAGCGCAGGCTGTTCTCTTCGTTGCCCACTTCACCGATGGTCGCGCGGCAATTGACGTGCACCTTGCGGATTTCGCCGGAGCGCAGCCGCAATTGCGCGTATTCGCCTTCGCGCGCCAGCAATTGCACCGCCGCGCCGGCGGCACGCGCCATCTGCGCACCTTTGCCCGGCATCATTTCGATGCAATGTATGGTGGTGCCGACCGGGATGTTCCTGAGCGGCAATGCGTTGCCTGGCTTGATCGGCGCATCGGAACCGTTTTGCACCTGCGCGCCGACTGCCAGACCTTTGCACGCGATGATGTAACGGCGTTCGCCGTCCGCGTAGCACAGGAGCGCAATGTTGGCGCTGCGATTCGGATCGTGCTCAAGGCGTTCGACCTTTGCCGTGATGCCGTCCTTGTCGCGCTTGAAATCGATCAGGCGATAGTGCTGCTTATGCCCGCCGCCCATGTGGCGTGTCGTAATCTGACCGGTGTTGTTGCGGCCCGCGGTCTTGCTTTTCGGCTCAAGCAGCGCCTCGTGCGGCCGCCCCTTGTAGAGATCCGGATTGACGACCTTGACCACGGCGCGACGGCCGGGCGAGGTCGGTTTGACTTTGATCAGCGCCATTATTTGTTCTCCCCTGCCGCGAAGTTGATTTCCTGCCCGGGCTTCAGCGACACGTAGGCTTTCTTCCAGTTATTGCGGCGGCCCATGAAGCGGCCGAAACGTTTTTCCTTGCCCTTCACGTTGGCCACCTGCACGCGCAGGACTTCGATTTTCTTGTCCTTGCTGCCGAACATCAGCTCGACCGCGGCCTTGATTTCCGGCTTGGTCGCATCCGACATCACGCGGAACAGATACTGATTGTGCTTCTCGCCAACGAACGTGCCCTTCTCCGAGATGACCGGAGCGAGCAGAACCTTCATCAGGCGCTCGGTATTTTTGGTGTTGCTGGGGGTGCTCATTTAAGCAACTCCTCGAATTTGGCCATCGCGGGCTTCGTCAGAAGCACGTGCGCGTGGCGGATCAGGCTGACCGGATCGGCGTGCGTGACGGAGCAAACGTTGACGTTGGGCAGATTGCGCGCCGACAACTGCAGGTTCTCATCCATGCTCTCGGTGACGATCAGCACGTTTTCGTAGCCCATGCTTTTGATTTTTTGCGCGAGCAGCTTGGTTTTCGGCGCGTCGAGCGTGAAGCTGTCGACCACGGCGAGACGCCCTTCACGTACGAGCTGCGACAGGATGGAGCACACGCCGGCGCGGTACATCTTCTTGTTCAGCTTGTGCGTGAAATTCTCGTCCGGGCGGTTCGGAAAGATACGGCCGCCGCCACGCCACAACGGGCTCGACGACATACCGGCGCGCGCGCGGCCGGTGCCTTTCTGGTTGAACGGCTTCTTGGTAGTGTGGCTCACTTCGCCGCGGTCTTTCTGCGCGCGCGTGCCCTGACGGCCGTTCGCGAGATAGGCGGTGACTACCTGGTGTATCAACGACTCGTTGTAGTCGCGCCCGAACACGGTGTCGGCCGCCGCGACGTTGGCCGTCGACTTGCCGCTCTGATCGATCAGTTTGAGTTCCATTATTTACCTGCCTTGGCGGGATTCTTCTTGCCTTCCGGCTTGGCTTTCGCCGGGCCGGCCGCTCTGGTTTTCTTGACCGCCGGGCAGACCGTGATGTCGCCGTTTTTGGAGCCGGGTATGGCGCCGCGTATCAGCAGTAGCTGGCGTTCGGCGTCGATGCGCACGATGACCAGGTTCTGCGTCGTACGCTTCACGTCGCCGAGATGGCCGGTCATTTTCTTGCCGGGAAATACACGGCCCGGGTCCTGGGCCATCGAAATCGAGCCCGGCTTGTTGTGCGAGACCGAATTCCCGTGCGTCGCGCGGTTGGACTTGAAGTGGTGACGCTTGATAACGCCCGCGTAACCTTTGCCGATCGTCGTGCCCGACACGTCGACTTTCTGGCCGACCTGGAATACGTCGACGCCGATCACGCCGCCGACTTTCAGGCTGGCGATCTGCTCGGAAGTGACCCGGAATTCCTTCAATATCGAGCCTGCCTCGACAGCGGCTTTGGCGTAATGACCTGCGGCAGACTTGCTCACGCGACGCGCGCGGCGCTTACCGTACGCCACTTGCACGGCTGTGTAGCCGTCGGCTTCCGGCGTCTTGATCTGGGTCACGCGGTTGTTCGACACGTCGACGACCGTCACCGGGATGGAATCTCCCTCATCGGTGAAGACGCGCGTCATGCCGATCTTGCGACCGACTAGTCCTAAACTCATTTTGCTCACCTTTCTTTTAGCCCTGCCCCGGTCTCATTTTGAAATAAGCGCCGCGGACGGGTGCCGACTGCAATTGGTCGGCCGTTCACTTTCAGTATCCGAACATTACCCGGATGCTGCTTCTACAGCTTGATCTCCACGTCCACGCCCGCGGGCAGGTCGAGTTTCATCAGCGCGTCGACCGTCTTGTCGGTCGGATCGATGATGTCCATCAACCGCAGGTGCGTGCGGATTTCGAATTGATCGCGCGACGTCTTGTTCGCATGCGGCGAACGCAGCACGTCAAAGCGTTCTTTGCGCGTCGGCAGCGGCACGGGCCCTTTGACGACCGCGCCGGTGCGCTTGGCGGTATCTACGATCTCGAGCGCCGACTGGTCGATCAAACGATAGTCGAACGCCTTCAGGCGAATACGGATTTTCTGACTTTTAACGGCGGCCATGATGTTTACTCGATGACTTTAGCGACGACGCCGGCGCCGACGGTCTTGCCGCCTTCGCGGATCGCGAAGCGCAGGCCCTCTTCCATCGCGATCGGCTGGATCAACGCCACCGTGATCGAGATGTTGTCCCCCGGCATCACCATCTCGGTGCCCGCCGGTAATTCGATATTGCCCGTCACATCCGTCGTGCGGAAGTAGAATTGCGGACGGTAGCCCTGGAAGAACGGCGTATGCCGGCCACCCTCGTCCTTGCTCAAAACGTAGATCTCGGCCGTGAACTTCGTGTGCGGCGTGATCGAGCCCGGCTTCGCCAGCACCTGCCCGCGCTCCACTTCCTCGCGCTTCGTGCCGCGCAGCAGCACACCCACGTTGTCGCCCGCCTGGCCCTGGTCCAGCAGCTTTCTGAACATCTCAACACCCGTGCACACCGTCTTGATCGTCGGCTTCAGGCCCACGATCTCGATTTCTTCGCCCACCTTGACGATGCCGCGCTCAACGCGCCCCGTCACCACCGTGCCGCGGCCCGAGATCGAGAACACGTCTTCGACCGGCATCAGGAACGGACCGTCCAGCGCGCGCTTCGGCTCCGGTATGAAGGAGTCCAGCGCTTCGGCCAGCTTGAATATCGCGCCCTCGCCCATGTCCGTCGTATCGCCTTCCAGCGCCTTTAATGCCGAACCGATGATGATCGGGGTCTTGTCGCCCGGAAACTCATACTTCGACAGCAATTCGCGCACTTCCACTTCCACCAGCTCCAGCAGCTCCTTGTCGTCGACCATGTCCGCTTTGTTCATGAACACGACGATGTACGGAACACCCACCTGGCGCGCCAGCAGGATGTGCTCGCGCGTCTGCGGCATCGGGCCGTCGGCGGCACTCACCACCAGGATGGCACCATCCATCTGCGCCGCACCCGTGATCATGTTCTTGATGTAGTCGGCGTGTCCCGGGCAATCGACGTGTGCGTAGTGGCGCTTCGCCGTCTCATATTCCACATGCGCCGTGTTGATCGTGATGCCGCGCGCTTTTTCTTCCGGCGCCGCGTCAATCTGATCGTAATTCTTCGCCTCGCCGCCATACTTCTTCGACAGCACATGCGTCATCGCCGCCGTCAGCGTCGTCTTGCCATGATCCACGTGCCCGATCGTCCCTACGTTCACGTGCGGCTTCGTGCGCTCAAATTTGCCTTTTGCCATATCGGTTCC
>JANYDM010000210.1 GCA_025363575.1 Betaproteobacteria bacterium | reverse complement strand
GGCGGCCGTCGCGCTGCCGGCTTATCAGGACTACACGATTCGTGCGAAGGTATCGGAAATCATGCTGCAGGCGAGTGGCTTCAAGACGACGGTTGCTGAAAAATCAGCGTCCGACGGCACGATGGCCAGTTCGGGCAAAGGCCTTACCGTTAACAGCGGTGGCCGCGTCTCCGGCGGCAGCGTTACCGACTCGGGCACTATCAATGTGTGGGGCAATAACGCGTCGATCGGCACCGCTGTTTCAATCAGCTTGACTCCTTCCCTTGGACCGGGCGGCCGCATTGCGTGGTTGTGCAACACGGGCAATCCGGGACTTGCTGGCAACAGCGGTCAATGGAAATATGTGCCGGCTGAATGCCGTCACTAATGCATCACAGGCAATATTGCTGATGTTGCAGTAAAGCAGTTAATAAACAGCCCCTCCTGGCGAGGGGCTGTTTTTCGTACCACTTCTCCCGCGCCAAAAGTTGTGTTGTGCCGACCTCAGGCGGTCGCTTTACCGGCGATTTCGCTCTTGATGGCGTGCAGCGCGCGATCGAGGTCTTCTTCGTTGTTGAAGAACGACATCGACACGCGCAACGCATTGTCTTTGACATTGACGACGACGCCGCGCTCATGCAGCCGCGCCTGCATGCCTTTAGCGTCGGGCACGAGCAAATTGACGATCTGCGCGCGCTCTCCCCAGGCGTCGGGTGTTTGTGTCTTGATGCCCGCCTTGCGCACCATGCCGAGAAATCGCGTCGATAGTTTGCGCACGCGTTCTTCGATGTTTGCGATGCCGATCGAACGCAGAAACTCCGCGCCACGCCGCATCACGCGCAAGCCGAGAAAGCTCGGATTGCCGCCTTCGAAACGATGCGCATCATGCACATGATCGAACTGCTTGTTGACCTGTGCGCCGACGGCGCTGAGCGGCCGGATGAACGGCGTCTTCAGTTGGCGTATCAGATCGGCGCGACAATACAGAAGGCCCGTGCCGGTCAGTCCCAGCAGGCCTTTGTGCCCGCCAATCGCGACGATGTCCGCGCCGAGCGAGGATAAAGGCGCAGCCAGTATGCCCGCTGCCTGCACGCCATCAACCACCAGGCGGATATCGCGTTCGCGGCAGATTTTTCCCAGCGCAGGTAAATCCACCCGGTAACCATTGCCGTACGTCACGTATGCGCACGAGACCACGCGCGTGCGGTTGTCGATTTTTTCCAGGAAGGTATCGAGCGTGAGGTTGCCGTTACGGTTGGCGGCAAAGCGGATTTCAACGCCTTTCGCTTCCCAGTGGCGCCATACCCAGACATTGTTCACGTGCTCCATATCCGTGAGCACGATGTTGTCGCCGGGCTTGAGTTCGAAAGCATGGGCTGCGATATTGAGACCTTCGGTGGTGTTTTTCATGAATGCGAGCTCGCCCGGCTGCGCGCCCAGCAGCTCAGCCATCAAATCGCGGGTAGCCTCGACGTTTTCACCCGACCATGCATCAAAGCCGGCGTTGTCATAGACGTCGCGGCAATATTCCTGCATCGCCCACTCCACGCAGCGCGGCGGGATCGTCTTGCGCGCCACATCCAGATAGGTCCATTTGGCGAGGGTGGGAAATTCGCCGCGCAGCGCGGCCCAGTCCGGTTGCTTCTTCATCGGTGTTGCTCCACGGTTTTTCAATCTTGCTGAGGCGCCTCGCCGGGCTCGTTGCCCGCCATACGCGCGATCATGTCGTTACCGCCGCCTGGAGGGAGCGGCATCACGGATTTACAGCACTCCGGAAATGCCGCCGTCCAGATGCACGCTGGTGCCCGTTACGTAGCTTGCTGCCGCAGAGCACAGGAACACGATGACATTAGCAGCTTCCTCGGCCTCGCCGAAGCGGCCGAGCGGAATTTGTTTGGAATCTTTCGCGTAGTATTCCTCCGCGCTGACGCCGGTTTTCGCGATGCGCCGCTCGTGCTGTCCCGACTTGATTTTGCCGATGCAGACGGTGTTAACGAGGATGTTGTCGGCGGCGAATTCCTTGGACAGCGCTTTGGTCAGCGCAAGTCCCGCCGCGCGCGAGAGGGTGGTCGGCATCGAGCCGGCGCCGGGCTGCTTGGCGCTCGAAATGGTGATGTTGATGACGCGCCCGCCGCCGCGCTTCTGCATATGCGGAACGGCGAGCCGCGTGCAGCGGATGGCGCCGAATACCTTCAGTTCGATGTCGGAATGCCAGGTCTCGTCCTTGATTTCGAGGAAGGCGCCACGCGCCGAGGTGCCGGCATTGTTGACGAGAATGTCGACGCCGCCATATTGCTTGACCACAGCATTGATGAAACGCTCGATGTCTTCCATCTTGCTCATGTCGGCCGACATGCCGAAAGCGTCGCCGCCGGCGCGCTTGATTTCGGCCACCGTTTTCTCCACGCCATCCGCATTGCGGGCGCAGATTGCGACTTTAGCGCCTTCCTGCGCGAACCCGATCGCAGTCGCTTTGCCGATCCCTTCGGTTCCGCCGGTTACGATGGCGACCTTGCCTTTGAGTCCCAGATCCATGGTGGTGTGCTCCCCTCGGTAGATTTGTCGGTAAATATTTCCAGACTTGGCACCCGCCCGGCCTATCTGGGGCGAGCAGGGCGACTAAACTGCGGGAAGCCGGATTCTCCCACGAGTCGCGCAATTGCCGAAGCCTCGATTCGAGCATACTATTGACAGAGACGCGAATGGCGCGCCTCCCGGGAGATCATGATCATGCTGCATAGCTTTGCATCCATCGGTAGACGCTGTGACGCCGCGCTTGACAACTCTGGCCGCATCGTCCTGTGCAGCGTGGCATTGCTGGCGGCATGCTTATTCGCGATGAGCAGCGGACGCGCTGCCGAAGCACCGCACGGAGGGCGCGAAGCATTGACTGTCGATGCGTTCTCCGTCGTAAAAGTCATCGTCAAAGCCGTTCCCGACGCGCGCAGCCGCAACTCGCTGGGCGGCGAGCGCGAAGGCACGGGCATCGTCATCGACTCGAGCGGCTTGATCCTGACGATAGGTTATCTTGTGCAGGAAGCCGAATCAGTGAACATAGCCGCCGCGGATGGCCGTGCGGTGCCGGCCAGCGTCATCGCGTACGATTTCACGACCGGGTTCGGGTTGCTGCGCTCCGTCAAACCGCCGTCGGTAAAACCGATATCGTTCGGCGATTCCGCGACAGTGCCCGAGCGCGAGCCCGTGTTAATTGTGGGATTCGATGGCGTCGCGCCGGCTTTCGTCGTATCGCGCCGCCCGTTCGCCGGCTATTGGGAATACCTGCTCGACGAGGCCATCTATACAGCGCCCGCCACAGTCAACTGGCAAGGCGCAGCGCTCATAAACAAGGAAGGCAAGCTGCTTGGCGTGGGTTCGCTCGTCGTCGGCGATGCATTGGGCGGCAAACAGGTGCCGGGCAATCTGTTCGTGCCCATCGACTTGCTAAAGCCCATACTCGGCGATCTGATCGCGCAGGGCCGCACGACGTCGAAGCCGCGGCCGTGGCTGGGCGTCAGCACGCAGGACCTGCAGGGCAAATTGATTGTGACCCGCGTGTCGCCCGACAGTCCGGCGGAGCTGGCGGGCATCGCGAGCGGCGACATCATTGTCGGCCTCAGCGGCGAGCAGATCAAAGGCCACACCGATTTTTACCGTCGGCTGTGGGCTAGCGGCGACGCGGGCACCGACATCATGCTCGACGTGTTGAAAGGCACCGAAGTGAAGAAGCTCGCAGTGCACACGATGGACCGCGAAAAATACCTGCGGCCGCGACCGACGTACTAGCAGGAGTGAGGATTGAGGTTCAAAGCTTTAGTCGCTCAATCCTCATTCCTCAATCTTCAATCCCCAGTCCCCGATCCCCGGTCCTGTCTTCTAGAACGTCCCCATGCCGAGGACGCCGGTCGCAAGATCCATGTCCCTGACCAGTTTTCTGCCGATGAGGTTGCGTAGCGTCTCGCTGGTGCCGCCGCCGAGACTGCCGTAACGCGTGCCGCGGAAAAAACGCGACACCGGGTATTCGTCGGTGAAGCCGTAACCGCCGTGCACCTGTACCGCCTCGGAAGTCACGCGTATGCTCATCTCGTTGCAGTAAATTTTTGCCATCGCGGCGAGCGTGGGGTCGGGAAACTGATCGCCGCTGACCGCGGCGCGGTAGAGCAGGCCGCGCGCCGCTTCAATCTGTATGTACATGTCGGCGGCTTTCCAGCGCATGCCCTGAAAATCGCCGATCGGATGACCGAAGGCCGAACGGTCGCGCAGATATTTGATTGCTTCCTCCATCGCGCCCTCCGCGAGGCCGAGGCAAATCGCCGGATTGAGACAGCGCTGGGTATTGAAGGCGTTCAGCATGCGCTTCATGCCGTCGCTGCGAATGACGAGATTTTCGAGCGGCAGTTCGATATCGTTGAACTGCACTTCGCTTAAGTACTCGCCCCCCATCGTGTGATATTTGGGCTCGGCGACCAGCCCCTTGATGCCGCCGGGAATCAGCACGCAGCCTATGCCTTTGGCGCCCGGCACGCTGTCTACGCGCGTGAAAACGACGAACATTTCCGCGATATCGGCACGGCTGATCAGCGTTTTGCGGCCATTGATGATAATGCGGTCCCCTTTAACGACCGTATTTGTCGTGTAGTTGGGAACGTCGGTACCCGCGTTCGGCTCTGTCATGCAGATCGCCAGGATCGCGTCGCCGGTGGCCACGCGCGGCAGTATTTTCGACTTGATCGATTCCGGCGCGTAGGTGCTGATGATGCGGCACTGCACGCCGACTTCGCCGAGCACGGCCATCGCGGTGACATAACAAACCTTGCCGATCTCCTCGAGCACCAGCACGGTATCCAGAATGCCGAGTCCCGAGCCGCCGTATTCGGTCGGCACGGACATGCCAAGTACGCCGATTTCCGCGAGCCGCTTCATATTCTCGGCAGGCCATGTGCCATCGAGATATTTAATCGCGCGCGGCGCGAATTCTTTCTGGCAGGCTTTGCGCACCACGCTCACGAATTCGCGCTGCTCGTCACTGAGTTTGAAATCCATTTGCGTATCCTTTTCCGATTGCGGTTAAACGGTTGCGCGCGACGAATGCCACGCGGCGATGCCCCGGGTCATGTCATCGAGCGAGCCGAAAACGGTCACGCCGGCTTTTTCGAGAGCCGCTTTTTTTGCCGCGTAGCCGCCGTGCACGCCGTGCACGAGGGCGCCAGCATGCCCCATGGTGACGCCTTCGGGCGAGCTGCGGCCGGCGATCAGCGCGAATACCGGCTTGGTAAAACGGTGCGCCGTCAGCGCCGCGGCGAACTCCTCTTCTTCGCTGCCGCCGATTTCGCCGATGATGAGCAGCGCCTCGCTTCGCGCGTCGGCTGCGTAGAACGGCACGAGCTCCGCGAAACGCGTGCCTTTGACCGTATCTCCACCGACGCCTATCCAGATCGACGTGCCGATGCCGCGCTGCGCGAGCCTGAAGCCGGATTCGTACGACAACGTGCCGCTTTTCGACATGATGCCGAGCGGGCCGGGTATCAGCGCGGCTTCCGGCAGGAAGCCCAGCTTGGCCTGGCCGGCCACTGCCATGCCGGGCGTCGACGCGCCTATCCACATTGCACCGGCTTCTCGCGTGAGCCTGCGCGCGCGCAAGGCATCGTGCACAGGCATGCCTTCGGTGGGCGTCACGATCAGTTTGATGCCGGCTTGCACAGCATCTTCTATGGCGCCCAGCAGCTGTTCGGCGCCAACGAGGAGGACGCTGGCTGTCGCGCGGGTTGCGCGGACTGCGTCAGCGCACGACGCATACACGGGCACGCCCTCAACGTCGCCTGCGTCGGTCTTCGGCGAGACGCCGGCGACTATGCGCGTGCCGTAGGTGCGCATCAATCGTGTGTGCATGCGCCCGGCGCGGCCGGTAATGCCCTGCACGATGACGCCGGTCGTGCGGTCGACGCTCGGAAAGGTCATCCCGTCAGCAGCCAAGATGTTTTTTCACGTGCTTCAGTGCTTTCTCGAGGTCCGGTTCGACCGCGATGCCGCGTGCGGCGAGAAATTCGCGTGCGGCATCGAGATTGGTGCCGACAAGGCGCGCCACAATAGGGATCTTGAGCGACGGCACGCGCGCGAACGCTTCCATCAGCAGGCGGGAGAATTCGCCGAGATCGGTAATGCCGGCGAATATATTAACGAACAGCACGCGCACGTTGGGGCCTTCGGCTATCCAGTTGAGCACGTTGACGAGGCGCGCTGGATCGCCGCGCAGGCCGCCGGTGCGCACGTCGAGGAAGTTGTACGGCTTCAATCCGCGCGCGCGCAATTCGTCGATCAGCATCATCGACAAACCGGCGCCAGTTGTCAGCAAGCCGATTTCGCCTGCGGGATCGACCACCACGTAGTCACAGCCGAAATGCTGTTTGCGGTGCGCTTCGGGGTATGCATCTGAGCGGTCGTCGAGCAAGGTGCGCAAATGCGGCTGCCGGAACATGGCGTCGTCGTCGGTAACGATTTTCGCATCGCCGGTCGTCCAGCTGCCGTCGGGGCGCACAAACAGCGGGTTTATCTCCAGCAGCGAAAGCTCGCCGGCAAGAAAAACACGAGCGAGTTCGTGGCCGGCGCTGTTCAGCGCGCGCGCCAGGTGCGCCGGGAGACCCTGCGTCAGTTTATTCACCGAGCCTGAGAGCGCGGTCAGCTCCGGCGTGGCAAGCGCGCTCTTCAGCGCGCCGGGCGTGGCAGCCAGAGTCTCAATCTCAACGCCGCCTTGCGCCGCGAGCATGACACGGACGCTGGCAGAAACCGGATCGAGCATAAAGCTCAAATAGGTTTCCTCGACACCCGTCACTTGCGACTCGACGCGGCAGGCGCGCACATGCATGCCTTTATGCGTGGCGCCTAGAATTGCCCGCAAATGTGCACTCAGCTCGTTCTGAGTACTGGCGGTACGTATAAGGCCCGCTTTGCCGCGTCCGCCTGCTGCAACCTGGGCTTTGACTACCCAGGGCGCCGGCGGCAGCTGTGCTTGACCGACGTCGGCGCTATCGAGCAGCGCGCCGGCAGGGGCGGGCGCGCCATGCAATGCGAGCAGCGTTTTGGCATCGTGTTCGAGTAAAAACATTTGCGGGGATGCGAGGAGAACGTCCGGCGTGGCGCGAATTCGGCGGGAGCGCGGATTATACGTGCGAGCAGCGGCGCGCGGCAACGCGCAGGCAGTATAAAATGCGCCTTCGCCGCAGCGAGGCCGCCCAATACGGACCCTGCGGATCACACTTAAATGAAACGGGGCAGGAATCGATGAGCACGCAAGCCGCAGGGCAGGAGCATTGGACGAAAAAAGGCGATGTAAAGATATTCCTATGGGAGAAGCCGGCGACTGTCAGGCCGGTTCGCGGCACGGTGCTGTTCGTGCACGGCTCTTCGATGGCGTCCACGCCGACCTTCGACTTGCAGGTTCCCGGGCGTCCGTACTCGTCGGCGATGGATTATTTCGCGGCGCAGGGCTATGACACCTGGTGTTTCGACATGGAAGGCTACGGCCGTTCTGACAAGACGCGCGACATCAATTGCGATATTTCCAACGGCGCCGACGACGCGAAGGCCGCGACCGACTACATCATGAAAGCGCGCGGTGTGAAGAATTTTCTTGTCTACGGCATTTCGTCCGGCGCATTGCGCGCCGCGATGTTTGCGGAGAGACATCCGGAACGCGTGGCGCGGGTCGCCCTCGACGCGTTCGTTTGGACGGGCAAGGGCAGTCCGACGCTCGACGAGCGGCGCAAGAAGCTGCCGCAGTTCCTGAAAATAAACCGGCGTCCCATCGACCGCGCGTTCATGCACAGTGTATTCGACCGCGATCACCCGGGCTGCGCCGAGAAAAAAGTAGTGGATGCATTTGCCGACGCCGTATTGGCGCTCGACGACTCCATGCCGACCGGCACCTATGTCGATATGTGCTCGAAACTGCCGGTCGTCGATCCGCTGAAGATCAAGGTGCCCGCGCTGATCATGCGCGGTGAGTTCGACGGCATCGCTGGTTTCGACGACCTGATCGAGTTTTTCAAGCTGCTGCCCAACCCGGACAAGCAGTTCACCGTAATGGCGGGGCTTTCGCACGCGAGCTTCCAGCAGATCAATTACATGATGGTGTATCACATCCTGCTGTCTTTCTTTTCGCAGCCCGCGCCGGTCTATCGCGGCTGAGGGCGCGTCGCATGCTGATGGCTCGACTTGCTTTGCTCGCGATCGCCTGCGGCACGACCTGCGTGGACGCGCAATCATGGCCGGTCAAACCTGTGCGCGTGATCGTGCCGTTCGAGCCCGGCGGCGGTACCGACATACAGGCGCGATTAATCGGCAAGAAATTTTACGAGAGCTTCGGTCAGACGTTCATCACCGAGAACCGCACCGGCGCGGGCGGGATGATAGGCGCGGAAGCCGCGGCCAGGGCGGCGCCGGACGGCTACACGGTGTTGTTCACGTCGGCTTCGCTCGCGGTCAACGTCAGTCTCTACAGGAAATCCGCAGTGGACCCGGTCAGGGATTTCGCGCCGGTATCGTGGGTATCGTCGACGCCGCTTGTGCTGGTCGTGCACCCGAGCACGCCGGCGAAGAACGTGCGCGAACTGATCACGCTCGCCAAGCGGCGCGCGGGTCAGTTGAACGCCGCTTCCAACGGCAGCGGTACAACGAGCCACCTGTCTATCGAAATGCTGAAGCAACTGGCAGGCGTGCAGATTACGCATGTTCCGTATAAAGGCGGCGCGCCTTCGACTACCGCCGTCGTGTCCGGCGAAGTGGATATGGCGTTTCCGCCCATCCTGTCCGCGCAGCCGTTCATCAAGAGCGGCAAGGTGAGGGCGCTCGGCGTGACGACCGCAAAACGTTCTTCGGCGTATGCGGAACTGCCCTCAATCGCGGAGAGCGTGCCGGGATTCGAAACGAATAACTGGTACGCGTTTTTCGTACCGGCCGGTACGCCGCAGGACATCATTGCCAGGCTGCATGCGGAGACAGTGAAGGCGCTGAAGTCGCCTGAAGTCGGGGACTACATGAAGCGCGACGGCGCGGACCCGGTCGGCAGCACGCCCGATGAGCTCGCCGCCTACTTCAGGCGCGAAGTCGACAAATATGCGAAGCTCATCAAGGCCGCCAACCTCCTCGTCGAATGACGCCGCTCAAACAAAACGAAAGCAAGCCATGACTGAATTCGACGCATCCAGACTCACCCAACTCGAGCAATATAAGCTGCTCGTCGGCACCGTGACGCCGCGCCCGATCGCACTGGTGACAACGCTCGGCAAGACGGGGCCGAATGCCGCGCCTTTCAGCTTTTTCAACGCGGTAGGCTCCGATCCCGCGATGCTGTGCTTTTCCGTCGGCAACAAGGTGGAAGGCGCGAAAGACACGGTGGCCAACATCCGCGAATGCCCGGAATTCGTCGTGCATATGGTCAGCGACGCCATCAAGGACAAGATGAACGTCTGTGCGGTCGATTACCCGCGTGGCGTTAATGAACTCGAGAAGGCGGGCTTTACCGCCGTGCCGTCCAGGAAAGTGCGGCCGCCGCGCATCAAAGAGGCACCGGTCGCGATGGAGTGCAAGCTCGTGCAGATCATCGAGCTCGGCCGCCGGCCCAATCATCTCGTCATCGGCGAAGTCGTATGGTTCCACTACGACGACGGCCTCGTGAACGACCGTTATCACGTCGACGTCGGCCGCATAAACCCAATCGGGCGGCTTGCCGGCAAAGGCGGTTACACGCGCATCACCGACCGTTTCGAGATGCCGCGCCTGCCGGGCGGCTCCCCGGAATAGTTGGGGCTTGACCTGAACGGCGATTCGCAACCGCCGATAAACGCAGATAAACGCCGATGAAAAACGTAATTGACGTCGGGATGCAAAGACCTTAATGACATTGCAGTTTGATCCGATATCAACCGTGAATTGTCCATTCAGGTTCTCGGCGTTCATCTGCGTTTATCGGCGGTTAACGTTGCAGTTGCTTTTGGTCTTGATTTGCAATTTGTGCGCGTCCGGTAGCGTGGCACTAGCGCAGAGTTATCCGAATAAACCCATACGCTTCATCGTCGGCTTTGCGCCCGGCGGCGTCACGGATATCGTCGCACGCGCTCTCGGTCAAAAGCTCTACGAGCGCTTCGGGCAACAGGTCGTCGTCGACAATCGCGCCGGCGGCAGCGGTACTATCGCTGCGGTCACTACCGCGAAATCGCCGCCCGACGGCTACACGCTGCTCATGAGCTCCATCAGCACGATGGCGACCAACGTGAGCACCGTGCCGCATCTGCCTTATGATCCGCTGAAAGACTTCGCGCCGGTCACGCTTGCACTGGTGACGCCGTATCTCGCGACCGTGAACGCAACTATGCCCATCAACAATATGCGCGAATTCATCGCCTACGCCAAAGCACGGCCGGGCCAGCTGAACTTCGGTTCGTCCGGCACGGGCGGCGGCGCCCATCTCGCGGTCGAGCTATTGAAGGTGATGGCGGGGCTGGACATGACACACGTGCCATATAAGGGCGCGTCGCTCGCGATGACCGATCTCATCGGCGGGCAGATTCAGCTCACTTTCAGCCAGCCGCCCGTCGTATTGCCGCATATAAGGAGCGGCAAGCTCAAGGGGCTCGCGATCAGCAGTCCGCAAAGGCTCGCCGCGCTGCCCGAATTTCCGACGATCGCGGAATCCGGCGTGCCGGGTTTCGATGCGACGTCGTGGCAGGGCATCGTCGCTCCCGCCGCGACCCCGCGCGCAATTGTGAATCTTCTGAACGCGGAAGTTCGCCGCGCCCTGCGGTCGCCCGAAATCGGCGCGCGTCTTGCGGCGGAAGGTTCGGAGCCCGGCAACACCACGCCGGATGAATTCGCGGTTTACATCGCGCGCGAGATCGACAAGTGGCGCAGGGTCGTGAAGACCTCGGGCATCAAGACCGAATAAAATCGTAAAATAGCCAAGGTCGTCAAAGCGTCAATCGTGCAGGCCGGCTAGCGCCTTGTAACGAACACTTGATGCACGCGCAATAACTGAAGCCGCACGCGGGGAGAAGCCATGCTGAAAACCGTCGATTGGATCGAGAAGCTTGTCGTTGGCGCGCTGGTCATTCTTCTATTGCTGACGATAGTCATGGGCACGCTCGAGCTGGGGTCTATCGTTGTCACGGAAATCATCGAGCCGCCGTACTTGCGTATCGAGATCAGCCGCCTTTACGAAATGTTCAGCATTTTCCTAATCGTGCTTATCGGCCTCGAATTGCTGCGTTCAGTGAAGAGCTACATTGCGCACGGGGAGATCAAGCCTGAGATCGTGATCGAGGCGGCAATCATCGCCATCGGCAACAAGCTCATCACGCTCGACATCAAGCTCATCGCGCCTGAGATGCTCGTCGGCCTGGCGGCGACGCTGCTGGGACTCGCAGTGCTGTATTTCGTCCTCAGGAGGGCGGACGCGTCATAGTTGCGTCCGTTTTAATCGAGCCGCAGACCCGACGCCTTCACCACTTTCGCCCAGCGCGCGATGTCCCGCACCACCAATGCGGTGAATTCCTCTGTCGAGCTGCCGACTGGATCGGCGCCCAGGGCCATGAGCTTTTCGTTCGCGTCGGGCGCCTGCAGCGCGCGCGTGAATTCATCGCGCAGTTTTTTCACGATGACCGGCGGAGTCCGCGCCGGGGCCGCCACGCCGGTCCAGACCGTCGATTCGAAATCCTTGATATCCGCCTCAATCAGCGTCCCCGCATCGGGCATCATCGCCGTGCGCCTGCGCGAGGCAACGGCGAGTATGCGCAGTTTGCCGCTTGCAACGTAAGGGGCGGCCGAAGCAGTCGCGGTGAACATCAGCGACACCTGTCCTGCGAGCATGTCGATCATCGCCGGTGCCGCGCCCTTATACGGCACGTGCGCCATCGCGATTCCGGTCGCGAGCTTGAGCGCTTCCATCGTTAGATGCGAGATGCTGCCGTTGCCGGTAGATGCGTAATTGAGCGGCCTGGTCCTGGCGAGTGCGATCAGGTCCGCTACTGATTTCACCGGCAGAGCGGGTATCACGATCAACGCCATCGGCGTATCGACGAGCTGGGTGATGTAGATGAAATCCCGCGCAGGGTCGTAGGCAAGCTGGGGATGTAATGCCGGCGCGATCGAGATCGGGCCGCCGGTGACGAGGAAAATCGTATAGCCGTCCGGCGGCGCCTTGGCAACGAGTTCAGCTGCGATGAGCCCGGCCGCGCCGCCGCGGTTGTCGATCACGACCTGATGGCCGAAGCGCTCGGTGAGCTTTTGCGCGAACAGGCGTCCAATCACATCCTGCGAGCCGCCAGGCGTAAATGGAACGACGAAGCGTACTGACTTTGCCGGATAGGGTTGCGCGGTAGCGGGTGACGGCGCCAATGCCGTTCCCGCACAGCAACATAACAAGTGTCGAACTATCTTCATCTTGATTCGTCGCCACTCCGGCGAATGGTATCTACTTCCACGACCAGAAATCGCCGCGCTCCTGCATGAAAGATTTCGCGAGCACCATTTTGTGTACTTCGGAGGCGCCGTCGACAAGGCGCGCCTGGCGCGCGTAACGGTAGATCCATTCGAGCGGCGTGTCTTTCGAATAGCCGCGCGCGCCATTCAACTGGATCGCGGTGTCGACCACTTGATGCAGCACGTCCGCCACCGCGACTTTCGCCATGGACACTTCCTTGCGCGCAAAGTCGCCGCGGTCGAGCTTGTCGGCCGCGCGCATGACGAGCAGGCGGCCGATTTCGATTTGCATCGCGGCGTCGCCGAGCATCCACTGCACCGATTCGCGGTCAGCGAGCTTGACGCCATGTCCCGTGCGCGTCTCTACATAGTCCGCCGCAATCGCCATCGCCCGGCGCGCGAGTCCCAGCCAACGCATGCAGTGCGTGAGCCGTGCCGGGCCCAGACGTATTTGCGTGTATTTCAACCCGTCACCGACGTTCATGAGGCGGTTCTCATCGCTTATCTCAAGTCCGTCGAACTCGAGCTCGCAGTGACCGCCATGCTCTTCCGGGCCCATGATGGGAATGCGGCGCACGATTTTCCAGCCCGGCTGGTCGCGGTCGAACAGGAAAGCCGTGAGACCCTTGCGCTTGTCGTCGGACGTCTTCGCGAGCAGGATGAAATGCTGCGCGACGCCCGCGCCGGTGATGAACCATTTGCGGCCGCGCACTATCCATTTGTCGCCTTGCCTCGTCGCCGTCGTCAGCATCATCGTCGGGTCGGAGCCCGCGCCTGGCGCCGGCTCGGTCATCACGATCGACGAGCGCACCTTGCCCGCGAGGATGGGCGCTAGCCAGCGCTCTTTTTGCGCGGCGGTCGCGACCTGGTTCAGCGAGCGCATGTTGCCGTCATCGGGGGCCGCGCAATTAAATACAACCGGCCCGAACAGCGAGTAATTCATTTCCTCGTAACAGGCCGCGATGCCGACCATGTTCAATCCCTGGCCGCCGACGTCTTTCGGCATCTGCGGCAGCCACAAGCCCGCGGCTTTCGCTTTCGCACGCAATCCGTCGAGCAGGTCGAGGCGGATGTTTTCGTGCTCGTCGAACGAGGCGGGATCCTGCTCTACCGGCAGTATGTGATCCGCTACGAACGCACGATAGCGCAGACGGAAATCTTCAACTCCGGGGGGCAGCGTAAAGTCCATTCAGGCCTCCAAATAAAAGCATTGCCACAGAGGAAGCAGAGGACACCGAGGAAAACAACGGGGCAAAAATATTTCTTTCCCGGTTCTTTCTCTGTGTCCTCTGTGAACTCTGTGGCTACGATTTGTTGTTTAACATTTTCGCGCGCTCGCGCAGCACGAATTTCTGGATTTTCCCGGTCGCGTTCTTGGGCAGTTCGCCGAACACGATTTTCTTCGGCGCCTTGAAATGCGCAAGCGTATCGCGTGCATGCGCGATCAGCTCCGCTTCCGTTGCCGCCGCGCCGGGCTTCAGCGTGACGTATGCGACCGGCACTTCACCCCATTTTGCATCGGGTCCGGCGACCACTGCGACTTCCATCACCGCAATGTGCGCGGCGAGCGCGCGCTCTACCTCTAGCGAGGCAATGTTTTCGCCGCCCGAGAGGATGATGTCTTTCGAGCGGTCCTTGATTTCGACATAGCGGTCGGCGTGCATCACACCAAGGTCGCCGGTGCGAAACCAGCCGTCGGGCGCCGCGCGCCGCGTCGCGTCATCGTCGCGGTAATAGCCGAGCATGACATTGTTGCCGCGCAGGGCGATTTCGCCGATGGTTTGCGCGTCTGCGGGCACGTCGCGGCCGTCATCATTGACGACGCGCAATTCTTCCGCGATGACATTGCCTACGCCCTGGCGCGCCTTGATGCGGCCCTGCTCGGATATGGGCAGCTTGCTCCAGTCCGCGCGCCATTCGCAAACGACCGCGGGACCGAACGTTTCAGTCAGGCCGTATAGATGGGTAACGTTGATGCCGAGTTCCGCCATGCGTGTGAGGATGGCGGGCGTCGGCGGCGCACCGCCGGTTGCCGCCTGTATCGTGCGCGACAGCTTGCCATGCTTGGCCCCATCGGCCCACGCGATCATGATCAAAACCGTGGGCGCCGCGCAGAAATGCGAGACGCCGGACTCGCGCAAGTGTTTCCATATGAACTCGGGCTCGAGCTTGCGCAGGCAGAGGTGAGTCGCGCCGGCCGCCGTGACTCCCCAGGTAAAGCACCAGCCGTTGCAATGAAACATCGGCAGCGTCCATAAGTACGTGCAGTCGCAATCGAGTCGCAGGTGGGCGACCATGGCCAGCGCCTGCAAGTAAGCGCCGCGATGGTGGTACATCACGCCTTTCGGTTTTCCCGTGGTGCCGCTCGTGTAGTTGATCGACAGCACGCCGCGCTCGTCGGCGACGGGCTCCGCATGCGGCGAAGCGGCCGCCAGCCACGCTTCATACTCGTCGGCGCCGCCGGCGCGGATAAGCTTGAGTCCGGCGCCGGCTTCGCGCGCGATGTCGCGTGCAACCGTTTCGAATTCAGAATCGTAAATCAACACTTGTGCGTCGCTATGACGGATGACGTACGCGAGATCGCTTGCGGTCAGGCGTTGGTTGAGCGCGACGAGCACCGCGCCGGCCAGCGGCACGCCGTAATGCGCTTCGAGCAGCATGTGCGTATTCGGCGCCAGCACGGCGACGCGTGCGCCAGCGGCGATATCCGCCGCGCGCAAGGCGCCCGCGAGTTGCAGCGCTCGCCGGTAGAACTCCGCGTAGGTGTACTTGAGGTCACCATCGATTACGGCGATGCGGTCGCCGAAGACCGTCGCCGAGCGCCTTAGAAATGCAGTCGGCGTGAGAGGCTCGAATGACATGCCCGCCATCGCGTCCGCCATCGCATCAGGCCTGCAGCGCGCGCGGATTTGAAATAGCGAGCTCGTTTGCCGCGGTTTTCTCCAGGTGGGCAAGCAGCGCCGTGCGCTCCTTGCCGTCGAAGCGCCCGTTGCGTATATCGCCGGCCAGGCGGCGATTGCATCGCGCCAGTTCGGCTGCCAGCGCCGTGCCGGATAGAGGTTCGCCGCGCTGGCTGAACAGATTATGCAGCCGCGCCAGTTCCTCCTGCGCCGCGGCGTCCCCGCCGGCGTGTTCGCGCGCGGCTATGATCATTGCATTGGCTATCATCAGCGCATCGTAGCGCAGGTCTTCGGGCAGCCGCGGCAGCAATTTGTCGAGCAGCGTGGCGCGCGCGATGGCGAGTAGCTCGGTGGCGTCTGGGCTGTTGTTCATCTGCGTTTATCTGCGGCTATTAATTTGAGTCTTTAGTCAGCGCAACGATTTCATATTCGAGTTCGGCCACGATGCGGCCGGTCAGGGCAAGTTCCAGCGAGCGTTCGACGCCGGACAAATGGCGTTGCGCCTGCTGCAATGCGATGACGGCCCAGCGGATATGCGCCATGACCTGCCAGTATACGAGCGCGGCGGGAGATACGGTACGACCCGAGGCGGCTTCATAAGGAGCGAGAAAGTCTTCGGCTGCTGCGATGCCACCCGCCGGCCGCTCTTTGCCGGCAAAGCGCCAGCACTTTGCGAACATCCAGCCGACATCCTCGAGCGGGTTGCCGAACGCCGCGAATTCCCAGTCGAGCACGCCGGCAAGGTGACCTTCGTGCACAAGGTAGTTGCCGGTGCGATAGTCGCGGTGGATGAAGGTCGTCTCTTCCTGCGCCGGCGCGTTGAGCTCGCACCAGCGCAGTCCCCATTCAAGGGCGGGATGCGCAGCCGGCAGCCGATCGAGATATTGGCGGTAGTGCGCGATATTGTCGCGTGCGAGCGTCGTTTTCAGGAACGGCAGTTTGACGTGCGGCGGTTTGATCTGATGCAGCCGCGCGAGATTTTCGGCCAGCTCGCCGGCGAGCATTGCGCGGTCCGGCACGAGCGGCGCTTCGCGCGTCACGCGGTGCCCGCTCGCGATGCCTGGCAGATGCTGCATGATAAAAAACTCGCGGCCGGTGACGGCGGGGTCCGCACACATCCACAACGGGTGGGGCGCTTGCAGATTGTGCGCGTCGGCGACCTGCAGTATCTGAAATTCTTCACTGCGTTTCAGGCTGGCCTCGACGCGCGCCGCGGCGTCGGTGCGCAGCACCCATTGGTGCGGGCCGGGATGCGAGCCGCCCGTCATGTCGGCATCGAGCGCCCAGTTCTCCTGCACCGCGCCGCCGCTCAGGCGATGGAGCTTTCTGATATGCGTCGTCTGCGCGCCCGAAGCGGCGCACAGGAATGCTTCGAGACGGACACGTGTATCAGGCGCGTCGAGGTTCATGGGCGAAAGAACTTCAAGAAAATCTTGAACCGCAAAGGACGCGAAGGATGTTAAGGAAGGGCTATGTTAATTAAGTGGGACTACAGCGATGCTCGTAAGGGCCGGATTATTGTGCATGCTTTTCCCCTGGTTTTCTTTGCGTACCCCTCAAGGGGGGGTATTGTGAAGAATCTTTCGCGTCCTTAGCGGTGACGCTTTGATTTACATGTGTGAGTAGAGCAGTCGCCCGGCCGTCGGCACGCGCGCGGTAAGGACGCAGCCGCTGCCGGAATCGGTGATGTAGATCGTCTTGCGGTCGGGGCCGCCGAACGCGATGTTGGTCACGAGATCGCTGCTGCACGACTGCACGCGGAATTGCGGCTCGCCGCGGTGATTGAATATCCATACCGCGCCCATGTCGGGGTGTGCGACGACGAGGCCGTCGTGCTCATCCATGGTTATGCCGTCGGGGCCGCGCCCGCCCGACATCTGTATCTGCACGCCCATGCGTGCGACGGTGCCGTCGGGAGCGAACGGCAGTCGCCATACCTGATTCGCGCGCGTGGCGGCGACGAACAACGTGTCTTCCCGGGCATTCAAGACGAGTCCGTTCGGGCTCGGCACGCAGTCGGCGATTTTGTGCAGCACGCCCGCGGCCGTGTAGCGGTAGACGCGCCCGGTCGGGTCCGACATGTCGCTCTGGCCCTGGTCAGTGAAATACAGGTCGCCATTGGAGGCGAAGGTGAGATCATTGACGCCCTTGAAATGCTCGCGGTGATAGCGCGTGACGAACGGCGTGATCTTGCCGCTCGCCGGATCGAGCAGCACGATGCCAAGCTTGTGGTCGGCAACGAAAATGCGGCCGTCTTTGTGGATGCGCAGGCCGTTGGGCTCGCCGTCGTATTCTGCGACGACCTCGAACTTGGCCTGCGGCGAAATGCGGAATATGCGTCCGTACGGAATGTCGACGACGTACAGGTTGCCGGCGCGATCGAACGACGGGCCTTCGAGAAAACTGCCGGCCGGCACCGGGCCGCCGCCCGCAGCGATGCGATCGGCCGGCACGTGGCTCTTGCGCAGGTTCTGCGGCACGGCGGCGAAAACTTCGGTCTCTATGAGTTGAGGGGCGGCGAACATGGTGGCGCAATCTCGCAAACGTGGAGTCGGGATTATATGCGAGTTGTCACGCGGCGCTATAATCGCGCAACCCGTTTTGCCCATATCTGCCGCGCCCCGATGAGATCTCCGCTCGAAGTCATACGCCTGTACCCCGAGCACGACTATTCATTGCACGGCGTCTTCACGAGCCGCATGCAGCGCGACTCGCAGCGCCCGTTCATCGTCTACGCGGGGCGCACGTTGAGCTGGCAGGAATTTCACGGTCAGACGGAGCGGGCGGCGCGCGTGCTGAGGGCGCGCGGCATCAAGAAAGGCGATCGCGTCGCGGTGATGGCGCGCAACCATCCGGGGCATGTGCTGATGCTGCTCGCGCTCGCGCGCATAGGCGCGATCATGGTGCCGGTCAATCCCGAATTCGGCGTGACCGAAGCGCGTTACGTCATGCGGCATGCCGAAGTGGTCGCGGTAGCATGCACGGCAGAAACCCTGGCGGTCGCGCGCGACGCAGCGGGCGATGTCACGCCGGCGCCGTGGTTTACTTTGCTCGACGGCACAGCAGATGGCGTAACGGCGCTGGCCGATCTCATGGCGGCGGCGCCCGATGCAGCATTGGCATACGCCGGCGGCGCCGACGATACCTGCCTGATCGTATATACATCGGGCACGACCGGTTTTCCCAAAGGCGCAATGCACAGCCAGCGCAGTTTCGTCACCGGCGGCGAGGCTTTCGTGCAGCGTGTCTATGTGCAGCCCGACGACCGGCTGTTGATCGTGCTGCCGCTGTTTCATATCAATGCATTGTTCTATTCCGTCGCCGGCACGCTGGCGGGCGGGTCGTGCATGATCATCGTGCCGAAGTTTTCGGCTTCCACGTTCTGGCAGATTGCCGCCGAGACGGGCGCGACCGCCGTCAACATCATCGAAGCGATCGGTACGATATTGATGAAACGTCCGCGCAGTGAGTTTCGCGGTGATCACCGGATCACGAAACTGTATGGCGCGCGTCAGCCGATGATGGAAACTTTCCGCAACGACTTTCATATCCCGCACTTGATCGGCGGCTACGGCATGACGGAGATCCCCGGCGTGACGTGCATCCCGCTCGAAGGCACGGCCAAAGTCGGCAGCATGGGGCCGGTCGGCCGCCATCCCGACGCAGCGCGCCCGTGGGCGCAGTGCCGCGTGGTCGACGACGAGGGCAACGATGTCGGCACGGGCGAGACCGGCGAGCTCATCGTCAAAACACCCATCATCATGCAGGGCTATTTCCGTGATCCTGAGCAGACCAGGAGTGCATTCCGCGATGGCTGGTTCCTCACCGGTGACCTCGTGCGGCGCGACGCCGACGGCTATTTCTTTTTCGTGTCGCGCAAGAAAGACATCATTCGCCGCCGCGGCGAGAACATTTCGGGCGCAGAACTCGACCGCGTGATCGGCGAGCATCCTGCGGTCTTCGAGGTCGCCGCCATTGCGGTGCCGTCCGAACTGGGCGAAGACGAGATACTCGTCGCAGTCGTGCCGCGACCGGGGCAGACGGTAACGCCCGCCGAGATTGCGCAATGGTCGCGCGAGCATCTCGCTGCGATGAAGGTGCCGCGTTTCGTCGCTATCGTCGATGCGCTGCCGCATACGCCGACGCATAAAGTGCTCAAGGCGCAGTTGCGCGCGGATGCGGCGTTGCGTGCGAGTGCGACCGATTTGCAGGCAGCAGAAAAATGATGAAAGGAATCCGTCTCAGCGCTTGCGTAATCGGGCTTGTCGCGGCCGCGCACGGTTATGCGCAAAACTATCCGGGCAAACCGATCCGGCTCGTGCTGCCGTATCCGCCGGGCGGCGGCACCGACGTCATCGCGCGCCCGCTTGCGCAGAAGCTGTCGGAGAATCTCGGCCAGCAGGTCATCGTTGATAACCGCGGCGGCGCCAACGGCAACATCGGCATGGAGTTCGTGGCCAAGAGCCCCCCCGACGGCTACACGCTGCTCTTCGGGTTGACGTGGCAGTACGCGGTGAATCCCAGTCTGTATGGGAAGGTGCCTTATGACCCTGTCAGGGATTACGCGTCCATCGCACTGCTCGCCAACGCTCCGTACGTGCTGGTTGTGCATCCGTCGGTGCCGGTGAAGTCGGTGCCGGAATTGCTCGCGCTGCTGAAAGCGCGGCCCGGCCAGCTTGCGTACTCATCATCCGGCAACGGCAGCGGCGCGCATCTCGCCAGCGAACTGCTGCGCAATATGGCGCACGTTGAAATGACACACGTGCCGTACAAAGGAGCAGGACCTGCGCTGCCGGATTTAATTGCAGGCCAGGTGCAATTGTCGTTCGTCACTTACACCGCCGTCGGGCCGCATATGAAAACCGGCCGCCTGCGCGCGCTCGGCGTCACGACGGTAAAGCGCTCGCCGACGCTGCCGGATCTGCCCGCAATCGCAGAAACCGTTCCCGGCTACGATTCAGCGGTATGGTACGGATTATCCGCACCGTCAGGCACGCCGGGCGACATCATCAGCAGGCTTAATACCGAAGTATTGCGCGTACTAAGCGCGCCGGATTATCGCAACCGTCTCGCGCTCGAAGCGGTCGCACCTATCGGCAGCACGCCGGACGAATTCGGCGCGTTCATCAAGAGCGAGATCGTGCGCTGGACGAAAATCGTCCGCGATGCCGGCGCGAAGGCCGATTGAGCGGCGGCGCGTAACCGGTATAATCATCCGTACGAGTAGCACGCAACTCTTCGGGCCCGCCAGTCGCGCGGCGCACCGGGCAGGGCAAAACCAGAGACAGGAGCAGGCATTTCCGATCAACGCGGCGCGTGACGGCCGCTTGCTGCAATCTATGGAGATTTGCTCATGAGACCTTCATTCCTGCCGGCGGTTGTTTTGTGTTCCGCTACGGCCTTCGTGTCCCCGGCTTTCGCGCAGGATTTTCCCGCGAAGACGGTGCGCATCATCGTTGCGTATACACCCGGCGGGGGCACCGATCTCGTCGGGCGCGTGCTGGCGAAGAAGCTCGGTGAAATGTGGGGCCAGCAGGTAGTCGTCGAAAATCGCCCCGGCGCGGGCGGCAATATCGGCACTGATGCCATCGCCAAGGCCGCGCCCGATGGCTATACCATAGGCATCGCGCCGAGCACGCACGCCATCGTGCCGAGCCTCTACGCGAAGCTGCCATTCGATACCCTCAAGGATTTTACCTTCGTCACCATGGCCGCGGCCGGACCCAACATCGTGGTCTGCCATCCTTCGCTGCCGGTGACGACAGTGCAGGAACTCATCGCGCTGGCCAAGCGCCGGCCCGGCGAACTCACCTTTGGTTCCGCAGGCATAGGCGCGACCACGCATCTGGCGGGCGAGTACTTCAAGAGTGTAGCGGGCATCGATGTGCTGCACATTCCGTACAAAGGCAGCTCGCAGGCTCAGATCGACCTGGTCGGCGGGCAGGTGCTGTTCATGGTGGACAGCATGCCGTCGGCCCTGCCCAAGGTGCAGGCCGGCAAGACTCGCGCGCTGGCCACGACCGGTAAGAGGCGCTTCGCCGCGCTGCCGAACGTGCCAACCGTGCTTGAATCCGGATTGCACTACGAGTCGATTTCCTGGTGGGGCGTCGTCGGTCCGGCCGGTATCCCGCAGCCTGTCGTCAACAAGCTGCTGGCCGACATTACGCGCGCGATGGCGCAGCCGGATGTGAAGGATATCCTGGGCACGCAGGGCGCGGAACCCACGACGGGCACGCCGCAGCAGTTCATCGACTATGTGAAGCAGGAAACAGCGTTGTACGCGAAGATCATCAAGGCTGCGAACATTCGCATCGATTGATTGGCGCGGCTGACTGCGCGCGCCGCATATTACGGGAGGCACATTTTTGGCAGCACGTTATCGTATCGGTATCGATGTCGGCGGCACATTCACCGACCTTTTTCTGCTCGACGCCTCGAACGGCGCGGTCGCCCGTCATAAGCTTCTGTCGACGCCGGGCGAGCCTCATCTCGCGCCGCTCGCAGGCATTCGCGAAATACTGAAGCAGATTGGCGGGGCCGGCAACGGAGTTGCTTTCGTCGGCCTCGGCACGACCGTAATGACCAATGCGCTGCTCGAGCGCAAGGGCGCGGTGACGGGGCTGATCACTACGGCAGGATTCCGCGATCTGCTGGAAATCGCGCGCCAGACGCGGCCGCATACCTTTGACCCGTTCGTGTCCAAGCCTGACCCGCTGGTGCCGCGCCAGTTGCGGCTTGAAGTCAACGAACGCGTCGGTGCCGACGGCGCGGTGATCAATGCGATCGACGCCGCCAGCCTCGACGCGGCCATCGACAATCTGCTGGCGGCAGGCGTGCAGGCGATTGCAGTCTGCCTGCTGAACTCCTATGCCAATCCGGAACACGAGCGCGCGATTGCGGCGAGGCTGCGCGAACGCTGGCCGCAGGGCCATGTCTCCATTTCGACCGACGTGCTGCCGGAATTCCGCGAGTACGAGCGGCTGAGTTCTACCATCGTGAACGCCTACCTGATGCCGGTCACGCGCGAATATTTCCGTGCGTTCGAAGGCGAGGTGAGCAAAATTGGCGTTCCCGAAGCGCCATTCATCATGAATTCGGGCGGCGGCATCATGACGCCGGAGCAGGCAGGCGAGCGGCCGATCGACACGTTGTTCTCCGGGCCGAGCGGCGGCGTCAGCGGCGCAATCTATGTTGCCGCGCGCGGCGGTCACGCGAACATCATTACGTTCGACATGGGTGGCACCAGCACCGACGTGTGCCTTATCCAGAATGGTAAGCCGCAGCTTTCGCACAGCCGCATCATCAACGGTGTTCCGCTTAAAGCGGCGGCGCTCGACGTGCACACGGTCGGCGCCGGCGGCAGCAGCATTGCGGGTCTCGATGCGGGCGGCATGCTGTACGTCGGGCCGCATAGCGCGGGCGCGCGTCCCGGCCCAGCGTGCTATGGAAATGGCGGCGACAAGCCGACGGTCACCGACGCGAACGTGGTGCTCGGGCGCCTGAATCCGCAGTTTCTGCTCGGCGGCGCGCTTAAGATAGATGCGGCGCGTTCGCACGCTGTCATCACACGTGATGTCGCGAAGCCACGCGGCGTCGATGCGGTGGCGGCCGCGGCTTCCATCATCGCGATCGCCGATACCAACATGGCGCATGCGGTGCGCTTTGTGTCCGTCGAGCGCGGGCTCGATCCGGGTGATTTCATGCTGGTCGCGTTCGGCGGCGCGGGCCCGGTGCACGCGGCGGCGGTGGCGCGGCATCTCGGCGTCGCCGGCGTGCTGGTGCCGCCGGCGCCCGGCGTGCTTTGCGCGATGGGCGTGCTCGTCAACGATCTACAGGCCGATTTCAGCCGCACGCGTATGACGAGCGAAACTGCGGATGGCGGTCTCGCCGGCGTGGACGCGGTCTACCGCGAACTCGAGGCAAAAGGGCAGACTGCTTTCAGTGGAGATAAAGTCGCCGCCGCCCACCTGGAACTTGCGCGCAGCGTCGATGCGCGCTATGCCGGCCAGAACCACGAGCTCACCGTCGATGTCCCCGCCGGCATTTTCAATGCGGAGGCGCTGGCGGTTACTAAAGCAAATTTCAACGCCGCGCATCGCGAGATGTTCGGCTACGACTCACCGGACAAGCCAATCGAGCTCGTGACGTTTCGCCTGCGCGCGCGCATGAAGGTGGCGCGCGGCGATTTCGGAGCGGCACAGACCGGCGCGCGCAAGGGCGCGCTGGCGCCGGCGTCGACGCGCCGCGTTTATTTCGAGAACGCGGGCGGTTTCGCCGAATGTCCGGTGTACGACCGCGGTGCGCTGCTTGCCGGTGACGTTTTTCACGGACCGGCGATCGTCGAGCAAATGGATTGCACGACCGTAGTGCCGCCGGATTTCGGCGTGCGCGTCGACGAGGCCGGTAATTTGCTGCTGAAGCTATGATGCAGCCGCAGATGAACGCCGACGAACGCCGAGACGGTCAACTATTCAACATGCACCCCGGGTTTCATCTGCGTTTATCCGCGTTTATCGGCGGTTCAACTTGTATTTGACTTAAGGAGTCGGTGTTGGCTCACGCACAACTCGAAATTATCGCCGCCGCATTCGAAGCGGCTACGCACGAAATGGCCGCTAGCCTCGTGCGCACGGCATTCTCGCCCAACATCAAGGAGCGCGCCGACTGCTCGACGGCGATCTGCGACGCTGAAGGCTGCGCGCTGTCGCTGATGACGAACGCGCCGGCGCATTTGGGTTCGACGCTGCGCATGGTGAGCGCGATATTGAAGCGCTTTCCGCTCGCAACGCTGCAGCCCGGTGACGCGTTCCTCGCCAACGATCCGTACATCGTCGGCGTCACGCATCTCAATGATTGCACCGTGGCGACGCCCATTTTTCATGACGGGCGTGTCGTCGCGTTTGCGGCGGCGGTGGCGCATCATTCCGACGTCGGCGGAAGAGTGCCGGGCAGCGAAGCGGGCGACAGCGTCAGCATTTACCAGGAAGGCATACGCGTGCCGCCGGTGCAGATCTACGCCGCCGGCAAACCGCGCAACGACATGCTGGAACTGTTTTACCTCAATTCGCGCATGCCGCATTACGGCGAAGGCGATTTGATGGCGCAGATGGCTTCGTGCAATCGCGGCTCGGCGCGCGTGCAGGATCTCTTCGCGAAATACGGGCGCGAGACGATGCTGACATGCATCACCGAGATGCTCGATGCGACCGAGCGGCGCGTGCGCAGCGGCATCCGCAGCGTATTGAAAGAGGGCACATACAGCGCGGTTGACTGGCTCGACGAGGACGGCGTGACGGGCGAACGCGTGCGGCTCGCTGTCACGCTTACGATAAAAGACGGCCATTTGACGCTCGATCTTTCGGATTGCTCGCCGCAGCTCGGCAGCGGCAAGAATGTGCCGCTCACGCATTGCTTTGCGACCGCGTACTTCTGCCTCAAATCGGTGGTCGACCCTTTCGCGCCGACGAATGAAGGGCTGTATCGCGCTGTCACCATCATCGCGCCTGAGGGGCTTGTCGTGAACCCGGTCGCGCCGGCCGCCGTGAGTTCGCGCAACATGACGTCGATGATTCTGGCCGAGGCGATCAACAACGCGCTCGGTCAGGCGGCGCCGACGCGCAGCGTCGCGGCCGGCGGTCCCGGCCAGGGCTGCATCAGCGCGGGCGCCGACCCGTACAGCAAACGCTACTTTATCAACTACGAAAATCTTGCTGGCGGACAGGGCGCGCGCTGCAGCGCCGACGGCATGGACGTGGTCATGATCAATATGACGAACACGTCCAACCTGCCGGTCGAAGCGATGGAAATGGAATTTCCGCTGCGCATCGAGCGCTACGAGCTGGTCACCGACTCGGGCGGCCCCGGCAAATTTCGCGGCGGTATGGGTATATTGCGCGACATGCGCCTGCTCGCCGACAACGCCGGTGCTTCGCTGCGCAGCTCGCGCCAGAAATTTCCCGCGCCCGGCATGGCGGGCGGTGCGCCGGGAGGGCTGGGTACTTTCATCCGTAATCCGGGCACGGCAACTGAAACGCGCCTGCCCATGACGACCTCCGGCACGCCATTCGCCAACGGCGACGTGCTGCGTGTGATGTCGCCGGGCGGCGGCGGCTATGGCGACCCGCGTGCGCGCGATTCTGCGGCGGTGAAGCGGGATTTAATCGAGGGAAAAATTTCGGCGGCGGCGGCGCGCGATATCTACGGACTGCGCGACGCGTGACGCTGTACTGGATTCGATGTAACGACTGAAAAAAAGGGCGGTTAGCGAATCATGCGCAATTTATATCCGGGGATTGCGGGGGCAGCTTTGAGTTTTTTGTCGCCAAGCGTTGCGGCGCAGTCCTTTCCTGCGAAGCCCGTGCAATTGATCGTTCCGTACACGGCGGGCGGCGGCGCCGATGTCGTCATGCGCGGGGTAGCGCAACGGCTTGCGGAGGCCTGGGGAAAGAACGTCGTAGTGGACAACCGGGCGGGCGCGAGCGGCATGATAGGTACTGAGCTCGCGGCGAAGTCGCCGCCCGACGGTTACACGCTGCTCGGCCACACGTCGTCATACCCCGCGACCGCCGCGATCCGCGAGAAGCTGCCGTTCGATCCCGCGCACGCCATCGTGACGGTCGCCGCGATTGCGAAGACGCCGCTGGTGCTTGTCGTACATCCCTCCGTGCCTGCGAAGTCCGTCAAAGAACTTGTCGCCCTCGCGAAGCAGCATCCCGGCAAATTGAATTACTCATCGGCCGGCACCGGCGGCAACAATCATTTCGCTGCTTCGCTGTTCGCGTCGGCTGCAGGCATAAGTCTTACTCACATCCCGTACAAGGGCGTCGCCGAGGCGTCGATTTCGGTAATGTCGGGTGAAGTCGAAATGCTGTTCGCGAGCTCGCCCGCTGTCAGCCCGCAGATCAAGGCCGGCCGTTTGCGCGCGCTCGGCGTCACCAGTCTGGAGCAGTCGGTTTTGCTGCCGGGATTGCCGGCGATCGCGCAATCGGGTGTCCCGGGTTACAGCTATGAATTGTGGTGGGCGATTTTCGCGCCGGCGGGAATTTCCGCAGAGCGGCGCGACTTTATCGCCGCCGCGATTGCGCACATCCTCGCCAGCGCCGACATGAAGAAATTCCTCGCCGAGCAGAACATCGAGGCATGGTCGCTCGCGCCGGCGCAGCTGAACGATCTGTTGCCGCAGGAAATCGAGCGTTATCGCAAGGCGGCGAAGGCGGCGGGTATTGCTTCGCAATAAGGCGACCGCTCCTCGAGCGGCGCCGGAGTGGCCCCATCCTGGCCTGTCCCGCAGGCGGGGGAAGGAACTCTCCCTAGGGCCCTTTCGCCGGCGTGACTTCGGTGCCGACGCGCTCGACGATGAGTTTATAGTGCTCGGGCCGGCGGTGTGCGGCGAAGTTGAACACAGTGCGTTTCAGGTCGGCAGCGAGCTCGAGGTCCGCGTTGACGCAAATCACCTCGTCTTCCTCGCTCAATGATTGCGCTGCGATCTCGCCCGTCGGCGCCACGATCAGCGAGTGCCCGAACATGCGATTGCCGTCCTCGAACCCGCATTTCGCCGATTCGACGAGCCAGATCGCATTTTGATACGCCATCGCCTGCGCGGTGATCAGGTGATGATGCACGCGCAACGCCGGCGGCTCCGGATACGCGAGGTTTTCGCTCGGTGTGTTGAAGCCGAGCGCGACGATCTCCGCGCCCTGCAGCGCGAGCACGCGAAACGCCTCGGGCCAGCGGCGGTCGTTGCAGATCAACATGCCGGTGATCGTGTCCATGAAACGCCACACCGGAAAGCCGAGGTTGCCGACTTCGAAATATTTTTTCTCCAGATGCTGGAATGCGGCTTCCGGCTTGTGCTCCGCATGGCCGGGCAGGTGGATCTTGCGGTACTTGCCGACCAGCGAGCCATCCGGGCCGACGAGGATAGAGGTATTGAAGCGGCGCGTACGGCCCTCTTCCTGAGTTAGTTCACCATAGCCGAGATAAAAACCGATGCCGAGTTTCTTCGCTTCGTCAAACAGCGGCTGCGTCTCGGCGGACGGAATCGTCAGCTCGTAAAACTTGCGGTCGGTCTCGGCCTGGTCTTCATACCAGTAGCGCGGGAAAAACGTCGTGAATGCGAGTTCGGGAAACACGACGAACTTTGCGCCCATGCCGTGCGCGTCGCGCAGGAGCTGAACGAGACGCTTCGTTGCCGTCGTCCGTGTGTCCGCGAGATGGAGCGGACCGAGCTGCGCCGCCGCGATTTTCAGGTGTCTCAAACTCATGTTAAATCCTTCAAGCAACTATCTGCCGCTACAAATGGTTTCTGTTCTAAGCGGGTCGCAGGAGAGCAGGCAGTTCACGAGAGAATATACGTCGGCCGCGCTTGAACCCGGCGAGCGGCAGCGCGCTTTTGGCGATGATGTCGCACGGGCGGGTTTCGCCCCACACGACGAGGTCGGCGGCCTTGCCCACTGCGATGCCGTAATCCGCGATGCGCATGAGCTGGGCAGCGCGATCGGTGATCATCTCGAAACACACGCCGAGATCTTTTGGCCCATCGCGCTGCACGACGTTCGCGTAGAGGTTGGCGATGCGCGTCAGCGAGCAATCGCCGAAGGGCGTAAACGGGTTCAGCACGTTGTTGGTAGCGAGCGTGCAGTTCGCGCCGTTCTCGATGAGCGTATTCGCGTCGGTCACTCCACGCATGACCGTGTGCTCCATATGTCGCCCGGCATTGAACAGGTCCGTCGCCGGCAGCACCGCAAGCGACACGCCCGACTGCCCGAGCCGCTTGCCTACCGCTGCCTGCTGTTTGACCGGCATGCACGAGAATTTCGACCCGTGGCCAAAAGCGACGCGGCCATGCCAGCCGATCTTGTCGGTGATCTCGCAGACTTGCGGGTAGTCCAGGTCCTTCACGTCGTAGCCGCCGTCGAGATGGAAATCGACGTCGATGTCATATTGCTGCGCGAGCTCGAATACGCGGCGGATTTGCGCGGGCCCGTCTTTGTCGTAGCGGATGCCGCCGCCGATCACCGGCGCGCCGCGCTTGACGCAGCCGGCCAGATTCTCGTCGGCACCCGTAACGCCGGTCCAGCCCTCCTGTAGAAACACGCAAGGCTGGATGTCGATCGCCCACGCGTAGTCCTTGCGCAGTTGTTCGATGGCCTCGAACCCGAGCAGCCCCACATTCGGATCGACTTCGACCTGGGTGCGCATATGCGTGACGCCATGCAGCAGGCATTGCTCGAGTGTCGCGCTCGCGCGCTTGTAAATATCCTCCGCCGTGAACGTGTGCTTGATGGAAGCTGTGCGCTCCATGTGATCGCGTACCATGCGATTCGGCTGCAGAGGAACGCGGTCAATGATCATTGCCTTGTCGAGATGGAAATGGCTTTCAACCAGGCCGGGCGATACGAGTTTGCCGCGGGCATCGTGCGTCGGACCGTCGGCGGTGAGCATGGTCTCGATTGCAACGATGACGCCATTCTGCACGCCAATGTCGACTGTAGGTTTATCGGGCCCGGTGTTTGCAAGCCGGGCGTTGCGTACGATGAGATCCAAAGCCATGAACTATGATTTTTCTCTGGTATTGAAAGGACGGGTGCTTACTGCGCTTTCATGCCCGTATCGCGCGCGATGGCTTCCCAGCGTTGTAGTTCGCCGGCGATGTAGGTTTTGAGTTCGCTGGTCGTGGTCGTGGTGACATCGACCGCGAGTTCGGCCGCGCGTTCACGCACAAAAGGATGATCGATCGCGGTAACAAGGTCTTTGTGGAGCTGCGCTATGACCGCGCGCGGTACGTTGGACGGCGCCACGTAACCCCACCACTGATTGATGATCATGTCCCTCAATCCGAGTTCGCTCGTCGTCGGCACATCCGGCAATGCATCAATGCGTTTTGCGCCGCAGATGGCGACGGCCTTGATTCGACCGGTCTTCAACGTTGCCGACCCGGTCGCGAGCGTGGCGAGGTAGGTATAAACCTGACCGCCGGCAAGCTCGACCATGGCGGGTGCTCCGCCTTTATAGCCGATCTGGTTGAATTTCGTGCCGGTGCGCGCCTGCAGCAGTTCGAGCGCCAGATGTGAAAATGATCCAATGCCGGTGTGAGCTGCAGGCAGCGCGCCGGGTTTCGCTTTGGCGAGTGCCACGAATTCATTGAGGTTTTTCGCCGGCACGGCGGAGCTCATATACACGATGTTCGGCGAGACACCGATCAACGTCAGCGGAGCGAGATCGCGTGAAAGATCGTAAGGCAAGCCTTTTGTCGTTGCGGGCAAAACGGCGTGCGCGGCTTCGACGATAGTGATCGTGTAGCCGTCAGGCGTGGACTTCGACGCCATATCGACGCCTATGGTGCCAGCCGCGCCGGCACGGTTGTCGATGACAGTGGGCTGGCCGGTGATAGTAGTCAGGCGCTGGCCGACGATACGCGCGAGGGTATCGGTGCTGCCGCCGGCGGGCCACGGCACGATGACGCGTATGGGTTTCGCGGGATAGTCGGCGGCCGCGGCGGCCAGCGGCAACAGTCCCGCCATAACGCCAACGTATCGTATGAATAATTTCATGCGCTGCTCCCCGTCAAGCGACGAATGGATCAGCGTAGCATGATTCCGCGCAACCGCGCGGCAGCGGATGGTCTTACTTGCGATTGATCTCGATGTTTTCCCGGGTGCCGCTGCTGGAGACCGAGAACATGATGCCGATGCCGATTGCGATCACGACGCCGATGATCGTCCACGTCGTGCCGACTTCGGCCAGGACTCCCGTCTTCCAGAGCGCGGCGAGGACCCCGCCGATGAAAACGATAAAACCGATCAGATACATCCCCGTGAATTTCATGACGAGCCTCCTGGAAATCGCGCAATCGAATGGCGCACCTTAGATGTAATCAGCAGGTTGCGTCTGTGCGCGAGCGCACAAAGGTGTTTGACGATCTATGGAAAGCGTAGTCCAATACCGGCGGCTTTTCAGAGAGACGCCGGTGAACAAATTCAAACTTGCAGAAACGTGCGCGATGGTTTCGCTTGTCGCATGCGCGGCGCATGCGCAAAAGTATCCGGTCAAGACCGTCCGTATGGTTGTTCCGTTCGCGCCTGCCGGCGGAACGGACGTCATTGCGCGGCGTCTCGCCGCCGATATGACCGAATCGCTCAAGCGGCAGGTTATTGTCGACAATCGCGCGGGCGCCAACGGCATCATTGGTACGGAAATCGTGGCGCACGCGCCGGCCAACGGCTACACGCTGCTGTTCGTATCGAGCCCGCACGCGGTGAACCCGAGCTTGTATGCGAAGCTGCCTTACGACACGCTGCGCGATTTTGCGCCGGTGGCTATGGTGGCCTCGTCGCCTTATATTCTGGTCGTTCATCCTTCATTGCCCGTGCGCAACGTGAAAGAATTTATCGCGCTGGCGAAGTCGCGACCGGACCAGATCAACTATGCATCCGGCGGCAGCGGCAGCTCGGCGCATCTCGCCAGCGAGCTCTTCAATCAAATGGCGGGCGTGAAGCTGCGCGAAATTCCGTTCAAAGGCGCGGGCCCTGCTTTGGTTGCAACCTTGTCCGGCGAAGTCGCGCTGGATTTTGGCAATGCGCTGACGGTCAAGCCGCATATGCAGAGCGGGCGGCTGCGCGCGCTGGGCATTGCGAGTCCGAAGCGCTCGGAGTCCTTCCCCGATCTGCCTACGATCGCCGAGGCCGGCGTGCCGGGTTATCGCGCAGATGCGATGCTGGGATTTCTTGCGCCAGAGAACACGCCGCGGGCGATCGTCGATTTTCTGAATGCCGAAGCGCACAAGGCCATGCGCCGGCCGGACACCGTGGCAGCGATGCGCGGCATGGCGGTCGACATCGCGCTGAGTACGCCGGAAGAGTTCGGGCGCCTGATTGAATCCGAGATGCAGCGCTGGGGCAAGCTTGTGCGCGAGCTAAATCTTAAGGCTGAGTAGTGCAGGAGAACTTCAAAATCGAACTCTCTCTCCTTGAAGGAGAGGGAGTTTGCTTACGACGCCAGCGCTTCGCGCACCACGCTGTCGTCGATTAGCTTCGCGAGCGCCTCACGCGTGCGCGGCGCCCGGTTCTGGACTTGCGCCAGCCACGGTTCCTGACGGGCAAACACATCCAGCGTATCGCTGGCGAGTTTGCCCGGGTAATTGAAGCGTGGCCACGCGCCGCTGACGGTGTCGATGTCCAGCTTTGCAGTTTGCGCGACCAGCTTCCAGCCAGCCTGCGGATCGTCTTTCAAACGCCTGGCCGCCGTGATCAGTGCGCGCACAAACTCCACGATGCGCTTGCGCAGTGCCGGATTGTCGAGATTGGCCTGTGTGGTGGAGAGATTGAATTTCTCGGTGTAGACCGCGGGGTCGAAGAATTCGATTGCATCGGCGCCCAGCGCTACCTTTGCACGCTGCGGCTGCGGCTCCCACAGCGCGACGGCGTCGATACTGCCGCTGCGCAGCGCTTCGGGCACGAGCGAGAGCGGCGTTTCGGTGTGCGCCATGAAAGGCACGCTGGTGACGTCGGTGGACTTGAGGCCGATGGTGCGCAGCATGCAGTCGAGGAAATACGCTGCTGACGAATCAAGCTGAGTTGCAATACGTTTGCCGCGCAGGTCGGCGAGCTTGGATATGCCTGCCGAGCGGCGCGCAACGATACGGTAAGGGCATTCTGCGACTGTGCAGATGACGCGCAGGTCAGGACCGGCAACGGAGCCGCGCAGCGTCTGCGTTTCTGAATTGGTCGCGAGGTCGGCCTGGCCGGCCGATTTGAGGCTCGCCAGATCGCTAGCCGTGCCCCACAGCGCCATCACGCTGCCATGCTCGATCAAAGTTTTGCCGGCATAGATATGTTCCGCGGCCAGCAATACCGGGGCCATTTCGAGCAGAGATAAATTTCCGTAGATGCGAAGCGTGTCTGGGGGAATATCGTCCGGCGGGGGCATGGCCAAAACCATTGATGTGTGCGGGCTGCAATTTTATACGCAGTGGAACCCGTCCGCTCGTTCTTCGTCCAGCGATGCCGGTCCAATGGCGCACTCTGTGCTAACGTGCGCTGATCCTTTTTTAGGTTTGCGCCGCGGGTGACTGGCGGCCGGCAAATCCGCAGGCAATCTCTGCAATAATTCAGACAATAACCGCCGCGAGGAGCAGCTTGATGGGAAATAAAATACGTCTGGGATTTATCGGAGCCAACTTGCGTTCGACCTGGGCTTCGCTGTCGCATTTTCCGGCGCTGAAGGCGAGCCCGGATGTCGAGGTGACGGCGGTGTGCACCACCCGCACCGAGACCGCCGAAGAGGCGCGCAAGGCGTTCGGCGCCAAACTCGCCTTTACTGATTACCGCGCGATGGTGGCATCACCCGAAATCGACGCGGTCGCCGTCGTCGTGCGCGTGCCGCTGCATTACGCGCCGACCAGGGCCGCCATCGAAGCGGGCAAGCATGTCTACACCGAGTGGCCGCTGGGCCGCAACACTGCCGAAGCCGAAGATCTGGCTGCGCTGGCGCGCGCGAGGGGAGTCCAGACCGCGGTCGGCCTGCAATCACGCGTGAGTCCGGCATTGCTGTTCATGAAAGACCAGATCGAAGCCGGCTATGTGGGCGAAGTACTGTCGTGCCACGCCGACTGCATGCGCGACGGCGCGCTGGAGCGTCCCTCCAGCCGCACCTGGCAGCGCGACGCGAGTCAGGGCGCGAATCCGCTGACCATCGCCAACGGCCACGTCATCGATGCCTTGCGCTTCGTCGTGGGCAATTTCGCGCGAGTGTCGTGCATGGTGACGACCCAGGCCAAGCAGTGGTACCAAACCGACACGAAGCAATTCGTAGACGTGACTTCGCCCGACAACATCCTGGTGAGCGGCAAGCTGGCAAAAGGCGGAGTGGCCTCGGTGCACGTCGCGGCAGTGCCCTGGGCCGGCGGCGGTTTCAGAATGGTGATTTACGGCCGTGAAGGCACGCTGGTGGCGACCGGCAATATCTCGTCCCAGCGCGGGGAGATGCTGCGCGTGCAGGGCGCAAAACGCAGTCACGAGCTCACCGACCTGCCGATTCCGGAGCGTTACACGTGGGTGCCGCCCGAGTTTCCGCGCGGGGATCCTTTCAACGTCGGGCAGATGTACAAGTTGTTCGCCGATGCGGTGCGCACCGGGCAGAACCGCTTGCCGACGTTCGACACCGCGGTCGATCTGCATCGCTTCCTCGACACGATCAAACTATCGTCGGACGAAGGCCGCGAGCTGCCGGTCGCCTGACGATCAATTTCGCTGGAGACGACACGTGAAAGAAAACAGCATACGCAAGGCCGTGCGCGAAGGGCGCGCCGCGCTGGGCACCGGACTCAAGGAATTCGCCTCGCGCGGCGTGCCGCGCATCATCGAGTCGTCGGGCTTCGACTATTGCATGATAGACATGGAGCACGGCGCATTCGACCTGGAAACAATCGCCGATCTCGCGGCGTGGTTCGCCGCTACCGAAATCTCGCCCATCGTGCGCATCCATAAATCGTTCATGCATCATATTCCGCTGCTGCTGGACCAGGGTGTCATGGGCATCCAGATCTCGGACGTCGACACGGCGGAAGAGGCGCGTGCCATCGTGCAGCAGGCGAAGTACCCGCCAATCGGCAACCGCGGCATCTCGCAGATGGGCCCGCATACGGGCTACAAGAGTTTTGGCGGGCGCTACCACGCCGAGTACAGCCCGTGGGCGAACGACAACATCATCCTGTGCCCGTCGATCGAATCGCTGGAAGGGCTGGCGAACGTCGAGAAAATTGCCGCGGTGCCGGGCATAGACATGATCGCCTACGGGCACTCGGACTTGAGCGCGAAGCTCGGCGTCCACCTCCAGCTTGATCATCCGAAATTCAAGGAAGCGCTGCACCAGATCGTCGCTGCCTGCCTCAAGCACGGCAAGCTGGCGCGCGGGTCTGCGGAAACGGAAGACCAGATCGAGGAGTATTGGAAACTCGGTTGCCAGGTATTGAATCTGCCCGGCACGGATACGAGCACTTATCACGACGGTCTCAAGGCGCGCGCCGGCCGCGCACACGCGCGGCTGAAAGCCATCGGCGTGAAGACGCCGTAAGGATTACCCGAGCGTGAAATAAAACGTTGCGCCGTGTCCCGGTGCTGCTTCCGCCCAAACCCGGCCGCCGTGCTTGGTAATGATGCGCTTGACGAGGCTCAGGCCGATACCGGTGCCCTCGAATTCTTCGCGCGCGTGCAGTCGCTGGAACGGCGCAAAGAGCTTGTGCGCATATTCCATGTCGAAGCCCGCGCCGTTGTCGCGCACGAAATAAGCCGTAGCGCCATCTTGTTGCGCGGCGCCGACCTCGACGCGGGCGGCAGCCGCCGTGGTGGTGAATTTCCACGCGTTGCCTATGAGGTTGTCCATCACGACCTGCAGCGTGCCGGGATCGGCGTTGACATGGATCCCCGGCTGTACGCCGACGTGCACGGCGCGCTGCGGGTGCAGCTGGATCAGCGTCGCGATCGTGCGTTCGGCAAGTTTGCTGAGATCGACGTCGCGGCGTGTTATCTCACGGCGCGACAACCGCGTCAGGTTCAGCAGGTCGTCAACCAGCTCGCCCATGCGCTCACCGTTGACGCGAATGCGTTCGAGATAGCCGAGCGCCGTCTGGTCGAGCTTGTCGCGGTTCGCGTCGGCGACGATCGAGCTGAAGCCGCTGATGGCGCGCAGCGGCGCGCGCAGGTCGTGGGCCACCGAATAGCTGAAAGTTTCGAGCTCGCGATTGCTCAACTCAAGTTCGGCGGTCCTTTGCACCAGGGCGTTCGCGGCGGTGAGCTGCTTCAGCCACAAGCGATAAATCGTCCACGCGGAAAATGCCGAAAACGCCAGCGCCAGCAGGCCGAGTCCCGCCAGATTCCGCACATCGGCGCGCCATGCCGCCAGGTAATCGTCGCGCGCCAAACCGATCACCAGGTACATCGGATAGACCGAAACCCGACGATAGACAGCGACTCGCGTGACGTCGTCGACCGTGTTGCGCGCGACGAACTGCCCGTGCTCGGGATTGGCCGCGATAGCGCTGCGCAATTCCGCCAGCGGACCCTGACCCTGCGATGCGGCTGCCGGCTCGGGATAGCGCGCAATCAGCTTGAGGTCGACCGTGCGCAGCACCATGACGGCACGCGGATCCAGATTGACGAGCGTGAGGATTTGCGCGAACCGCTTGACTGAAACGCGCGCAAAAAGTACGCCGGCGAAACTACCGTCGGGTTTAGTCAGCCGTCTGGCGAACACCATGGTCGGCGAGGGATCGATCCGCCCCGCCACGGGGCCGTCGACGACGAGTCCCGCGTTCGCATCGTCGCGCAGTTGCTGGAAATATCTGCGGTCGGCTACTCTTACGGCGAACCCCGCCGGTAGCGACGTACCGTACACGATATGGCCTTCCGCGTTGGTTGCCCTGAGGGCGTCGATTTCGGGCAGCAGCTTGCGCTGCTGGTCCATCCACTGGTTCACCGTCGCCGCGTCCGCGGCCCGTGCCCCGAAGCGGCGTTCAATTTCGAGCGCCATCATGCGCAGCGCGAGGTCGATTTTTTCGATGCGCGCGGAGACTTCCCGGTCAAGCACGACAGACAGGTTTTCGGCGGTGTTGCGCGCCTGCGTTTCGACCAGGCCATAACCGCGATACGCCGAAAATGCGACGAAGGCGCCGATCGACAACAGGACGATCAGGTTGGCCAATGCCAGCAGCCGCGCCACCGTCTGGCGCGCTTGTCCCCATTTTTTTCGCATTACGTACCACCGTCCGCACGATCCGCCGCTCCGAAAGAGCGAACTACGCCCCTGACTATACGCGGGTCCCGCCGCCGCGATCCAACGAACTGGCAGCGCATTCGCGCGCTGTTTGCGACTATGTCACGTTTTCTGCGGGCAGAATACGGCCGCCGGTTCATCGCCAGCCTGACCTGTGAAGAAGTGTAAACGGGTGTAAATCGCTGTAAGTTTTCTGGGCAGCGAAGCGGCCTGCGCGTAACTTCAGCACTACCGCTGATGAACCGGAGCTGATCCCCATGCACAAACTCGCGATAGCCGCTATTGCAGCAAGCCTCTCACTTGCCGGATGGACTGATCTGGCTAACGCGGGGCCATTCTCGGCAACGCGCCCTGTCATCGCAATTCTCGGCTCCAACATTCATGTAGGCGTAGCGGAGGGGCACCTGGACGGCTCCGGCACCGTGGCCATCCATTCACTCGCCGACCCCGACGTCAAATGCTCCGGCGAATTCACTTCCAGCAGCAAGGCTGGCGGCGCGGGCGAACTCAAATGCACGGATGGCAGCACCGCGACATTCAAATTCCAGCGCCTGTCGGTCTTTTCCGGACATGGCGCGGGGAGCTTCAGCCGCGGCCCGATGAGCTTTACTTACGGCCTGAGCGCCGACGAAGCGGCGCCTTACCTGAAATTGCCCTCGGGCAAGATCCTCATACGCAATGGCGACGACTTGCAGCTCGCCGACTTGTAAGAGACTGCGCAGGGCTTCTATTCAGCTTTGATGCGGGCCGCCTTCGCGACATCGGCCCATTTTTTCAGGTCTGCCGCGATATACGCGCGGAATTCCACAGGCATCAAAATCAGCGGCTCGAGCCCGAGTCCCAGGAAGCGTTCGCGCACATCGGGCAGCTGCGCGGCGCGGACGATCTCTGTGCTCAACGTGTTGAGCACGGGTTTCGGCAGCCCCGCGGGAGCCTGGTAGCCGTACCAAATCGCCGCTTCGAAATCCTTGACGCCGCTTTCGTCCAGCGTCGGCACTTCGGGCGCAACCGTCACGCGCTTCATCGCACACACGCCAAGCACGCGCAGCTTGCCGGATTTGACCAGACCCATGGCGGCGGGAATGCTCGTGAACACGGAATTGACCTGGCCGCCGGCGGTTTCGGCGAGCGCGGGACCGAGTCCCTTGTACGGCACGTGAATGATGTTGACGCCCGCTCTCATCTTGAAGAGTTCCGCGACGACATGCGATGACGCGCCGGTGCCCGCGGAGCCTATCGTGAGTTTGCCGGGCTGCGCCTTGGCAAGCTTGATGAAGTCCTGCAGCGTCTGCACCGGCACCGATGAGGTGACCACCAGCATCATCGGCGATTGCGCCACCATGGCGACGGGCGTGAAGTCCTTGATCGGATCGTAAGGCACTTTGCTGAACACACTGGGATTGACGACGAACGGCGTATCGCTGAGGATCAGCGTATAGCCGTCGGCCGGCGATTGCGCGGCCAGCGCGGCGCCTAGCATGCCCGCCGCGCCGGCGCGGTTGTCGACGACGATGGTGTGGCCGAAGCGCTCGCTCAATTTCTGGCCGATGATGCGCGCGATGATATCGGTCGAGCCGCCGGGCGGATAAGCCACGATCACGCGAATCGGTTTCGCCGGATAATTTTGCGGGTAAGCGGCGGCGCAGACGAGCGCGAGCAAGGCGAAGAAGAAAAATTTTGCGATGATCCTCATCAGAATTCCTTCCCGGTGGCCTCAAGAAAGCTTACCGCAATTCAAGCGCCGATATCAAAGTGTATACTCGCGACACCCTCAGCATTTGAGCAGTCTGCATCGGCAGTTGCTGGGCGGACCAAAAAATTTTCGCGGGAAAACCTGATGCACCTGTCCGATACGGACGTGGCGGTAATCGGCGGCGGCGTGATCGGCTGCTCGGTTGCGTATTACCTGACGAAGCAGGGTGCCCGCGTCACTATTATCGAGCGTTCCGCTATCGGCAGCGGCGCATCGAGCGTCAACTCAGGCGTCATTTCGATGGCGACCAAGAAACCGGGCTCCGCGCTCGATCTGGCGATGGCAAGCCAGCGTCTGTATCCCGGACTCGCGGCTGAACTGGGCATGGATGTGGAGTACCTGGTGCTCGGCAATCTGATCGTTGCGGAAACCGAAACCGAAGCAAGCTTTATCGAAGAACTGGCGCAGGCACAGCTCGCTGCCGGCGTCGCCGTCGAAATCGTGGCGGCCGGGCGCTGCCGTAGCCTCAATAAGCTGCTCGAGGGCCGTATCCTGTCCGGCATGTATTGTGCGACCGACGCGCAGGTCGATCCGTTCAAGGTCACGCAGGCCTACGCGCGCGCCGCGCAGAACCGCGGCGCACAGATCCTGGCCGGCACCGCGGTCGAGTCGATAGAGACCAAAGACAATCGAGTGAGCACGGTCGTAACATCACGCGGCACCGTGCGTGCCGATTGGATCATCAATGCCGCGGGCGCGTACGCGCCTGACATTGGCGCGATGGTCGGCATCAAGCACGAAGTGAAACCGCGCCGCGGCCAATGCGTGATTCTTGAAGCGACCGAGGAAGTGCCGTCTGTTCGCGTATCGAGCGCGGGGCAGTTGCTCGCCAAGCACAGTGAGGCGCCGGCCGACGGGCGCCTGCATGTGCCGCTCGGCTATACCAGCCGGCCGGTCAGCGGGACGATCATGCTCGGCAGCACGAACGAATTCGTCGGCTACGACACGCGCACCACGCGCGAGGGAATCGCGGGCATCTGCGCCAGCGCGACCTCGCTGATGCCGCAACTCGGCTGCTTCAACGCCTTGCGCGCGTGGGCGGGACTGCGGCCGTATTCGTCGACGGGGCCGGTGCTTGGACTCGCGGGCGGCCCGCAGGGTTACGCCGTGGCGATCGGGCACGGCGGCGACGGTGTCGCGCTGGCACCGATCACCGGACGCTATCTCGCGGAGGCGATTGCGCGCGAGGGCAAGTGCGACCTGCCGGCATTTCTCGGCGACTTGAAGACCGCCGCGGCGGCTTGAACATGAGCGATGCGGGGAGAAATTTGAACGACGGCCGAATCTTTCCGGGCGCGGCCGTTACGCTGCACATCGATGGCCAACCGCTGCAGGCACGGCGCGGGCAGACGGTGGCGACAGCTCTGCTTGCGGCAGGACAGCGCGTTTTGCGGCACACGCGTGTTGCCGGCAAGCCGCGCGGTGTTTTCTGCGCCATGGGCGTGTGTTTCGATTGTGTAGTGACCATAGATGGCAAGGCCGGCGTTCGTGCATGCATGACGAAAGTCGAGGACGGCATGCAGGTGGTTTCACCGGTGCAGTTCAAGCCGTTCGAGAGAAAGCCGTGAGTTTCGTCATCGACACCGATATCGCAGTCGTCGGCGCCGGCCCGGCGGGCCTTTCCGCGGCATTAGCCGCGGCGAACGCCGGTGCGCGCGTCGTGGTGCTCGACGAATATGCGGAGCCCGGCGGCCAGTTTTACAAACAGCTGCCGGTCGAATTCAGCGTGCCGGACCGCGCGCGGCTCGGCGACGACTATACGAAAGGCGACGCGCTGCTCGCCTCGGTCAAAAAAGCGGACGTCACGATCTCGAACGAAACGCTGGTGTGGGGCGCGTTCGAACCCGGCGAGCTGTCGATCACGCGTCGCGGCGAGGCGGGCACGGTCAAAGCGCACAAGATCATAGTCGCGAGCGGCGCGTACGAGCGCGCAGTGGCATTTCCCGGCTGGGACCTGCCCGGCGTGATGACGCCCGGCGGCGCGCAGACGCTGGTCAAGAATCAGCAGCAACTGCCGGGCAAGCGCATTGTGCTCGCAGGTTCGGGCCCGTTTCTGTTGCCGGTCGCGAAAACGCTGCTGGGCGCCGGTGCGAACATCGCCGCGATTTTCGAAGCGACGCGTCCGCGCGCCTGGTTGCGTCACGCGCCGCGCCTGTGGGGACACTGGGACCGCCTCGCGGAGGCACAGCGTTATCGGCGCATGCTTGCCGAAGCCGGCCTGCCGATCCAGTTCGGCCGCATCGTCGTCAGGGCGGAAGGCACGGAGTCGGTTGAACGCGCGATCGTCATGGCGTGCGACGAGTCGGGCCGGCCGGTCGCGGGCACCGAGCATGCCGAAGCCTGCGATACGTTATGCGTCGGCTATGGATTCATTCCGCAGGTGCAGGTTACGCGCGTGCTGGGTTGCGAACACCGTTACGATGCGCTGCGCGGCGGCTGGGTGCCGGTGCATGGCGACGATATGCAGACGAGCGTTGGCGGCGTATACGTCGCGGGCGAAGTGGCCGGCATCGGCGGCGCTTACGTTGCAATGGCCGAAGGCTGGCTCGCGGGCTTGAGCGCCGCGCGCGAGCTGGGACATAAAGTGCGCAGCACCGCGTTGATGAGCGCCAGCCGCGATCGCGCGCGCCGGCGCAGCTTCGGCGATCTCGTCAATACGATCTTCGCATTGAAGCCCGGCGTGTTCGACCCGATTACGGATGACACTTTGATCTGCCGTTGCGAAGAAGTGACGGCAGGTGAAATCCGCGCGTCCGCTGCTGCGTGGGCGCCGCATGTGAATTCGGTCAAAGGCGTTACGCGCTGTGGCATGGGTTATTGCCAGGGGCGCATTTGCGGCAGCCTGCTTGCGGAACTGACGGCGCGCGTGACCGGCGGTTCGGTCGCGGATGCCGGCGGGCTGAGCGTGCGTCCGCCGCTGAAGCCGGTGCGCGTAGAAGTGCTGGCAGACCTCGCTGCGGATTAAGCGTGATGGCAGAGAGCGGGGAGGAAGCCGGATTGCCGGTCGAGCAACTGCTCGCGCAAGCAGTGTCGCTGCATCGACAGAATCGCCTCGCCGAGGCGGAGTCACTCTACCGTCGGGTCATTCTTCAGAGCCCGCGGCACTTCGACGCGTTGCACATGCTCGGTGTAATCGAATATCAGAATAACCGGCCCGAACAGTCGATTGCGCTGATCGAGCGCGCCCTCGACGTCGAGCCCGCCGAACCGCTTGCGCATGTCAATCTGGGCAATGCACTGCTGAGTCGCGGAAGGTTCGAAGCTGCGCGCGCCAGCTACGAGCGCGCGTGCGTGTTACGGCCTGATTTTGCAAAAGCACTCTATGGCCAGGGCGTCGCATTGCAGGAATTGAACCGTCTGGAAGAAGCGCTCGCCTGTTACGACGACGCCCTCGTTGCCGCGCCCGGCAACCGGGATGCATTGCACAACCGGGCAATCGCGCTAAAGCAGCTCGGACGCTGCAGCGAGGCACTCGCCGCGCACGCGCAGGCAGTCCGTCTGGATCCGGAGCGCGCATTGAGCTGGATCGGCTTCTCGGAGTGCCTCGTCGGGATCACGGCGTTGAGCACTGAGTTCACGCCGCTGTTGCTGCCCGCTCTGCGCAATGGTCACACCGACCCGCAAAATGCCCAACCATTCGCCACGGAGATTGTGTGCCGCGAATCCTGCCTTCAGGAATGGCTGCAGGATGGCGACGATATCGCGGAGTGCGCGCGGCGGATGGAAGCTGCGATTATCGACGGCCGCATGAGACCGGTGCTGGAAATGCCGCTGCTGCTCGCGCTGCTCGAGGAAACGATAATTACCAGCTACAAACTCGAGCAGGTGATGACGGCTCTCCGCCGCGCGTTGCTGTCGCTCGCAGTGCGTTCGCACCCGGCGCTCGACTTTCCGTACGTGCGCAGGTTCGTGCCTGCGCTCGCCGTGCAATGCTTCGCCAATGATTACTTATATGACGAATCGGCACAGGAGCTTGAGTTGCTTGCCGGCTGGGCGGAAAAACTCCGGCCAGCCGCGGACCATGAGTCCCGCCATCTAACGCTATCGTTGGCCATCCTGGGCGCATACAGACCTTTGCATGCGCTCGGAGCGGCCCGCGAATTCGCTGCGCTGCTCGAGGCCGATGCGGACTCGCGGCTTCTCGCGCTGCATCAATTGCGCCAGCCCGCGCGAGAGGCGGACCTCAAGCCCGCGATTCCGCGTATTACGGAGATCGACGATGCCGTGTCGAACGCGGTGCGCATGCAGTATGAGGAAAACCCGTATCCGCGCTGGCGGCGCCGGCGCACGGGCGCAGGCCTGCCCTTCAAGGTCTTTCTCAAGCGGCTTTTCCCAACGCACGAAATGGCGCAGAGTTTTCCGCTGCAACCTGAAATCCTGGTGGCCGGGTGCGGCACCGGGGCGCATGCCGTGCAGACTGCACACCAGTACCACTATGCGCAGATATTCGCCGCCGACTTGAGCCTTGCCAGCCTGGCTTATGCGCGGAGGGCGACCGAGGATTCGGGCCTCATGAACGTCGAATATGTGCAGGCCGACATTCTCGGACTGTCGTCGCTCAACCGCCAGTTCGATATCGTCGAATCGGCCGGTGTGCTGCATCACCTCTCGGATCCGCTCGCCGGTGCGCGCGTGCTGACGCAATTGCTGCGGCCCGGCGGTTACATGTATCTCGCCCTGTACAGCAGGGCAGCGCGTCGCGAAATAAGCGCGGTGCGCGAGTTCATTCGCGAGCGCGGTTATCCGGCAAGCGCCGAGGGCATCCGACGGTGCCGGCGCGCGCTGATGTCTGGGGAATACGCCGGATCACTCGAGGTGGTGCTCGGATCGGATTTTTTCAGCCTGAGCGGCTGCCGTGATCTCTTGTTCCATGTTCAGGAGCACTTGTTCACGCCGCTCCAGATCGCCGACCTGGCAGCGCGCCTGGGCCTGGAATTTCTGGGCTTTCAACTGCAGGAGCGGGCGACGGAGCTGCAATATCTCGCGATATTTCCGCATGACACCGACTGCACCTCGCTTGCCAACTGGGAAGATTTCGAGCGGATACATCCGACCGCGTTCTACGGTATGTATAGATTCTGGCTGAGGAAACCGGCATACGGCCCCCAGAGCAATTGATTCGCTGATCCAAGCTGTCAACGCAGCGCGAGCAAGTGCTGTTGATTGCGAGGGACTTCGGCGCTCCGACCGGTTCCTGCAATCGATGCCTGCCTGCATGGGCCGCTGATCATTTTTCGCCTTGCCCCGGCCGGGGCACTTGACGTTTATTCAACGCGGAATATGCTTCTTACGCCCGGCAACGTACATCGTGCCACCTTGACAGGCACGCGTGCGATGCCCATCCTTGCCCGGCAGATTCATCATAAAAAGGGAGGAGACACATGAAACGACTGATGGCAATCGCCGCGGTGCTGCTCGTCACACTGCTCGCTATGTTTGGCTGCGGCCACAATCCGGCGCATCAGGGCTGGGTAACGCTGATCGACGGCAGCAACGGCCTGGATAATTTCGACCGTCTTGGCGGCGCCAACTGGCATCCCGAGAGTGGTGCGATCGTGGCCACCAGCAGCACGACGAAGGGCGCCAGCGTGCTGGTCTCCAAGCAGTCGTTCAAGGACTTCGAGCTGTACGCGGAATTCTGGGCCGACCTCAATACCAACAGCGGCATTTACATCCGCTGCACCAAGCCTGACGCCGTGAGCAGCCAGTCAGCCTATGAAGCCCAGATCTGGGACCAGAATCCGGATCGCACGCGGAGCACGGGTGCGCTCATGCCGGCCGCCACTGTGCCGCCCATCTATAAATCCGGCGGCCAATGGAACACCTACGAAATCTACGCGCGCGGCGACCAGATCACGGTCAAGCTCAACGGCGTCGTCACGGCCCATGTGAATGACGGACGATATCCGAGCGGGAGGATAGGATTGCAGCAAAACGAGGGCGGCGCGATCAAGTGGCGCAAGGTGATGGTGCGCGAGCTGTAGGCGCACTGACGGACGCGGCGGACGGCCCGGACCATGATCGAGACCCTGGAGGATTTGCGCAAATCCTATCCTGAACCCAAGCCGCGCGCGCTGGCCAAGCAGCTGGATCGCCTTGATCCGCATTGCCGGCGCTTCATCGGCCTGGCGCCGTTCGTCGTTATTGCCACCGCGGGAAAAGACGGTCGCCTCGATGCTTCACCGCGCGGCGGCGCTGCCGGTTTCGTGCGCGTCGTCGACGACAAGAACTTGCAACTGCCCGACGCGCTCGGCAACAATCGACTTGATTCATTCACCAACATCGTGCAGACGAGCCGTATCGGCCTCATCTTTTTCGTTCCCGGCATCGACGAGACGCTGCGCATCAACGGCAAAGCCCGGCTGAGGAACGATGCGGCAATCCTGCGCGAATTTCCGCATGAAAAGCATCCGCCGCGCCTCGTGATCGAAATCGCCGTCGAAGAAGCCTATCTGCACTGCGCGAAGGCGCTGATGCGCTCGCAGCTCTGGAACCCCGGCAACCATATTGAACGCGCGAATTTCCCGTCGATGGGGCAGATGATCAACGAGCAAAGCGGGTCGTCTCTGCCGGTCGAGACGCAGGACGCAGCGGTTGCGCGTTACAGAAGCGAGATTTAGCGTCCCGTACCTAGCGGCTGCGGGCGGCTTTGACGAATGCGTGGGCGGCCTGGAAAAGATCCATGTCTTTCGCGTACTCGCCTGCGTCAGCACGATTGATCTGTATCCATTCGCGCGAGCTCACGGTGCCGGTCGGGGAAAACGCCACGACGTTTTCGCGCGAGAACTGCAATTCAGTCGCGGCGGCCACCGGCAGACGTATGCCGATGCCGTCGCCGCTGATGCAGGCGAACATCTTGTCGGCTACGAAGTAGGCGTCGAGATTGTTGATCTTCCTCGTGCTGACGCCGGGGAGTTTAAGCAGTAACGCGTCGATTTGCGTCTTGCGGGTAATTTCGGGAGTGTCGGAATCCACTGGGCGGCGCCGGAGTTATGGTCAACGGAGGGATTAAATCATAAATGCACGAAATCGGTTGCCGCATTGAGGCGCTATGGCGGACCGTCGATGCGTCGCTTATTATTGCCTGAATAATCACGGAGGAGAACGCTCATGAAACTTTTTTCCATCGCGGTCGGCGCCATGGTGGCCATGCTGTCCACAACTGCGCAGGCGCAAGGCCAGCGTTTCAAGCCGCTGGCCGATAACGAGATGACCGACGTGCAGAAGCAGGCGGTCAAGGACATGATTGCCGGCTTGCGCGGCAGCTTCAACTGGGACGGTCCCAACGCACTGCTGTTGCGCAGCCCCGAACTGCAGGCGCGCACGCAACGGGTCGGCGAATACCTGCGCTATAAGAGCGTCATCCCGCAGCGGCTCAACGAGTTTGCGATCCTCATTACGGCACGCCAGTGGGACGCGCAGGGGGAATGGCTGCAGCATCAGGCGCTCGCCGAAAAGGCGGGCGTCGCGTCTGCGACCATAGCCGATCTCAAGCAAGGCAAGCGGCCGGGCGGCATGCAGGAAGATGAAGCGCTCGTTTATCAGTTCTTAACGGAGTTGCATGGCACCAAGACCGTCAGCGATGCGACGTTCAAGGCTGCACGGGAAAAATTCGGCGAGCAGGGCGTGATCGACCTTACGACAGTGTCCGGATACTACACGATGCTCGCGATGATCCTGGGCGTGGCGGGCAATCCGGTGCCTGCCGGCGTTACGCCGCCGTTGCCCGTACGGAAGTAAGAACGGCGCAGGCCAGGGCCGCGCGCGGGCTGCCGTCATTTATGCCAATGTACTTGAGCACGCGCCCCGGGTTCTTCTAAAATCGGAAGCCTCTGACCGGGCGCGATAGTTCGGCAGAAGTCTGGCGATCCCGCGCCACTGCGGAATCGGGCTGGACGCGGCCAAACGATGGAGACCCGGAATTGCTGCCTGTTGATCTCACCAAGACCGATCCTGAGACTGTCCAGATTATTACGCTACTCTGCGCGGAATTCGGCCAGGTGATAGCAGTCAAGCTAAAGCGCACGCCCACGCCCATTGCGCTCGTGGAGATGTCGAACCACGAACAAACCATGGCACTGGCCGGCCAATTCGGCGGCTCGGCATTTGGCACGCAGGTGTTGATCCATCTCGAGCACGTTGCTTAATGCGCAACTGAAGTTCTCGAAGAAGAATCGTAGGCCTGCGACTACTCGATCCTGATATTCGCTGCTTTAATCACCCTTGCCCACTTCGCCGTCTCTGCCCGCAGGAACGCGCCGAAATCCTCCGGCGTTCCACCGATAGCTTCCATACCGGACGCAGTAAAGCGCTCTTTCACGTCCGCAACGTGCAGGCCGCGCCCGATTTCTATGGCGAGCGTGTCGACGATCGCTTTCGGCATTCCCGCCGGCGCAACGACGCCGTTCCATGCGGTGCCGACGACGGCGGGCCAGCCGGATTCCCCCATCGTCGGCACGACGGGAAGCAGGGCGGTGCGCTTTTCGCTGGCGACGGCAAGCACGCGTAGTTTATTGCTCTGGATGAAAGGCAGCGCCGCGGGCAACACGCTCCACAACGCTTCGACCTGGCCGCCGGCGACGTCGGTCGCCGCCTGCGCGCCGCCTTTGTAGGTAATGACGTCCATGTGAACGCCGGTTGCATGATTGAGCATTTCCGCCAGCAGATGCTGGACCGACGCGACAGTGCTTGCCGCGATATGCAGCTTGCCGTTTTTGGCAAGCGCGATCAGTTCCTTTACCGTGCGGGCGGGCACTGAAGGGTGAGTTGCGAGCACGTTAGGACTGGCATTTACCAGTATCACCGGCGCGAGATCGCGCTCGGGATCGTAGGGCAGATTCGGATAAAGCGTTTTCCCCGCCGTCACCGGCCCAGGTGTCGCCATGCCCAGCGTATAGCCGTCGGGCGCCGCCTTCGCCATTGCATCGGTGCCGATATTGCCGTTGGCGCCCGCGCGGTTTTCCACGATCACGCTGCGGCCCAGGCTCTCGGTGAGTTTCTGCGCGATCAACCGCGCGGCGAGATCGGTGCCGCCGCCTGGCGGGTAGGGAACGATGATGCGGATCGTTTTCGAAGGGTAGCTTTGAGCTGGTGCACGCTCTGCACAAATAAGGAGCATGAAGACGGATACCGCAAAAAAAATATTCGTGGCCAAGCGCATTTTGCCGTCCGCTTATAACAATCATTCGCTACTATGACCGCATGCAAGAATCCTACCACGTAGCCGCACGGGTCAAATTTTCCATTGCCGTCGCTTTCTTCATCGCCGCGAGCACCACCGCGCAGGACTATCCGAACAAAACGGTGCGCATCGTCGTGCCATTTCCTCCAGGCGGCGCCACTGACGTGGTGACGCGCATCATCGCGCAGAAACTTACCGAGCAGTTTGGCCGGCAGGTCGTCGCCGAGAACCGCGGCGGCGCAGGCGGCATTGTCGGCTCCGAAGTCGTCGCGAAAGCCGCGCCCGATGGCTATACGCTGGTGATGGGCACGACCGGCACGCATGCGATCAACGCGAGCCTGTATCCGAAACTTTCGTACGACCCGGTCAGGGATTTTTCTCCCGTCACGCGCACGGCGTTGTTGCCGAACCTGATCGTCGCGCATCCGTCGGTGCCGGCGCGCAACGTTCGCGAACTGATAGTGCTTGCAAAAAAGAATCCCGGCCAGCTCACCTATGCGTCGTCCGGCAGCGCGCTCTATCTGTCCGGCGCATTGTTCACGAGCATGGCGGGCATAAACCTGATACACGTGCCTTATAAAGGGGGCGGACAGGCGATGCCGGCGCTGCTCGGCGGCGAAGTCGCGTTGTCGTTCGCGACAGTCGTGTCGTCGCTGCCGCATGTGAAGACCGGAAAATTGCGCGGGCTGGCGGTGACGAGCGCCAGGCGCACGCCGGCGGCGCCGGAGTTTCCGACGGTCGCGGAATCGGGTTTGCGAGGTTACGAAGCGGTCGCATGGTACGGCGTGCTGGCCCCGGCCGGCACGGCGCGCGAAATCGTGACGCGGCTCGACAATGAAATCGTGCGTATCGTCAAACTGCCGGAGGTGCAGCAACTGCTGCTCGCGCAGGGTGCCGAGCCGGTGAGCGATACACCGGAACAGTTTGCCACCATCATCAAGGCAGACATTACGAAGTGGGGAGAAGTCGTGCGCAAGTCGGGCGCAAAGGCGGACTGACAGTCCATAACACGGTGCGACAGCATAGGCGCAAATGAAAAGAGGGCGCCGGGGCGCCCTCTGTCTTGTGCCTGCCAAGCGCGATTTACTGAGCGGAGCCGGGGAACGCCGGCAGTTTGCCGACATCGCGCGCATCGTGCTGCAGGATGACCGTGGCGCGCAGATTGGTGGCAATTTTCTTGACGCGGTCGGTCGAGGCCATGGTCTGGGCGCGATCGAAGTTGAACCAGGGGACGCCGTTGGTCAGATAATTCTCATGGAAGTGCGCGAAGTCGCCGCTCAATATCACGGCGCCCATTTGCGGCAGCTTCACCAGCAGACTGTGATGGCCCGCCGTATGGCCCGGCGTGCTCAGCACGATGACGCTGCCATCGCCGAACACGTCTTTGTCGTTGGGCAGAGGCTCGACGTTGCCGCCGCCTTTGATCCAGTTGGCAAACGGCTCCGGATTAACGCCGGCTGGCGGCTTCGGTGCCGTCAGCCCGTCCCAATCACCCTTGCCGATGAAGAGCGTCGCTTTCGGGAACGAGGCGACTTGCCCGGTATGATCGCCGTGATAATGGCTGATGCCCACGTATTTGATTTGCTCCGGTTTGAGATTCAGCCGGGCGAGCTGGTCCACCAGGCTCACCTTGGGCGCCACGGGGGCCGAGTTCAGGGGCTGGCCCGTATCCCAGATCATGTAATCATTGTCATGCTTGATTAGATAGCAGCTGAAAACAAACTGTACTTTAAGATCGCCGTAAGCAAAGGTATCGGAAAATCGCTGATTCACCTCGGTCGGCGCCTGGCTCGTCCCGCAGTCGGAGAAGCGTGTGAGTGTTACGTCAGGCGACTTTTGCGCCACGGCAGGCAGACTGACGAGAGCGTTGGCGCAGGCGGCGGCCGCCAGCGCGATAAATGTCCGTTTCATATTTTCCCCTTAGGAATGGCGACACAAGGATTGCGTTGCACCGGAAGTATTGCCGAGGCTGCAACTCCAAGTCAATCGTTCTGAATTACGGCGTAAGATAAACAGCTGGAAGATAAGAGATCCCATGGCCATGAGCACCCCGTATAGATTCCTGTGTGTTGCGCTGATGTTTGCAGCAGCGTCTGCCTACGCGGCCGATTACCCGGTGCGACCGATCCGCTACGTGGTCGCCTTCGCGCCCGGCGGCATTAACGACCTGCTGGCGCGTATCGTCGGCCAGAAGCTCAACGAAAAGTGGGGGCAGCCGGTGATTGTCGACAACCGGCCGGGTGCCGGCGGCAACGTAGGCGCCGATCTCGTTGCGCACTCGACGCCCGACGGCTACACGATCATGAATATCAGCACGGCGCATGCGATTTCTCAAACGCTGTATATGAAGCTCAACTACAGTCTGGAGCGCGACCTGACCCCCGTGGTGGTGCTCGGCGTTTCGCCGCTCATCATGGTGATTAACGCCGGCATACCGGCGAAAAACGTAGCCGAGCTCGTCGACTGGGCTAAAAAGAACCGGCTGATCTACGCGTCCGGCGGGGTCGGCGTCATCAGCCACCTGTCGATGGAAATGTTTAAAGTGGCGGCGAAGATAGAGGCGACCCACGTGCCGTATAAAGGCGCCGGCCCCGCCGTACCCGACCTGATTTCCGGCCAGTCGCTCGTCATGGTGAACGCGATTCCGGAATTGCTGCCATTCACCAGGAGCGGCAAGCTGCGGGTCATCGGCTCGATGACGGAGAAACGCCATCCCTTCATCCCCGACATACCGACATTCATCGAGCAGGGCTACAAGGATTTCGTGATGGGCAACTGGACAGGCATAGTTGCGCCGACCGGCATGCCGAAAGCGGCAGTGCACAAAATGGCGGCGGAAGTCACGCGCATTCTGCGCGATCCCGAAATGACCAAAAAGCTGGTGGAGATGGGCGTCGATCCGCTCGGCGGCACGCCGGAGGAATTCGGCAAGCTGATACGCGAAGAGACGGTGCGCTTCGGCAAGGCGGTGAGGGAGTCGGGGGCCAGGGCCGAGTGAATCTGCGTAAAGCGGGGAATAAAAACGCCGCCGTTCTTGTTTATTGTCCCGTGACCAATCGAAGGGAGAGAATCATGACAAAGTTATTTCATACGCAAGCCGCAGCGCTCGCATTGACGCTGGCGATGCAGATGCCCGCTGCATTTGCCGACGCGGGCGGCCCGCCATCGTTCGGTGTGGGCCAGGATGCGAATTTCATCGCGGCGCAAAAGGCGATTGAAGCGAAGGACTGGGACAAGGCGCTCAACCGCCTCAAGTACGTCAATGCCGCCGACGCTGACGTGTACAACCTGACCGGTTATGCCAATCGCAAGCTGGGCAAGTACGACGAAGCCTTTCGCAACTACAAGCTCGCCTTGCAAAAAAATCCAAACCATCGCGGCGCCCACGAATATGTCGGCGAAGCGTACCTGCTGACCAACAATCCCGCGATGGCCGAACAGCACCTTGCCGCGTTAGACCGCATTTGCGGCAAAAGCTGCGAGGAATACAGCGATCTCTCGCGCGAAATCGCCGAATACAAAAAGAAGCACTAAATACCGAACGCTATTCGGGTTTGATGCCCGCGTCGCGCGCGACTTTCGCCCATTTGTCGATTTCGTCGCGCATGAAGATGCGCGCTTCGTCTGTGGTCGACCACAGCGGATTGGCGCCCTGCGCAGCGAGGTACTGCTTCATATCGGGCGACTTCATGATTTTTACGACTTCCGTGTTGAGGCGGGCGACGATCTCTTTCGGCGTCGCCGCCGGCGCGACCATCGCGATCCACAACGAAGCAACCATGCCGGGCAGGCCTGATTCGTTCAGCGTAGGCACGTCGGGCAGTACTTCGGAGCGCTGCGCACTGGCGACGGCAAGCGGACGCAGGCGGCCCGCCTTGAGAAATTCAAGCACGGTCGGCACGTTGATGAAAGCCATATCGTCCTGTCCGGCGAGCAATTCGACCAGTGCAGGCGCGCCGCCCTTATACGGCACGAGGGCGACGTTTACGCCGGCACGAAGGCGAAACCATTCAGTGACGAGGTGCTGCAACGTGCCGAGGCCGGGCACCGCGGAATTGAGCTTGCCGGGGCGGGTTTTGGCCAGTGCAATCAGCTCGCGCGTGTTTTTCGCCGGCACGGACGGATGCACCGCAAGCGCAATTGTAATATCGGCCAGCAAAGACACCGGCACGAAATCCCTGATTACGTCGTACGGAACTTTCGTGCGCAAAGCGAGACCCGCCGCGAGTGCACCGGTGTTGCCAACCAGCAGCGTGTAGCCATCGGGCGCCGCTTTGGCGACTGCGTCCGCGCCTATGAGGCCGCCCGCGCCGCCGCGATTGTCGGTGACCACGGGCTGCTTCAATACGTGCGTCAACCGGTCGGCGAGTGTCCGGGCGACCAGATCGTTGGTGCCTCCCGGCGGAAACGGCAAAACAATCTTGATCGGTTTGACCGGATAGGTCTGCGCAGCGACTGGCAATCCGGCAAGCGCAAGCAGAGCAGCGGCGGCAACCGTCGGATGACGCAGTTTCATGTGAATTTTCCACGCAGCGATGGAGTGAGTTACTGTGATGAATATAGCATGGCGGGAAGCAGCGCCGCGCTGCTGGAATTGCACCGGCGGCTGGTCCGGAATAGTATGGTGCGCCAACACCAAGTTGTACAGAACGTTGATCGCGAGGGGGGCATGTTTGCATCGATGAATGGCGTGCGGCAGCGATGAACGCACGCTGGATATACGGCGCGTTCAGTATGCTCGCCGTCATCATGGGGCTGCACAACCTGTTAACGGGCGGGGGTTCCCTTATCTTCGGCTCGCGCGCGACGACGCTGCACGGATTGCCGAAGCTGCACTTTACCGGTGTCGCAGCCTACGTCGAAGGCGCAATATTCATAGCGGTGGGTTTGTGCTGCCTGTATTTCGCATGGCGCGGCAAGCCCGGCGGTGACGATAGCGAATAGCCGCGTGCGGACACATAAAATTCTTCGGGGGAAATCACAATGAAAAAAAATGCGCAAGCAGTGTTGTTGCTGCTGTCGTTTGCCGCCTGCGGCGGCGCGTTTGCGGCCGAACGCATGCTGCCGGTATTCGCGGTGGACGCAACCTGGCCGCAAGTGCCGGCCAAGTGGAAGCTGGGCGACGCATCGAGCATTGCCGTCGACGCGCAGGACAACGTTTATGTCCTGCATCGTCCGCGCACGCTGAAAGCCGCCGATGCGGCGATGGCAGCGCCGCCCGTCATGGTATTCGACACCAGCGGGAAATTCATCAAATCCTGGGGCGGCGCCGGCGGCGGTGGTTACGAATGGCCCGAGCGCGAGCACGGCATACACATCGACCACAATGGCCACGTGTGGATCGGCGGCAACAATTGTCCCGAAGGCGGCAATGAAGGCCTCAAGCCGGTGGCCGACGATGCGTTGCTGAAATTCACGCTCGACGGCAAGTTCCTGCTGCAAATCGGACGCAGCAACCAGAGCAAGGGCGACGGCGACACGGCCAATGTGCATCGTGCGGCGGACGCATGGGTCTACGCCCCTGCCAATGAAATCTTCGTCGCCGATGGTTACGGCAATCATCGCGTCATCGTGTTCGATTCTGACACCGGCGCGTTCAAGCGCACGTGGGGTGCGTTCGGCAAGACACCGGGCGGCGTCGACCATTGCACGGTCACGGCGCCCAAAACGTTTACCGATCCCGAAGGGCCGGCGGATTACAACGTTGTGCATGCTATACGCGTCTCGAAAGACGGCATGGTCTACGTGGCCGACCGCGAGAACCGGCGTCTGCAGATGTTTACGGTCGGCGGAAAGTTTATCAAACAACTCGTGCGCAACGACGTTGCGTTCGCGCGCGATCTCGCGTTTTCGCCGGATCCCGAGCAGCAGTTCCTCTACGTCGGGGGCGGCAAGGGCATATTCATCATCGACCGTAAGTCGCTTGAAGTCGCCGGCATGATCCAGTTGCCGGGCCAGATCGGCCCCGGCCATCATATCCAGACCGATTCGAAAGGCAATATCTACATCGCGCAAACCGGCGCGGGCATGCAGAAACTGGTGTTCAAAGGCATGGCCGCGGCGGCGAAGTGACGGGTAATTCCGCTAGGTACTTAACTTCTGAACGGAGGTAGCGCCATGGATGCATTGAACCGCTTTGGGCCGCTCGTCGGCCGCTTGCTGATCGCGTCGATATTTGTTTTTTCCGGTTTCGGAAAAATCACCGGCTTTGAAGGCACGGTCGGCTACATCGCCAGCAAAGGCCTGCCGCTGCCGCAACTTGCCGCGATTGCCGCGATCATCGTCGAGCTGGGCGGCGGCCTGTTGCTGATCATCGGCTGGAAAGCGCGGTGGGCGGCTGCCGCGATTATGCTGTTCACGGTGGCGGCAGCAATGATCTTCCACAATTTCTGGGGCGTGCCCGCTGACCAGGCGCAAAACCAGATGATTCACTTCATGAAGAACATCTCGATGGCCGGCGGCCTGCTGTATGTCGTTGTATTCGGCAGCGGGCCTTTGAGCGCGGGTAAAACCTAGGCGGACCGGTTCAGCACGATCCGCCCCGGGTGCGGATCAGAATTTACTTGCCGTAATACTCCCGGACCGTGTCCCACGCGACCTCCTGAAGGAAAGCCGCAGTCTTGTCGTCGACGCCGCCGTTGTAGCTGCTGCCCACCGGCGACTTACCGTAGATGGATGCGTAGATCGTGCAGGCGGCGAGATAGGTGCCGAGCAGGCTCGGATGCCGTTTGTCCTTTTGGTAAAACTCCAGCTCGGGACGTTTGCCGATCGCTTTCGCGAAAGCGAGGCCTGCCGGAACGACCAGCACGCCGTTCTTGTTGCCGGCGATGGTGTATTCCTCCGCGAGCTGCGCGGTCATCGCGGGCTTGTCCTTGTACGCCCATGACATGAAGAACACCGGCCTCGCACCGTACTTAAGCGCCGTATCGCTGTGCTTCTTCGCGTATTCGTGAAAGATGCTTTTAAGTTTGGGATGCACCGGGCACTGGCTGCAGTCCATCATGATGACGGCGTCGAACGGCTTGTCGAATTTGTTGAAGACCACTTCGTTGTCGCCGGCGAACGAATACCTGCCGATGGCGTTGGGCTTGAAGTACGACTCCATGTCGTGCCAGTCGAAGCCGGAGCCGCTGATCGTGACCGAGGTATAGCGGTAGGCGTCCTGGTTGGCGGCATCGGCGGTGCGCGCAAGGTTCAGCACGAAATTGTGCATGCTGTTGTTGTAGTAAAAGAAGCTGTTGCCGGCGAAAAGGATGGATTTGGGCGCGGGGCCGTCAAGGGCCTTGCGCACCGGCTGGGTGGCGGCAAAAGCGCTGCACGCAACGGCCAAATTCAGAAAAGCGGCCAGCAACGCCGTGGCGGGTCTGAGGAACGGGCGGAAATTAAACAAGCGAGTTCTCCTGTGGTTTTACTGCACTGTCGTAGTTTTGAGTGTTACTTGGACTGCTGTGCCGTGCGCATAAGCAATTCGAAGTTTGCGCGGGCCATTTTGATCTCGCCACAGTTGATGCGGCGGTCGATTTCCACTACTGCATCGTTCAGCGGCGTGGCGATGCCGAGCTCGCGACCTTTGCGCGAGACCACCCCCGGTATATATTCCATTTCGCTGGTGCGGCCCTTGATGTGATCGTGGATGGGGGCGGTGCGGCCGTGCGTAATGTGGCCAAGCAGCGTCTTCATCGCGGTGACCAGATTTTCTTCGTCTGTCCCGGCGAACTCGTCGGCGCGCAGGCCGAAAATCGGTTGCAGGCGGTGGCCGAGCGCGTTGCCGACGGCGGTCGACTCCTTGCCGAGCGCGACCGAAATATCGAACATGCCGGGCAGGTTCGCTGCCTCTGAATTGCCAAGACCGAGCAAACCGAATGGCCCCATGGTCATAGTATTAGCAACGAGCTTGGTCCACTTGGTGCTGTAGATATTGCCGGTCTGCTCCACGTGGCCTGCGTTGCTCATGATGGCCTCGATTTCGCGCAGCCGCGGCGTGGCAAAGCCGTCGAGCTCGCCGATGCCAAACCACGTCGTCGCGGGCGGGGTGTTGCGCTTGACAAAGCCGGGCGTAAATATTTCGGCCGAGAGTTCAAGCGCGCAGCCGACTACACGCTCGCGGCCGACAATGGACGCGATCGAGTCGTCGTTGAAACCATTCTGCACGGGTATCAGAACGCCATTGCGCTTGAGATAAGGCTTGATGAATTCGGTAAGCCAGCGGTGGTCGTTCGATTTGACCGCGAGGAATACGA
>JANYDM010000181.1 GCA_025363575.1 Betaproteobacteria bacterium | reverse complement strand
CCCGACCGCATGTCGGCGATAATTCGGGGAGTCAATATTGGAGGCGGTTTTTTCATTTCGATTCGATCGTAAACCTATACCGCCACCTACACCAAACAGCCCGACAAGGCTGGGCAAGAATGGTCGAGTCTGTACTCGTGGCGCTGCGCGAAAATTGGATTTAGCTTCATATAAATATACAGTTACATACGATTTTCCGAAGGAATACAGCACCTTGAGCGACCCCGGTTTCAGCAACCATACTCCAGTGATGCAGCAGTATTTGAGCATCAAGGCGCAGCATCCGGACATGCTCGTGTTTTACCGCATGGGGGATTTCTACGAATTGTTTTTTGGCGATGCCGAGAAAGCCGCGCGCCTCCTCGATATCACGCTGACCAGCCGCGGCGCCTCCAACGGCGAGCCGATCAAGATGGCGGGCGTTCCATACCATGCCGTCGAGCAGTACCTGGCGAAACTCGTCAAGCTCGGCGAATCGGTCGCCATCTGCGAGCAGATCGGCGATCCGAATACGTCGAAGGGCCCGGTCGAACGCAAGGTTCTGCGCATCATCACACCGGGCACGCTTACCGATTCGGCGTTGCTCGACGACAAGCGCGATAATCTCTTGCTCGCCATCTGGCAGAAGCAGACTACTCTGGGCATCGCCTGGCTGGCTCTCGCGGCCGGGCGCTTTCGCGCGACTGAGATCAAGGCCGTCAATCTCGCCGCCGAACTCGAGCGCCTGCGCCCGGCCGAGATCCTGATCGCAGAATCCTCCGCTTTCGCGCTGCCTGCCAACGCGCCGTGGTCAGTACGGCGTGTGCCCGAATGGCAGTTCGAAACCGAGGCGGCGACACGCGCATTGCGGCGCCAGTTCAACACGCACGATTTGACCGCTTTCGGCCTGGTCGCCCTACCGGCAGCAACGTGCGCCGCCGGGGCATTGATCGAATATGCGCGCGCGACCCAGGGCAATGCGATAGCGCATGTCAGTTCGCTCGCGGTCGAGCACGCATCCGCCTACTTATCCATCGACCCGGCGACGCGGCGCAATCTCGAAATCTCCGAGACTATACGCGGCGAGCCGGCGCCTACGCTGATGTCACTGCTCGACACCTGCGCGACCAGCATGGGCAGCCGGCTGCTGCTGCATACGCTGCATCATCCACTGCGCGACCATGCGCCGGTGCGTGCGCGCCTTGACGCCGTCGCGTTGCTGGTCGCTGACAGTGCGGCAAAATGCAATGCGCTGCGCAGCGGGTTGAAAACCTGCGTTGATGTCGAGCGCATCACCGCGCGCATCGCGCTGAAAAGCGCGCGCCCGCGCGACCTCTCTGGATTGCGCGATACGCTCGCCCGCCTGCCAAAGCTGAGTGCGGAACTTGCTGCGCTGGATAGTCCGCGCCTGCAGGACCTGGCAACCGGCGTCCAGCCGCTCGAGTCGGTCACGTCGCTGCTGACGAAAGCGGTGCTGGCCGAGCCGGCGGCCATCGTCCGTGAAGGCGGCGTAATCGCCGACGGCTATGACGCCGAACTCGACGAGCTGCGCGCGATCGACCGCAATTGCGGACAGTTCCTGCTCGATCTTGAGGCACGCGAGCGCGCGCGCAGCGGGATCAATAATCTCAAGGTCGAGTACAACCGTGTGCATGGCTTCTATATCGAAGTGAGTCGTGCGCAAGCGGAAAAAGTGCCGGACGATTACCGCCGCCGCCAGACTCTGAAGAACGCCGAGCGCTACATCACGCCCGAACTGAAGACCTTCGAGGACAAGGCGCTGTCTGCACAGGAACGCGCGCTCGCGCGCGAGAAACTGCTTTACGACGCGCTCCTCGACCGGCTCGCGCCCGACATACCGTCACTGCAGCGGGTCGCCGCGGCGCTCGCCGAAGTCGACCTGTTGACGACATTCGCCGAACGCGCCCATGAGCTCGATCTAACTGCACCTGAACTGGCCGCCGAACCTGTCATTGAAATCGATGCCGGCCGCCATCCGGTGGTCGAAGCGCAAGTGGAAAATTTCATCGCGAACGACACGCGCCTGGCTGCGGTGCGCCAGATGCTGCTCGTCACCGGGCCCAACATGGGCGGCAAGTCGACGTATATGCGGCAGGTCGCGCTGATCGCGCTGCTCGCGCACTGCGGGTCGTTCGTGCCGGCGAAGCGTGCGAAGATAGGCGCGCTCGACCAGATCTTCACGCGCATCGGCGCCGCCGACGACCTCGCGGGCGGGCGCTCGACGTTCATGGTCGAGATGACGGAAGCCGCCTATATCCTGCATCACGCGACACCCGCGAGCCTCGTGCTGATTGATGAAATCGGCCGCGGCACGTCGACATTCGACGGACTCGCGCTCGCCTGGGCCATCGCGCGCCATTTGCTCGATGCGAATAAGAGCCTGACGCTGTTCGCGACGCACTATTTTGAGCTCACGCGTCTCGCGCAGGAATTCCGGCAGCTCGCCAACGTCCACCTCGACGCGGTCGAGCATAAGGACCACATTGTGTTCCTGCACAGCGTCGAGGAAGGACCCGCCAATCAAAGCTACGGACTGCAGGTCGCCCAACTGGCTGGCGTGCCCGCCGGCGTGATACGCGCGGCGAGAAAACACCTGCAGCAACTCGAGCAGGAAGGCGTTTCGCGCAGCCAGCAGCCGGATCTTTTTGCGGCCGCGGCCGCACCGGAAGCTGAGCCGTCGGTTGCTATCGCGTTGCTCGATAAATTGTGCGACATCGAGCCCGACGCGCTGACACCCAAAGAAGCCCTGGACACGCTCTATGCGCTAAAGGCCATGCTGGGAAAATAACCGCGAGTCAGGGTGCCCCGACTTCACGCATCAATGATGATGGCCGTGGGCGCCGTGCACGTGCCCGTGCTCGAGCTCCTCCGCGGTTGCCACCCGCACCGCCTTGACCGTGCAATGAAAACGCAACGCCATGCCGGCGAGTGGATGATTGCCATCTACCACAACCTTGTCCTCGGCGATGTCGGTCACCGTGTAGACCATGGTCTCGCCCGAATCGCCGGCTTCGCCTTCGAACCGCATCCCGACTTCGATCTTCGGCGGAAATTTGCTGCGCGGCTCCATCTGCACGAGCTTCTCGTCGTAGTCGCCGAACGCATCGGTCGGCTGCAGGTAAACATCGCAGGTTTCGCCTGCGGACTTGCCATTGAGCGCTTCTTCGACCCGCGAAAAGATGCCATCGTATCCGCCGTGCAGATAGTCGATCGGCTCCTCGGTCTTTTCTATGGTTTCGCCTTCGGAATTCAGCAATTCGTACTGCAACGAGACCACTGCGTCCTGCGCTACTTGCATTTTTCCATGTCCTTTATGAGTTCCAGCACCTGCGCTGCATGGCCGCGCGGCGTCACGCCGTACAGCGCATGCTTGAGCATGCCGTCCTTGCCTATGATAAATGTCGACCGCTGGATGCAGGTTTTTTTCCTGCCCTCGTGCTCTTTCTCGTGCAGCACGCCGTAATTATTGCAGACCTCGCCCTCCACGTCTGCCAGCAGCTGCACCGCGAGGCCGTGCTTGTCGAGAAATGCGCCGTGGCTGAGGCAATCGTCCATGTTGACGCCGATCACTACCGCATCCAGCCGCGCAAAAGAGTCCTGCCTGTCGCTGAATTCGATCGCCTCGTGCGTGCACCCCGGGGTATCGTCGCGCGGATAAAAATACAGCACGACGATGCTGCGGTTGCGGAAATCCGCGAGCTTGATCGCTTCCATTTCGGCGTCGGGCAAATCGAAACCCGGGGCCGCCTGGCCTGCCTGTAACTTCAGTGCACCGCATTCTGTCTGAATCGTCACGAAATGATTGTAGCAAAGTACCGCTGGCGTCAATACCGCATGCAGGCGTCAAAAAAAACGTCCCCGCCAGCCGCGAACTATTGCTCAGGGCGCGCGCGAACAATTGTAATCATCACGTTATAATCGAATCGTGATGGACTCTCTACCCGGCGCGCGCAGATTTCTCGCTGAATTCTGGCAAAAAAAACCGCTGCTTGCACGCGGCGTGCTGAAGGAACCTGCCGCGACGCTCGACCGCGCGCAACTGATCGAGCTTGCATGCCGCGACGACACCGAATCGCGGCTGGTAATCGGCGCGGGGGGGAAATGGCGCGTCGAGCAGGGGCCGTTTCGCCGGCGCGACTTTACGCGCTTGCCGCCGCGCGGCTGGACACTGCTCGTCAACGGGCTGGAAACCGCCCTGCCGGCCGCGCGCGAGCTGCAAAGTCATTTCAGTTTTGTCCCTTATGCGCGGCACGACGACATCATGGCGAGCTATGCCGCGCCCGGCGGCAGCGTCGGCCCGCATTTCGACAGCTATGACGTCTGCCTGGTGCAAGGCGCCGGCGCGCGGCGCTGGCAGATCAGCCGTCAGCGCGACCTCGAGCTGATCGCCGATGCGCCGCTCAAAATATTGAGTCGCTTTCGAGCGCAGCGCGCGTGGACTCTGCAAACGGGTGATCTCCTGTACTTGCCGCCGCGCTACGCGCACCACGGCATCGCGATCGACGCCTGCATCACGTGGTCGGTCGGCTTTCGCGCACCGGGCCGTCGGGAAATGATTGAGCGCTTTCTCGATTTCGTACGCGACAAGTCGCGCGCGGACGGCGCCTACTGCGATCCCGGCCTCAAGCCCCGGCGCCACGCCGCAGCTATCGGCAAAGACATGCTGCGCCAGCTCAGATCGATGGTCGAATCGATACGCTGGGACGATGCCGATATCGAGCGCTGTGCCGGTGAATTCCTGACCGAGCCGCGCGCGGGCGTCGTGTTCAAACGTCCGCGCGCAATGCAAGCGCCGCGTTTTGCCGCACTCGTCCGCGCACGCGGCGTCCGCCTCGCGCTGCCGACGCGCATGCTGACTTCAGGCCGCCAGGTATTCATCAATAGCGAAACTGCCGCCGCCGGCGCCGCAGGCATGCCGGTCCTGCATGAACTAGCCGATACACGGCGGCTGCCGCCGGGAGCCCGCGTTAATGCGGCGGCGCGCACTCTTCTTTACCAATGGTACCGCGCAGGCTATATTGAATTAGGCTGAATTAGGTACTTCGCCACCTTACTGACATTGCACGCCACATGGAGCCAGTCCCGCCCGAACGTATGCCCGGCGAACGCAAGCTCGCGGGGTTCGCCGAATATGACGCCGCGCTCGACGAGCTGATCGCGAACGCAACTCATACCATACGCATTTTCGACCGCGGCATCGGCCGCAGTTTCAATTCGCCGCAACGCCAGGAGCTGCTGGGCAGGTTCCTGCTCGCGCGCCGCACGAACCGCGTCAGGATCGTCCTTCACGAAACAGGCAATATCGTGCGCGATTGTCCGCGCCTCATGCTGCTGCTCAAGCGTTTCAGCCACGGCCTGGCGATTTATCAGACGCTGCCGGCGGCGCGCCGCGTTTACGATCCATTCGCAGTCGCCGACGATACGCGTTTCGTACGTCGCTTCCATTACACTGACATACGCGGCGAGGCCACCATCGGCGACGTTGCTGCGACCAGCCTGCTGATCAGGCGATTCGACGAAATCTGGGAAGCCGCGGCGCCGTCGGTATCGGCAACTACCATCGGGCTTTAGCCGCCGCCCGCAGGCAGTCTGGAAATCGCCCGCGGAAACGCATACAATCGCAGCCTCGGTTGTCCGGCCCGCCGGTCGGCCGGTAAATAGCTAGTACACCGTCATTAAAGCGTATTCAATCTGCTAAAGGAAAAAACATGAACCGTTCGTTATTGGTTGCCGCCCTGCTGGCAGTCGGCTTGACCGCCTGCGGCGAAAAACCCGCGCCTGCCCCCGTCCCGGCGCCCGCACCAGCACCTGCCGCGACGCCTGCACCCGCTCCCGCGCCGGCGCCGACGCCCGACGCGATGAAATCGGATGCGCCGAAAGCAGACGACAAAGGCGCCGCACCGGCGCCGGTACCCGCACCCACGGGCGACGTCAAGAAAGACGCAAAAGCCCCGGGCTGATAGAAACTCCGCACGGGAAAAAGCCGGCTCTCGCAGCCGGCTTTTTTATTTCCGTCGCGGCGGCGCACGTCAGCCGGCCTGCCGCCACGCGAAGCCGTCGGACTGCGACGCAATGCCGATCCATTCGGGCGCGCAGTTCAGCGCACGCGATAGTGCCGCGCCCGCGAGTTGCGGCGAATTGTTCTGCTTGCTCAGATGCGCCGCGACCAAGTGCTTGAGTCGGCTGCAGTCGATCAGGGTCAGCAGCTGCGCGGCAGTGGCATTGTCGAGATGGCCGAATCTCCCGGCAATGCGCTCCTTCAGCCGTTGCGGGTAGCCGCCAGCCCACAACATATCGAGATCGTGGTTGCATTCGAGCACGAGCGCGTCGAGGCCGCTCAATACCGCCTGCATATGCGCCGTCAATGAACCGGCGTCCGTCAGCAGCCCGAGACGGTGCGCGCCGTCGCTGAAGACAAATTGCGCGGGCTCGCGCGAATCGTGCGGCACTGTGTACGGCTCGACTTCGATGGCGCCGACCGCAAACTTCTGATGACAGTCAAAAATATGCACGGCGCCGACGCCCGCGAATGCATTCCGCGCGCCTTGCAAAGTGCCGTGCGTAATCCAAACCGGAATATTGAATTTGCGCGCCAGGCGCGCTGCGCCGCCTATATGGTCGTCGTGCTCGTGCGTGATCAGAATCGCCGACAGCGAATCCGCAGTCACGCCGCAGCGTGCCAGCCGCGCGACCGTGTCGCCGAGCGTGAAACCGCAGTCGGCAAGTATGCGCGTCGTGCCGATTTCAACCAGCAGGCCATTGCCGTCGCTGCCGCTGCCCAGTGATGCGAAACGCATCATGAGAAGTACAATTTGCGTCGGCAGGCGGGAGGATCTACGAGGCCTGCGGGAATATTGATTTTACGCCTTGCTCTCCCGCCGCCCCTCACTTCAACTGCTCGTAGAGCAACGAAAGAATGCGGCTGGCAGTATCGGACTTTTCCTCGCCCCCGTCCTTGTTCAGCACGCTGACCTGGCTGACGGGGTCCGCGTCTTTGACCTTGATGCGGAACTGTTCTTTCGACGTTGCCTTCTCGGACTTGCCGAACGGATTGATTTTCGAGAAGAACCCTTTTTGCTGCGTGCTCTTGTTGTCGGCGTCGGGATCGACGTAGCGCACGAAATAAAGCCCTTGCGAACGATCGCGGTCTTCGACGGTAAAGCCGACGCGGTCAAGCGCGAGACCGATGCGGCGCCACGCGCGGTCGAACTGGTCGTTCACCGACAGCATGCTGCCGCCGCCCTGGCCTTTGAGCAGAGTTGCGCGCGCGGGTCCCTGCGTTTTGGACGCCTGGGCAATCTCGGTTTTGGCGCGCTCCTGCTGCACACCAAAGCGTCCCATCAAGCGGCCCAGCATCTGCGCCTCCAGATCCGGATCCGGGGGGCGCGGCTGCCAGCGCGTCTCATTCTTGTACTCGTTGATGTAGACCTCTTCCATGCCACGGTGGCTCACGTAGATTTCGGTGGTGCCCGGCTCGCTGCCGCGCTCGAGCCGCGTGCGGAACTTGTCGCGCTCGGCGGTGGAATAGATGCTATCCATTATCTTGCCGAGAAAATTGCGCACGACACCGGCATCAAGTTTCGCGCGGCTTTCGGCGTAGTCCGTTTCCATGACACCGGCTTCAGGCGTCTCCACGCTGATGACGAAACCGACTTCCTGCCAGAAGTCCTTGACTACGTTCCACACCGCATCCGGTTCGCCCTGCACCACTAGCCAGCGCTGATTGCCGGAACGCTCGACGCGCGCGTTGGGCTGCGAAGGCAGTATGGCGGTCTTTGACAGATCGGGCGCCGTGCGGCGCTCCTTATCGTACTCGGAGAGCAGAGCCCCGCCCTTGGTCTCCGGAACCTGATAGCGGTCATCCGCAGTGGGCTTCGTCAGGTCGGGCGGCACCCGCAGGTCCGGCAGCTTGTTTTTCGACGCCGATTTGTATTCGACGGTGTCGTTTTCCATTTTCGGCAGGACGTTGCAGGCAGCGAGCAACACGGCCGCGCACCCCGCCACTGCAACTTTCCATTGCGGCAATCTTGTCATTGTGTCTCCTTACACTTTGATCCCGGCCTCCAGCATCGCGGCCTGCACCTGCGCCTGGCAATGCTCGGGGAGCGGCGTCAGCGGCAGGCGGATGCCGGCCTTGATCAGTTTCATTTTTGCCACCGCCCACTTGACCGGGATCGGGTTGGCTTCGACAAACAGGTTACGATGCAGACCCATCAAGCGATTGTTTAGTTCACGCGCGCGCGCCGGATCCGGCTTCAATGCGGCGGCGCACATTTCATGCATCAGGCGCGGGGCGACATTGGCGGTGACCGAAATCACCCCTTGGCCGCCAAGCAGCATGAGGGGCAGCCCCGTCGCGTCGTCGCCGCTGTAAACGGCGACGTGCGCCGGCAATTGCCGCAGCAGTTCGGCGCCGCGCTCAAGGTTGGCGGTCGCGTCCTTGAGGCCCACGATATGCGGCAGCTGCGCCAGCCGCACCATGGTTTCGGTCTGCAGGTCGGCGGCCGTGCGGCCGGGCACGTTGTAGACGATTTGCGGAATGTCGACGGCCTCGGCAATGGCGCGAAAATGGCGGTACAGGCCTTCCTGCGTCGGCTTGTTGTAGTAAGGAACGACCGACAGGCTGGCGTCCGCGCCGGCCTGCTTTGCATAAGCTGAATGCTCGATTGCCTCGCGCGTCGAATTCGCGCCCGTACCGGCAATCACGGGGATGCGCCGTTTGGCATGCTCGACGGCGACCTTGATCAACTGATGGTGCTCGTCGGAATCAACGGTGGGCGACTCGCCGGTGGTACCGACCACCACTATGCCGTCGGTTCCTTCCGCGATGTGCCAGTCTATGAGTTTGCGGAACGCATCAAGATCGAGACTGCCGTCTTCGTGCATCGGCGTGACGATCGCGACCATGCTGCCCGTAAGCTGTGCCATCTTGCTGTTTTCCCTGGATTAAACTCCGCGCCCGCCGATTGGCACGTACTAAGACGCGATGACCGGCAAAAGCCCGATTTAAGGGGGGCATTCTACCGTATCCGGGCGGCGCTCCGAACAGCGTTACGACTGCTTACAGCCGCGCGCGCTTTGTCAGCGTTACCCGTCCCCTGGCCGGGGCCTTCTGCTTACGCCTGCTGGGCCAGATACAGGCGCGCCAGCAATTCTTCGGCGTCGACCGCGCTGAGCGCCGTTTTTTGCGCACGCGCCAAAGGTTCGGCCAGCATCAGCACGAGCGGATGCCAGTTCGCGCATAGCACCTCGTCCGCATAAGCCGCCGGCCCGGGGTGCGCGTCGTTTGCAAAATATTTCGTCATCGTGGCCGTCATCCGCATTGTCACTCGCGAATATCGCATGCGCGAGTGCCCTTTCATGACCAACGCACGACCCGCGAAAAGGTTGCAGCCGGCCGCAGCCTGCCGTCTAGCGGCTCGCCAGGTTAATGGCGCAGACGCGCTGTATCGCCGCCCGCCGCGGCTCGTCGACGATACAGTTCTCGTAGGCAATGACTTCCAGCAGCCCATGCGTCGCCTGCAGAAGCTCGCCGGGCCGCAGCAAAAAATCCGGATTGCGCGGCCGGCCGAAGCGTTCGTTGCCGAGCGCAAACGTCTCGTAGATCAACACGCCGCCCGGCCCTACCGCCGCTATCAAATAGCGAAACAACGGCCGGTGCAGATAATTGGTGACGATTACGGCGTCGAATTTCGCGCCGGGATAGGGCCATTCGCCGCTTTCCAGATCGCATGCACGGGTCGTCACGCCCGCGACGCCATCGAGTTCGTGGAGCGCGTCTGCATCACGGTCGACGGCCTCGACGGTGTGACCACGGCCCGCCAGGTAGCGCGCATGGCGGCCGCTGCCGCTGGCAAGGTCGAGCACGCGACCGCCGGCCGCGATGCGGCCGGACCAGCGCCGCACCCAGGCCGCTGGCTCGTCTATTTTTTGATGGCCTTCGCTCGGCATGAAAAATCCGGTCTTTGCTAAACGCTATATTATAGTTACCGCGCACGCTCTTCTGCGTGAGTCTGCCCTCCCTGCGATGAAAATCGAACGCATCTCGCTCTATCGCTTGCGCGTACCGCTGACAAAGCCGTATCGCCTGTCGTTCGGGCCGGTCGTGGCATTCGATACTGTATTGGTCGAAGCAAGCGACAGCACCGGTCAATGCGGGCTCGGCGAGGCGACTTATTTGACGGGCTATACCGACGAAACGATAGACGGCGGGTGGACGCTCGCGCGGCAGCTTGCTAAGGACAATGCCGGACTCGCAGCAGTCGACATTGCGGCGCGTCTGCAACAACATCTAGGGCCGGCGCCGTTCACTGCCACTGCATTCAATTCGGCGCTCGAAATGCTCGCGTCGCACGCCGTCCTCAATGTCGCGCATACTGTACGCGTGCCCGTACTGGGCCTGTTGAACGCGACCGACAGCGAAGGGATCGAGCGCGAATCGGCGCAACTTTTCGCCGACGGCTATACCACGCTTAAAGTCAAAGTCGGCTTCGACGCCGCGCACGACGCCGGGCTCGTCAAACGCGTGCAGCGTGCGGTAAGCGGCCGCGCGCGCATACGGCTGGACGCCAACCAGGGTTACGGGCGCGACGACGCGTGCCGGTTCGCCGCGTCGCTGGATCCCGGAGGCATAGAGCTGTTCGAACAGCCCTGCGCCGCCGGTGACTGGGATTCCGCATGCGCCGTCGCGCGCGTGGCGACCGTGCCTATGATGCTCGACGAATCCATCTACGGGCTGGCTGACATACGCCGCGCCGCCGAACTCAATGCCGCGCGCTACATCAAGCTCAAGCTGATGAAACTGGGTGGACTCGACCGACTCACCGCCGCCATTGGAGTGATCCGCGACTGCGGCATGCAGCCTGTGCTCGGCAACGGCGTTGCATGCGACATCGGCTGCTGGATGGAAGCCTGCATCGCACGCGAACACATCGACAACGCGGGTGAAATGAACGGCTTCCTGAAACCCGTATCGTCCTTGCTGATCAACCCGCTCAAGCTGGAGCGCGGCGCGATCGTGCTTGAGCCCGGCTACCGCCCCGCTCTGGATCCGGCAGCCGTCGCCCGCTGCACGCTCGAACGAGAGACATACGAAGCATGAGACTGCGGCAAAACGCCGCCATGAATTCTGCTAGCATTGCAAAGATCCTGCCGGAGTTGAGGAGATTGCAATGACTAGCATTGCCACCAATGCGCCCGCGCGGCCCGGCGGCAGCCGCGCGATCGAAGTTCATCCGTTGACGCCCGCCGTCGGCGCCGAAATCCGCTGTGTCGATCTAGCGCGCATGGACGACACACAGTTCGCCGCCATCGAACGCGCGTGGACGCAGCATTCCGCGCTGCTGTTCCGCGGGCAGCACCTTGATCACGATGCCCTGCTCGATTTTAGCCGGCGCTTTGGCGAGCTCGACCCGCCGCCCGTCAACGAGAACGGCAAGAAATTCGTCGAGGGTTATCCCGACATCTATGTCGTGTCGAACATCAAAGGTGCCGACGGTACGCCCATCGGCAGCCTGGGTGCCGGCGAAGCTGTGTGGCACACCGATATGTCATACCTGCCGGAGCCGCCCGACGCGTCACTGCTGTACGCGGTCGAAATTCCTCCTGCCGGCGGCGACACCTGGCTGTGCGGGATGATCGCCGCCTGCGCCTCCCTGCCGCCGCATCTGCGCGAAGCCGTGAAGGGACGGAGCATCAAGCACGATGGCACCTACAATTCGGGCGGCTATCTGCGCGCGGGACTAGAGGACTCGGACGATCCCATGACGTCGGTGGGCACCCCGCACCCGATAATCTGCGTGCACCCGGCAAGCGGCATGCACACGCTTTACCTGGGACGCCGCCGCAATGCCTATGTCGCCGGCATGCCGCGCGATGAATCCGAAGCGCTACTCGATGAATTGTGGAAGCATGCTGCCAGGCCAGAACATGCATTCGCCCACCATTGGCGCATCGGCGACGTGCTGATGTGGGACAACCGCACCACGATGCACCGGCGCGATCCGTTCGACGCAGCGGCGCGACGGCTCATGTATCGCACGCAGATCAAGGGCAAGCTGAAGCCGCTACGTGCGTATTAATGTCGCGGCGCGACGCCGGCCGGCTAGACGACGCGGAAGTTCTTGAACTGCCAGGGGTCGCCCTGATCCACGTCTTCAGGAAATAATTTTCCGCGATCGTTAAGCGGCGACCAGTCGCTGTAAGTGCCGACGACGTTGCCGAGATAAGGATTGGTGATTTCCAGCACGCGCTGAAAATCCAGGTCGTCGGGGTCGCACACGCCGCGCTGCGGATTTTCCATCGCCCAGATCACACCGGCCATGACGCCGGCGGCGACCTGCAGGCTCGTCGCGTTGTTGAACGGCGCGAGCTTGCGCGCCTCGTGTATCGACAGCCGCGAGCCGTACCAGTACGCGCCCTTTGCGTGTCCCATCAGCAGCGCGCCCAGTTCGTCGGTGCCGTCGTAAATCTCGTCCATCAGAATGCGCTTGTTCTCGGGCAGCGCCCAGTTCTTGCCGGCGTATTCGTGCAGGGAAAGTATCGTGTTGTCGCACGGGTGATAGGCGTAATGGCAGGTCGGCCGATAAACGACCTTCTTGCCCGCGCGCACTGTGTAGTAATCCGAAATCGAGATCGCCTCGCCGTGCGTGATAAGGAATCCGTGAAAGTTGCCCTCGACCGGCGTCCACGTGCGCACACGCACGGATGCGCCAGGCCGCGTCAGGTATATCGCCGCCTTGCTGCCGAACTTGTGCTGCTTGGCATCGCGCGGGAAATGTTTTTCGTGCGAGCCCCAGCCCAGCTCGCAAGGCTGCGAGCCTTCGCCCACAAAACCGTCCACCGACCATGTGTTGACGAATTCAAGCCGCCGTTTGCCCGGGTTGGCGACCTGCGTGTCGCGCTCCGAGCAATGAATGACCTTGACGCCGAGTTCCATGGCCAGCCGTGCCCAGTCGGCCTTCGATTCGGGCTTGGCTGCACGCTTGCGGATGTCGCGTGAAAGATTGATCAGCGCCTGCTTGACCCAGTGCGATATCAAACCGGGATTCGCGCCGTGCGTCGGGATCACCGTCGGACCGCCGTTTGGATGCTTGGTGCGCAGCTTCATGACTTCTTCGCGCAAGCCGTAATTGGAGCGGCGCGACGCGGACACGTGAGTATCGGTATAGCCGCCGAGCCACGGCTCTATGCAGGTATCGAGGTACATCACGCCGCGTTTGTAGCAGAACGCAATCAGCTCGACGCTGGACACTTCGACCGAGAGATTCAGCAAAAAGTCGCCTTTGTTCACCAACGGCTCGAGCACGGCGCGGTAATTCTCGCGCGTCAGCGGCTTGACGGTGAACTTGACGCCGAAATGCTTGGCTTCTTCCACCCCGCGCGTGTCGCCGGTCAGGATGCGTATGCGCTCGATCGGCATGTCGATATGCCGCAAGAGCAGCGGCAGGCTGCCCTGACCGACCGAGCCGAAGCCGATGATAATCAATCTACCCTGAAACTTGACGTGCTTTTTCTCGTTCATGTCCCTGCTTCCCTACAGCGGTGATTGTCCACTGTCGTGTTGTTCCGCTGCCGTGTTGATGCTCCGGCGAGTTTAACATTTTACGACCGCCGGTTTGCGCCCTCACGTCAGATCCTGAGCAGTAACTTGCCTTTCGTATTGCGTGCTTCGAGATAGCGATGCGCATCGGCTGCCCGGGCCAGAGGAAACTCGCGGTCTATCGTCACCTTCAGGCGGCCGGCCGCGTAATGTTCGAACAGGTCCGCGGCGCGCCCGCGCAATTCGTCCGCGCTGGCAATGTAATCGGCAAGATGAGGCCGGGTGAAGAATACCGAGCCGGCTTCTGCCAGCTCAAGAGGCTCGACGGTCGCGACGAGTCCCGACGCGCCGCCATAATTGATGCACAGGCCGCGTCTTTTGAGACTGCGTATGCTCTGATGTATCGTGTCTTTACCGACCGCGTCGTAAACAACATCGACGCCCTGCCCGCCGGTCAATTTTCGCACTGCCTCCCGAAAGTCGGTGTCGCGATAAAGAATGACGTGATCGGCGCCCCGCTCTTTGGCAATCGCCGCTTTTTCCGCGCTGCCGGCAGTCGCAAGCACAGTCGCGCCGCGCAGCTTCGCAAGTTGCGTCAACAACTGGCCGACGCCGCCCGCCGCCGCATGGACAAGACAACTTTTACCCGGCGCCAGCGGAAAAGCGGAATGCGAAAGGTAATGCGCGGTGCAACCTTGCAGCATCAACGCAGTGGCAATCTCGAGCGGCACCTGCGCCGGCACCTTGACCAGACGCGCGCCGGGCACGGCGGCGTATTCCGCATAACTCCCGCGCACGATGCAGTAGGCCACGCGATCGCCGGTTTTAAATCCGGTCACGCCCGCGCCCATCGCCGCCACCGTGCCGCCGCCCTCCATGCCGAGCGTCAGAGGCAATGGCGTCTGATAAGTCTGCGAGCGCGCGTATTGACCGCTGCGCATATAAACATCGATGAAGTTGATACCGGCGTACTCGAGCTTCACGAGTACCTCGCCTTCGCCTGCGCGCGGCTGCGCCATATCCATCAACTGGAGCTGCTCGGGCCCGCCGAACGCAGGTATTGCAATTGTCTTCATCGTCTTTCCTTCTGCACCGCGCATGCGCCGGGCGCCTGAAGCACGCGTCACGGGAAGTGCGGCGCAGTACGTTATCATTTACAGCATGAATGACCATCCGCGCGCACGTTCGGAGATTTTATGACCGCCCCATCCGAAGTTGCAATTGAATCGTCGCCGGCCCGCGCCGCGGTCGCTGCGCTGATACGACGCGCGCGCGCCGCACAAGCAGTTTACCAGCGCTACTCTCAGGCCCAGCTGGACGAGACGGCGACGGCGGCGGCATGGGCCATCATGGAGCCTGCGCGTAATCGCACGCTGGCCGAACTCGCGGTGAAGGACACCGGGCTCGGCAATGTTGCCGACAAAATCGTCAAGAACCACCGCAAGACGCTCGGCCTCATGCGCGATCTCACGGACGCGAAGACCACCGGCATCATCGCCGAGCACGCCGCTACGGGCATCACTGAAATCGCGCGCCCGGTTGGCGTCGTCGCCGCCGTCGTGCCGTCGACTAATCCCGGCGCAACGCCCGCCAACAACATCATCAACGCGCTGAAATGCGGCAACGCAGTAATCCTGTCGCCTTCGCCCAAAGGGTATTCCACGAGCGCCAAACTCGTCGAATATATCCATGCGGAACTCAAGCGCATTGACGCGCCGCCCGATCTCGTGCAGATGCTCGCCGCGCCAGTGACCAAGGAGTCGTCGACCGAGCTCATGCAGCAGGCCGACCTTGTCGTCGTCACCGGCTCGCGCGCCAACGTGCGCGCCGGCTACTCGAGCGGCAAGCCGGCACTCGGCGTGGGCGCCGGCAATGTCGCGGTGATTGTCGACGACAGTGCCGACGTCGACGATGCCGCCGCCAAGATCGTGGCGTCCAAGATTTTCGATAACGCGACCAGTTGCTCGTCCGAAAACAGCGTCATCGTGCATGCCAAAGTCTATGACGCCATGCTCGTGGCGCTCGCGAAACAGGGCGGTGCCTTACTGAACGCCGACGAGAAGGCCACACTGCAAAAGGCGATGTTTCCAGGCGGCCAACTATCGTCCGCGGTGACCGCGCAGCCGGTCAGCCGGATATGCGCCATCGCCGGGCTCACGCGGCCCGCGCTGGCGGGCGCGAAATGCCTGCTGGTGGAAGAAAGCGGCTGCGGACCGGATCACCCGTTTTCCGGCGAAAAACTCGCGCCCGTGCTGACCGTCTACCGCGCGGACAGTTTCGATGATGCATTTGACACGCTGCGCGACATCTACGCCTACATGGGCAACGGCCACTCATGCGGAATCTACAGCGAGGACGACGCACACATCCGGCGGCTCGGCCTCGAAATGACGGTGTGCCGCGTGATCGTCAAGCAGGCGCATACCTTTGCCACGGGCGGCAGCTTCGATAATGGGTTGCCGTTTTCCCTGTCGATGGGCTGCGGCACGTGGGGCGGCAACAGCTTTTCAGACAATCTGAATTACCGGCATTTCCTCAATATCACGCGCATCGTGCGCACCATCCCGGCGCGCGAGCCCGGCCCCGACGATATCTTCCGCGCGTATCGGACTAAACACAAAATTTAACCTTCACCGCAAAGGGCACGCAGGAAAAGCCGGAGGCGTCGTCTTGTTGAAAAGCTTTGCGACCTTGGCGTCCTTGGCGGTTCAAGATTTTCTTTATGCGCACTATCCGAGACTACATTGACCAGCGCGCGCGCGATCAGTCTGACGCGCCCTATCTGATCGCGCCGGAAACCGGTCTTGTCATGACCTATGCGCAGCTGCACGCGGGCTGCTTGGAACTCGGCCGCCATCTCGCGGCACAGGGCCTCGCCAAAGGCGACAAGGTTGCGCTCATGCTGCACAACAGTTACCAGACCTGCCGGCTGTTGATCGGCGTCATGTACGCAGGCTACGTAGTTGCGCCGCTCAACCTGTTGTCGCAGCCTTCGCAACTCGCTTACGTGCTCGAACATTCCGACACGCAGCTCGTATTCACCAGCCCCGACCTGGCCGACCGCCTGCGTGCGGCGCTCGCGGAGATCGAGCGTGACATCAAAGTCGTCGTTATCGATCCCGATGCAATTTCCATATTTGATGATGCGCACCTGGCGGATGCGCGACTGCCCGATGCCGCTCCCGGCGATGCTGCCCTGCTGATGTACACGTCGGGCACCACGGGTAAACCGAAAGGCGTCGTGCTTTCGCACCAAAGCGTCGCCGCCGGGGGAGAGTTCACGAGCCGCGCGCACGAATTGACCTCCGCCGACCGTGTCATGTGCGCTTTGCCGCTGTACCACATCAACGGCCAGATCGTGACGGCGGTCGCGCCTATCGTGCACGGCGGCTCCGTCGTGATGCCGCACCGGTTCGGCGTCACGGACTATTGGGAGACCGTGGCGCGATACCGCTGCACGTGGATCAATGTCGTGCCGACCATCATCGCGTACCTGCTGAATGCACCCGATCCCCGTACAGCCGGCCTCGACATTTCCGCAGTGAAGTTCTGCCGCTCGGCGTCGGCACCGTTGCCGCCCGAGCTGCATCGCGCGTTCGAGGACAAGTTCGCCATCGGCATCATCGAAACTTTCGGGATGACCGAAACCAACGCGCCGTGCTTTACCAATCCGTACGACCGCGCGCGGCGTAAAATCGGCAGCCCCGGCCAGCCGTTCGGCAATGAAGGCAAAGTTGTGGATGCCGCCACTGGCATCGACCTGCCGGCGGAACAAGTCGGCGAACTCATGGTGCGCGGCGACAATGTGATGACCTGCTATTACAAAGACCCCGTGACCACCGCAGCGACACTGCAGCCCGACGGCTGGATGCACACCGGCGACCTCGGCTATATGGATGCCGACGGCTTCGTGTTCGTGACCGGGCGCATCAAGGAACTCATCATCAAAGGCGGCGAAAACATCGCGCCGCGCGAAATCGATGAGGCGCTGCTCAAGCATCCCGCCGTACTGGAAGCCGCCGCCGTCGGCATGCCCGATGCACAATACGGCCAGGAGATCATGGCCTGTGTCGTGCTGAAGCCCGGCGAATGCTGCTCGCTTGACGAACTCTACAGTTTCTCGCACCGTGAACTCGGGAAATACAAGACGCCCAAGCTGATCAAGCTCGTAGAATCCCTCCCCAAGGGCCCCTCGGGCAAAGTCCAGCGCCTCAAATTACTGGAAGGCTGACAAAGTATGACTTTCCTTGCAAACGATATTACCGGTGCCGGCGCAAGCATTACCCTGCTCGTCGCCTATCACGTATTTTTGCGATTTAAATTGCGCACCGACCCCTTGTATACGATACAGGCGGTCAACGCGCTCGCGCGCGCAGCGTGGGTCGAAACCGTTATGACATCCGCCAACAAGGACGTACTGGCGGTGCAGACGCTGCGCAATTCCATCATGGGCGCGACGTTTTTATCGTCGACCGCGGTGCTGCTCATCATCGGCGTGCTGACGCTGAGCGGACAGGGCGACAAACTGGAATCGACGTGGCAGGCGCTGAACGTATTCGGCGCCACGCACGCCGAGTTGTGGCTCACCAAGCTGATCGCGCTGCTGCTCGACATGCTGGTGGCGTTTTTCAGCTTCGCTCAGGCGATCCGCCTTTTTCATCACGTAGGCTACATGATCAATGTGCCGATGACGAAAGAGCATCGCGCCTTCACGCCGCCGCACGTCGCGCTGCATCTGAACCGCGCCGGCGCCTTCTACGCGATCGGCATGCGCGCCTACTACATCGCAGTGCCGCTCGTATTCTGGCTGTTCGGCCCGCATTTCATGCTGCTGTCGACCATCGTCCTGATTCCGATCCTGTTCTATCTTGACCGCGCGCCGAAAGCGCTGGCCGACGATTACCGCTGACGCCGCGCCAGCCGAATCCCGCGCGCTATGGTAGGTTAATGCTGGATTTCAACTGGTAGCCTGGCCATGAATCTTCACCGCCTTCTGTTGGAGCGCGCCGCGGCCAATAAGCCGCTGCGCGTCGTGCTGATCGGCGCCGGCAAATTCGGCTCGATGTTCCTGTCGCAGGTCAAGCGCACGCCGGGGCTGCACCTCGTCGCGGTGTGCGATCTGTCGCCCGACCGCGCGCGGGCGAGCCTGCTGCGCGTCGGCTGGCCCGCCGAACAATATGCGGCCGCCTCGCTCGCAGGTGCACGCAAGTCCGGTTCGACTTTCGTCACGGACGATGCGCTCGCAGCAATCCAGTCCGGCGACATCGAAATTGTCATCGACGCGACCGGTAGCCCGGCCGCGGGCATACGTCATGCGCTGGCCTGCTGCGAGCACGGTAAACACATCGTAATGGTCAATGTCGAAGCCGATGCACTGGCCGGCCCCCTGCTCGCGCGGCGCGCGGCGCAGGCGGGCATCGTCTACTCGCTCGCTTACGGCGATCAGCCCGCGTTAATCTGCGAGATGGTCGATTGGGCGCGCGCCGCGGGCTTCGACGTTGTCGCCGCCGGCAAGGGCACGAAGTATCTGCCCGCCTATCACGCATCGACGCCCGAGACGGTATGGGGTCATTACGGGTTTACGCCGGAGATGGTCGCCGGCGGCGATTTCAATGCGCAGATGTTCAATTCGTTTCTCGACGGCACGAAATCCGCAATCGAGATGGCTGCCGTCGCCAATGCAACCGGCCTCACGCCTGCGCCGCACGGGCTCGAGTTTCCGCCGTGCGGGGTCGACGACCTGCCGCACATCATGCGTCCGCGCAGCGCCGGCGGTCAGTTGCATCATGCCGGACAGGTTGAAGTCATATCGAGCCTCGCGCGCGATGGCCAGCCGGTGTTCCGCGATTTGCGCTGGGGCGTGTACGTGACGTTCGCCGCCGACAGCGACTATGTACGGCGCTGCTTCCACGAGTACGGTCTCGTCACGGATACGAGCGGAAACTACTCCTCGATGTACAAGCCATTTCACCTGATCGGCCTCGAGCTCGGCATCAGCGTCGCGTCCGTCAGCGTGCGCGGCGAGGCGACCGGCGCCGCGACTGGTTTTCGCGGTGATGTCGTCGCCACTGCCAAGCGCGACCTCAAAGCCGGTGAGACGCTCGATGGCGAAGGCGGCTTTACCGTGTACGGAAAATTGATGCCGGCCGCGGACTCGCTTGCCTGCGGCGGCCTGCCGCTGGGTCTCGCGCACGGTGTCGCACTCAAGCGCGCGGTCGCGCAGGGACGCGCGGTCACCTGGGCGGACGTCGGCGCCATGGATTCCGACGCCGCACGCTTTCGCCGCGAAATGGAAATCTTGTTCGCCGCCGATATGCAAAGCAACTCCGGGCCGCACTCCAGCGCCGGCTGAAGCATGGACCGGCGTCAGTTCATCGGCGTCTGTGCGGCGGGTGCGGCGCTGAGCATTGAACCAGCGCGCGCTGCAAGCCTGCGGCCGCGCTTTTACGCGCGCGCGCAGCTCGTCGATGAAACGCGTCAACCGCTGCTGGCCTCGAAGGTTGCGGCCGGCCGCAACTACATCTTTCACTATCCGTATGCAGCCACGCCCTGCTTCCTGCTGAATCTCGGCAAGGCGACGCAGCAGGCGGTAATGCTCAAGACCGAAACCGGCGCGGACTATGAATGGCCCGGCGGCGTCGGTGCGCAACAGGCTATCGTCGGCTATTCCGCAATCTGCGCGCACAAGCTGACATACCCTACGCGCCAGATCAGCTTCATCAGCTATCGCGGCGGCGCCGGGCCGTCCAGGCTTGCGCACGCCAATGTCATTCATTGCTGCTCGGAGCACAGTGAATACGATCCCGCAACCGGAGCGCGCGTTCTGGGAGGGCCCGCGGGGCAGCCTTTGTCGGCGATCCTGCTTGAGCACGACAAGACGAATGATCAGCTCTTCGCCGTCGGCACGCTGGGCGGCGAGATGTTTGACGAGTTCTTCACCAAATATGAATTCAGGCTGGCGCTCGAATATGGCGACAAGCGTGGCCGCCTGCCCGTCGCGGGCAGCGCGGTCGTGACAGAGTTGCGGGCTTACTGCCGCCAGCAAGTGCAATGTTGACACCGTTTCTTTAATCGGGGACGATGCTCCGTTGCCGTCGCGCCCGCATCAGGCGGCACTCATCCAGGAGGAGCATCTCATGAATAATATCAGCATAGTCGCGGCGTCCGCATTGATACTGTCGGCGTGCGCAACGGTCGAGCCCGAAGGCCCTAACGCCACCGCGATCGTGCGTCCCGCCAGCGGCTCGCAGGTCCACGGCGAAGCGAAATTCACGCAGGTGGGCAATCGCGTGCGCATCAATGCGGAAATCGCCGGGCTGTCGCCGGGCGCGCATGGATTTCATATTCACGAAAAAGGCGATTGCAGCGCCGCCGACGGCATGAGTACCGGCGGTCACTTCAATCCGCAGAGCAAAAAACACGGTGCCCCGGCCGCGCCCGACCACCACGCCGGCGACCTGGGCAACCTGACCGCCGACGAATACGGCAAGGCGACCCTCGCGCTGATGGTCGACGGCATCTCCGTCAGCAAGATTGCCGACGGCATCATCGGCCGCGGACTCATCGTGCACGCCAATGCAGACGATATGAAGACAGACCCGACCGGCAACGCCGGCGGACGCTTTGGCTGCGGTGTAATCGAATAATACAAAACCAGCGCGATCGGGCGCGACTACTCAAGGAGGGAGTCAGCGATGAAAAAGACATTCAGCATGACAGCCGGTGCATTCCTGCTGGCAGCCTGCGCCTCGTTACCGGAGCCGACCGCCCCCGCCACCAGTGTCGTGATGCGCCCGGCCAGCGGCAGCCAGGTGCATGGCAGCGTGACGCTCGCCACTGCGGGCAACGCCGTACGCGTGAATACCGAGCTCGCCGCGCTACCCGTCGGCCTCGTTACGCTGCGCATCTACGAGAAAGGCGATTGCAGCGCTGCCGACGCCGCAAGTGCCGGCACGTTCGAGCGCGAACTGGGCCCGTTGCAGCCGGACGAGTACGGCAAAGCGGTGGCCGCGTATACCATCACCGGCACTTCCATAAGCAAGAATTCCGGCGGGCTGCTCGGCAAGGGGCTGGTCGTCCAGCAAGGCAAAGACCGCATCGCATGCGGCTCCATCGAGTGAGCTGACCCCGGACGCCGTCCGGCAGATTCTTCCTCGCCTCTTACGCCTTGCGCCTGACCGTGCGCAGCAGATCGCGCGGCGTGGTTAAAATCGCTGCATGATCCGCTGGCTGCAATCACGTGACCCGTTTCCGCCACTGAGCGAGGCACTCACCGAGCCGAACGGCCTGATCGCCGCGGGGGGCGAACTCTCCGCAAAGCGGCTGGTCGACGCGTATCGTCACGGCATCTTTCCCTGGTTCAACCCCGGCCAGCCGATCCTGTGGTGGAGTCCCGATCCGCGCATGGTTCTCGTCCCGCGCGAAATAAAAATCACGCGTTCGATGCACAAGGTTCTGCGCAACCGCGCCTACGAGGTGCGTGCCGACACGTCCTTTACCGCGGTCATGAAGGCATGCGCCGAACCGCGCGATGGCCAGGACGGAACCTGGATAAGCCCCGCGATGAAAGCAGCCTACGGCGCCCTGCACGACCTCGGCCTCGCGCATTCACTGGAAACTTGGATTGACGGCGAGCTTGCGGGCGGCCTCTACGGCGTGGCGCTGGGCCGCATGTTCTACGGGGAATCGATGTTCACGCGCGCGCGCGATGCGTCGAAGATCGCTCTGGTACATCTCGCGCGACAGCTCGCGCGCTGGGATTTCGGCATGATCGATTGCCAGATGCACACCGCGCATCTGGCGGCGCTGGGCGCACGTGAAATTCCGCGCGCGAACTTCATGCGCGGGCTGCAGGAGTTGGTAAACTATCCGCCTGTGCCCGGACCGTGGAAACTAGACCGTGACCTTGCTGAATGATCTGCCGCTCTCGGTACTGCAGTTCTACGCGACCGCGCCTTATCCCTGCAGCTACCTGCCGGACCGCATGGCGCGCTCGCAGGTTGCCACCCCCAGCCACCTGATAGACGCGCCGGTATACAGCGAACTGGTGAAAGCGGGCTTTCGCCGCAGCGGCGCGTTTACCTACCGTCCGTACTGCGACCACTGCCGCGCGTGCGTGCCGGTGCGCGTGGTGACCGGGCTTTTCCGTCCCAACCGCACGCAGCGCCGTATCTGTAAAAAGCATGCCGGTCTCACGGCAACCATGCTCGATCTGAAGTACAGCCACGAGCACTACGCGCTGTATTTGCGCTACCAGTCTATGCGGCACGCCGGCGGCGGCATGGATCAGGACAGCCGCGAGCAATACCGGCATTTCCTGTTGCAGAGCAACGTCGACTCCCATCTAGTGGAGTTTCGCGACCACGGCGTGCTGCGCATGGTCAGCATCGTCGACGAACTCGAAGACGGTTTGTCGTCGGTGTATACATTTTTCGATCCGGAAACGAAGGCCGCGAGCTATGGCACTTTCAATATCCTGTGGCAGATCGAGCAATGCACGAGGAGCGGGCTCCCTTATCTTTACCTGGGCTACTGGATAGCGCAGAGTCGTAAGATGGCCTACAAGATCAAATTCCAGCCGATGCAGGGATTGATCGACGGCCGCTGGCAGTCGTCGCCGGCGGACGCGGACGACGGCGTACAAGCGACGGACTAGTCGTCTTCGACGTCAAGCGCGCCCGCGTCTACAACTAGCGTCAGCAAGAAGCCGACGGCCTGCGGCGCGGGCCCCGGGAAAATCCCGAGAAATCTGAAGGCGAACACGCCGCCTCGCACGCCCACGCGCCGTCGAGGCACGGTTTGGAAAGGTTAAGATAGGGCCCGGCGCGGCACCGCTCGCTGCGCGCGAAGAAGGCGAGTCATGCGTATCGGCGTGCCCAAAGAGATCAAGGACCAGGAATACCGCGTCGGATTGACGCCCGCAGGCGTGCAGCACCTCGTCGCCGGCGGGCATGAAGTGCTGGTCGAAGGCGGCGCGGGCGCGGCAGTGGGGTTCGACGACGCGGCCTTCCGTGCGGCGGGCGCGTTGCTGGTCGCCACCGCCGCTCAAGCGTATGACGCGGAGCTTGTGATTAAGGTGAAAGAACTGCAGGCGGCCGAATTTGCATTTTTGCGGCCGGCACAAATTCTTTTTTGCTTTCAGCATCTCGCCCCCGAACCCGCCCTGCTCGCCATCATGCTAGAGCACCGGGTGAGCTGCATCGCCTATGAGACCGTCACCGCGGCGGACGGCACCCTCCCGTTGCTCGCACCCATGTCCGAAATCGCAGGCCGGCTGGCAATCCTGGCCGGCGCGTGGGCGCTGCAGATGACCAACGGCGGCAGCGGCGTGTTGCTCGCCGGCGCGGGTGGCGCGCCGCCCGGAAGGGTTGTGGTCATAGGCGCAGGCACGGTCGGCATCAACGCGGCGCGCGCGGCCATCAACGCCGGCGCTGATGTCACCCTGTTGCATCGCAGCCGCGCCAGGCTCGATGCTGTCGCGGATATCCCCGCGGCACGCCTGACAATATGCGCGGCGGAAACGCATGCGCTCCGCGCGCTGGCGCGCGAGGCTGACCTCGTCGTCGGAGCGGTATCGTCGCCGGGCCGCTTGTCGCCCAAGCTCATTACGCGCGACGACGTGGCGACCATGCGCAAGGGTTCCGTCATCGTCGATGTCGGCATTGACCAGGGGGGCATCGCGGAGACTTCGCGCCCCACTTCGCATTCGAAACCGCTCTATGTCGAAGCGGGTGTCGTGCATTACTGCGTGCCGAACATGCCGTCAGCCGTTGCGCGCACCGCCACGCTTGCGCTGACGCAAGCTACACTGCCGTATGCGGCGCGGATTGCCGACCATGGATTGCGCGCTGCGCTAACTGGAGACTTTGGTTTGCGCTGCGGCCTGCATACGCACGCCGGCCGCGTAACCCACCGCGAAATCGCCGATGTAACCGGGCGCCCGTACATCGCGGCGATGGAAGCAGTCGCATGAGTAACTACGGCGACAAGAGCATTCGCGAAGAGCCTGACGACGCCAGCATCAGCCGCGCTCGCGACGCCGGACTCATCGCGCGCCTCAACGCGCTATTGCCGCAGACACAATGCCGGCAGTGCGGCTACGCTGGATGCCGCCCTTATGCCGAAGCAATCGCGACAGGCGAAACGGGCATTGACCGCTGCGCGCCGGGCGGTGACGAAGGCGCGTCACAAATCGCCGCTGTCATGGGCGTGCCTGCTGTGCCGGTGAATCCGCGGTTCGGCGCGCAAAAGGCGCCGGCGATCGCGGTAATCGATGAATCGATGTGCATCGGCTGTACGATATGCATCGAGATTTGCCCGGTGGACGCCATCGTCGGCGCGATGAAATTGATGCACACCATAATTGCCGGCGTTTGCACGGGGTGCGAGCTATGCGTCGCGCCGTGTCCGGTCGACTGCATCGGCCTGGTGCCGACCGGTGCGCAACCTTCTCGCGATGAGCAACGCATCGCGGCCGACCTCGCGCGCGTGCGTTTCGAGCGGCGCGCGGAGCGTCTCGCGCGTCGAACCAGGGAGCGGACGCGGCCCGAGCGTTTATCGCTGCGCGAAGTGGATCAGCACATAGTGCAGCGGGCGATTCAGCGCGCGCAGGCGCGGTTGGCCGCGCGGGGCCGGCCAAAAAAATAATCACGCCTCAAGCGTGAAACACCTCCTGCTTGATCGCACCCTTGCTCGTGTTCTTTACCGCGTACATGAGCTTGTCCGCCTGCCGTATCATTTCCTCGATGGAAGCCGGCATGCGCAGGAAAGTCGCGATGCCGATGCTGAAAGTCACCGGCCAGCTATGCTCTTTCATCTCGTGCAGCAGGCGCTGCTGCAGCATTTCGATCACCATGCGGCAAGCCTCGGCGTTGGTCTCCGGCAGCATCACCGCGAATTCGTCGCCGCCCAGCCGGCCCGGCAGATCGGACGAGCGAAGCTTGCGCTGCATGGTGCGCGAAATCACGCGCAACAAATCGTCGCCGACGTGATGACCGAACTTGTCATTCACCATCTTGAAGTTGTCGCAATCGATGTAAGCAATCGACAGCGTGCGCTTGTAGCGGCGGCATACCTCGATCTCCGCGCTGACGATCTGGTAGAACCCGCCTTTGTTGACGAGGCCGGTGAGCACGTCCTTGCGCGATTGGAAATGCGCATCGTCGAGTGACTTGCGCAGTTCGGTCGCGCCGACAACCATGACCATATAACCGAACAGCACCGTGCCCCAGTCCCAATATAAGAGCGCCGGCGTGTCGATATAGCGGCCGCCTACCGTCTCGATATAGGCCCACGACGTGCACGCTACAATCGACATCAATACACCGAAGAGGCGGCCGATCACCCAAGTCAGTACCAGCAGGGGAACCAGATACAGCACGCTGAGACGCAGCTTGAATCCGGTTGCGTAGTCGATCGCGGCGACGAACAGCAGCAATACAACGCCGAGAGCGATCCATTGACCGCTGTGCTGGTTCACGAAATATGAACCGATCTCCGATTTTCCGCGCGCTTTGGCCATTTTTAAGTTACCGGTGCGAGCCGGCCCCCTTCGCTACGAACGCATGTATGATATCTATGCGGGACAATATGCAATTAACATGCCACCAACGCGGTCGTGACATATTGCTCGCGCTAATCGCAGTCTTTGACCGTATGCCCGCAATCGCACAATCGTATGTGACATTGTTGTTGTCTGCAAGCGTCTCCAGGCGGCGGATATTCGGACGTCATACGGCATTCCCGTCAAAGCGCGCCGGCGGATTCGCCCTTTTGCGCCGTCATGCGGGTGCATGCGCATGAATGCCGCCAAACGCGCTGCGATCTTCGGGCGCTTTCGCGCGGCCAAACCGGAACCCCGCGGCGAACTCGAGTACCGCACGCCGTTCGAGCTGCTGGTGGCCGTCGTGCTGTCCGCGCAGGCTACCGACAAGAGCGTCAATCTGGCGACACGCGATCTGTACCGCGTCGCCAATACGCCGCAGGCGATCCTCAAGCTCGGCGCCGCGGAACTAGAAAAACATATCAAGCGCATCGGACTGTACCGCACCAAAGGCAAGAACATTCTGGCCACCTGCAAGCTGCTGCTCGAAAGGCATGGAGGGGATGTGCCCGCCACGCGCGAAGCACTAGAACAATTGCCTGGCGTAGGCCGCAAGACCGCCAATGTCGTGCTTAATATTGCGTTCGGTCATGCGACGATCGCGGTTGATACGCATATTTTTCGCGTATCCAACCGCACGGGCATAGCACCCGGCAAGAACGTCGTCGTCGTCGAAAACAAGCTGGCCAGGCTGGTGCCCGGGGAATTCAGGCTGCATGCGCACCACTGGCTGATACTGCACGGGCGCTACGTGTGCAAGGCGCGCAAGCCCGAATGTCCGCGGTGCCTGATCAACGATTTATGTGAATACAGACAGAAGACCCGTGACGACTCCGTAGGAAACGTCGCCTGACCGGCTAGCGTCAAAAAAAAGCCGGATGGCCCTGACCATCCGGCTGAGATGCAATCCCGCCGGTCAATACTTCGTCGCGAGAGCCTGCTGGCTCGAGAAATACGCGGCGAGATCCGCCATGTCGTCTTTCTTGAGGTTGGCGACCATGCCGGACATTACCGGATTCTTGCGCGCGCCTGACTTGTAATCAGCCAGCGCGCGCAGCAGATAGTCATAATATTGGCCCGCCAGCTTGGGATTGTCGGCAATGGGCGCCGCCCCGCCTTCACCGTGGCATGCCGCGCAGACTTTGGATTTTTCCCTGCCGGCCGCGGGATCGGCCGCATGGACCGTGGCCGCCACTGCGAGGCCGGCGGCGATGATGAAAACCTTTTTCAGGGTATTGGTCATTATTTGCCCGCCACTTTGGCATCCGCTGCTGAGTAATAGGCGGCGAGGTCGGCCATGTCCTGATCATTCAACCCCGCAGCGATCGCACGCATGGTCGGATGGCTGCGCTCGCCTGCTTTATAGCCTTGCAGCGCCTTGACGATATAAGCAGGGCTCTGCCCGCCGAGTTTCGGCACGCGATAGACAGACGGAAACGCTGTCTTGTAATCCTCGATGCCGTGACATCCCTGGCACAGCGCCGTTTTCTTCCCGCCCGCAGCGGCATCGCCGTCGGCCAATGCAGGATGCGCAGAGACCAGTATCAACGCGGCCACCCCGCCCAGGATTGCGTAATGTTTTCTCATGCTTAGGCTCTTTCCCCGATTCGAAATCCATGCGAATTATACCGGAAAACTGCGCATTCGACCGCCGCTGCCGTGCGCCGTCTCAATGCCCCGCCGTCAAGATGCCGGACGCGGCGAGCGCCAGCACGGCAATTTCGAACACCGTAATAGTGAGGTAAATCCAATCGCGGCGCGCGACATACAACGGTAACAGTCCGATGAAACACATCATCGAAATGCCTGCGAGTATGGCGATGCCCATCAGCGGCAGCACATCGCCGCTACCGAGCATGGCGAACCAGCCCCAGCCCTGAGGCATGCCGGTTGCCCGCAGATATTCCGGCGCCGCTAGCGTCCATAGCGCCGGCATCTGCGCCAGCGGCACGTGCGCCGGCACTATGCCTGACACGTAACCGAAGAACCCGGCTACCAGCACGCCCAGCCCGAATTTCATCCCGGCATCGAGTACGCGTGCGTAGCGCACTTGCTCGGGCGACACGGGCGTCCGCTGATCGGCGTCGTTATTCACACCCATATACCCAATCCTTTCGCGAGCGCGCGCAAGCCCGCCAACAGCAATATCGCGATAACCAGCTTGCGAATGGTTGCCGCGCGGATGATAGTCAGCAAACGCGCGCCTATGAACGCACCCAGCATCATGCCGATTACCGACGGCGCTGCGATAATGGCGAGCACTGCGCCTTTATTGATGTAAACCCACACCGCCGACGAGTCGACAATCGACAGGATAAAACCGCTGCTGCCGGCGGATAACCTCAGCGGCACGCCCATCACGAGATTGAGCGCCGGCACGTTGGCCCAGCCCGCACCCAGACCGAACAAGCCGGCCAGCATGCCGATGCCGACGAACAACAGCAAACCGAGCGGCGTTCGATGCACTCGCCACGTGATTTCGCGCTGGTGTACGGCGTCGTAAAACACGCCATTTATGCGCAACGCCGCCGCCAGCGAGTCCGCCCGTTCGACCTGCGGAAATTCGGACTTCCCGGCGGCGCACATCAAAGCCACGATGCCGAGTATCGTCGCGCCCAGCGCGGTTTGCACAATTGGAGCCGGTAGTGCGAGTCCAATCAGTGCTCCGACTATCGAACTGGCCGAGGCAAGCAGCGCGAGCGGCAAAGCCAGGCGCAAATCCGCGAGCCCGGCGCGCAGCAAGCCGGGGCCGGCAGCGACCGCGCTGGCAAGCGCCACCAGCAGACCGGCGCCGCGCACGAAATCCAGGTGGAACGGAAAAAAGCCGCTGACTATGGGCACGAACAGCACGCCGCCGCCGACGCCCGCCGGCACCGCGATCATGCCCAGGACAAAACAAATCGCAAACAGCGACAGCGGCCATACCCACCACGGCGCAGCGCCGGGGGACTGGCCAGCGGCCCACGCAGGATCGACGCAACCCGCCAATAACAGGGCGGTCGCAGCCACACCTGCGATAAGCATCAGTTTATTTTTATTCATTTCCATTGAAGGCGTGCTCTCCTCGCGCGATGCGCCGTTATTGTAACGTCTGTGCTGCGTGGCCGGCGCACGGTATGGGATAACACCCGTAACGGGCCGCGTGGTGCAGACGGGCCGCCGCGTTTGCCGTCTGCACGGCGCGCGGTTGCGCGCCCCCTGCATTTGAAATAGTCTGGCGCCAGCATGGGCAAACGACTCACCAAAATCTATACACGCACCGGCGATGACGGCAGCACCGGGCTCGCCGACGGATCGCGCGTGGCCAAGCACGCGCCGCGCATCGAGGCCATAGGCGCAGTCGACGAACTGAACAGTGTGACGGGCCTCCTGTTGTGCGAGGAGCTGCCGGAACCGATACGCCGCTGCCTCGGCGACGTGCAGCACGACTTGTTTGATCTCGGCGGCGAGCTGAGCGTGCCGGGCCACGCCATCATGAGCGAAGCGCACAGCAGGCGGCTCGAAGCAGCGCTCGACGCATTCAATGCCCCGCTGCCGGCGCTGAAGGATTTCATACTACCCGGTGGTTCACGCGCGGCCAGTGTCGCACACGTCGCCCGCACCGTTTGCAGGCGCGCGGAGCGCGCCGTCGTCGCGCTCGCGCAAACCGCCACGGTTGCGCCGGCGCTGCTGCAATACCTGAACCGCCTGTCCGATCTGCTGTTCGTGATGGCGCGCACGCTTAATCGCCACGCGGACGGCGACGACATCTACTGGCAACAGGGGAAAAACCGCGCCTGAACGCGTGACCGCGCCGATGCTAGCGGGCACCTGCCGTCCGCGCGGCGCGCACCGCCTCGAGATGCTCGCACACCGCTTCCGCGCCTTGCAGTATGCGCGGCGTCTGGCGCTGTATCGTATCCGGATCGACATACATGACGCGCAGATGACCAAGGCCCGGGTATGCCGCGTCGCGCAACCACGGCGCGGCAAACTCGCGCGGCGTGGTCGCGGAACTGCCCCCCAGCACCACGTCAGGCTGAGCGGCAATCACGCTTTCAAGCGAAACGACCGGTGTGAGCACCGGCGCAGACGCGAACACATTGCCGCCGCCGCATAGCGTGATGACGTCGCTGATCATATGGCGGCCGTTGATCGTCATCAGAGGTTGGTGCCAGATTTCGTAGAACACGCGCACGCCGCCGCGCTTGCCGTAACTCGCGCGAAGTCTGGCCATGCCGCGCTCGAACTGCGCCGCGGGCTGTTCAGCCGACGCGGCGCTGCCCGCAAGCGAGCCTATCATCCGCAACAACCGGGGAATGTCCGACAGCATGGCGGGTTCGGCGACGAAAACCGGAAATCCGAGTTGCTCCAGTCGCTCGAAGTCTGCGGCGTGGTTGCCGCTTTTCCAGGCAAGCACCAGATCGGGCCGCAGGCTCAGCACGCGCTCGAGATCGACGCGCGATGCATCGCCGATTTGCGTGACCGCTCTGGCCGCCGGCGGGTAGTCGGAAAACCGCGGCACGCCGACCAGTTTCCCGCCGGCGCCCGCGGCGTAAACGAGCTCGGTAATAGAAGGGGCCAGCGCAACTATGCGCCGGGCGGGGGCCGGCAGCGTAACGCGCACACCGCGGTCATCGACGGCGCTGAGATCAGCGCCTTGAGCGGTGACGCATGCACCGCACAGCCATAGAATCGCGGCCATTAACAGGATTGCCGGCGCAATCATGGGCCTGAATATCATCGCTGCAGCTTCCACCGCGGCGGCAGGCTGCGACTAATGGTTGCCCATGTATTGCAGCAGCGTGGCGCTCGTATGGCGCAACCGCTGTGAGAGCATGGTCACCAGCTTGATCAGGATCTTGGCGCCGAGGCTCGGCTTCTCGAGGATAATCTTGACCATGTCGTCACGCGCCAGCACACCCAACGTCGTTTCTTTCAGCGCAATGCAGGTCGCGAATCGGGGCTCGCCATCTATCATCGACATCTCGCCGAGCGTCATACCGTGCGTGACGGACGTCATGAGCTGCTGCTCGCCCATGAGGTTGCGCTTGTAGATATCCACTTCGCCGCGTATCACCAGCAGCATGTAGTCGCCAATGTCGCCCTCGCGAATGATGGTCTGCTCCGGCTGCGCATGATAGATGCGCATGTAGCCGGCGAGCATGGTGACGTCTTCGCGGTTGAATTCGGCGAAAAACTGCGAGCGGCCGACGAGGCTGAAAATCTGCTCTGCGAAGGCGCCGCCGGAGCCAAGATCCTCGAGAGTCCGGAGCAGCGTACGGTCGGCGGTGATCGCGTTGTTGGCCATCGTTGTCGTCAGTTGCCGCGCGGCAATCAGCGGGTCAGTGCTCTGCTTCGAGCTTTTTGACGCGCCGCTTGCGCACGCCTTCGGCCAGCGTTTCCAGCAGCTTGCGGCTGTCTTCCCAGCTGATGCAACCGTCCGTGATGCTCTGCCCGTATACGAGAGGCTTGCCGGGGAGCAGATCCTGGCGGCCGGATTTCAGATGGCTTTCGACCATGATGCCGAAAATGCGGTCTTCGCCGCCGCCGATCTGGCGTGCCACGTCGTCGCCGACATCCATCTGCTTCTGCGGATTCTTGCTGGAATTGGCATGGCTGAAATCGACCATCAATCTTTGGGCGAGCCCGGCTTCCGCCAACCCTTTGGCCGCGGCGTCGACGCTTGGCGCGTCGTAGTTCGGCGCCTTGCCTCCGCGCAGTATGATGTGGCAGTCCTCGTTGCCCGTCGTCGACACGATCGCGGAATGGCCTGCCTTCGTCACCGACAGAAAATGATGCGGCGCCTGCGCCGCGCGAATGGCGTCGACTGCGATCTTGATGTTGCCATCGGTGCCGTTCTTGAAGCCCACTGGGCACGACAGGCCGGAAGCGAGCTCGCGGTGAATCTGGCTTTCGGTCGTGCGCGCGCCGATCGCACCCCACGACACGAGATCGGCGATGTACTGCGGCGTTATCATGTCGAGGAATTCGCAGCCCGCCGGCATGCCCATATCGTTCAATTCGAGCAGCAGTTCGCGCGCGATGCGTATGCCTTCGTTGATGCTGAAGCTGCCGTCCAGCCTGGGATCGTTGATCAGCCCTTTCCAGCCGACGGTGGTGCGCGGTTTTTCGAAATACACGCGCATCACGACCAGGAGATCGTCGGCGAGTTTCGTTTTGACCTCTTTCAGCCTGGCGGCATAGTCCTTGGCCGCTTTCACGTCATGTATCGAGCACGGGCCCATGATCACGAGCAGACGGTCGTCCGCGCCGTGCAAAATGCGATGTATGCCCTGGCGCGCGTCGTACGTCGCCTGCGTCGCCTTGTCGGAAAGCTGAAACTCGCGCAGCACGTGCGATGGCGGCACGAGTTCCTTAATCTCCTTGATGCGCAAATCGTCGGTATTATGCATATCGCTCGCCCAAACCCAGCAAAATCAGAACATTATAACTCAAGCAAGCCTCCATTGATTGCTTCCGCTTGGCGCCGCGCGTTGCACGCAGGCAGCAGGTGACGTTGCAAACGCAATAATGGTGTAATTGCATCCCGCCCGCGAAACGCCGGCAACTGCAAACCGCCCTTCATGGCAAAACCTGCCGCGTCTCCGTTTTATGCAATAGCCCTCCTCGCCTGCGCAGCATTGGCGGGCTGCATCGCGCCGCCCCTCAGAGAAGAGAACAGCGTGGCGCCCGAAGCCGGCCGCGCGCTCGTCGTCGGCTGGGGCCACTCCGCTGGCGAGCAGGCGCGGGAGTCGTTCATCGTCACGCGCGGCACTCGCGTAAGCCGCCTCTACGTCGCAAGGGTCAATGAACAAAAAAGCGGCTTCGGCGAGAACGTTGTCCGCGTGCCGCCAGGCACGTACCAACTGACACTCACTTGCGGCATCTACATCGACACGCGCTACTTCGAATACGAGGCCGCCTTGCAGGCCACGCTGACCGCGGATCGCGTCTATCATCTGCGCGCCGCGCCGGAAGGCCGCCGGTGCCAGCCGTACCTCGAAGACGCGACGGGCAAAAACGGATGATTTGGGACGCGCGTCGACCCGAAGACGGCGGCAGCGGGATTTGCATTAGTCTGCATCCAGGCTTGCGGCCGTTGCGCGCGCTCGCATGCTGCTGAAATTAATCAGCGGCCTGAGACGCGCGCGCACGACTGTTGTCGATGAGCCGCTGCGGCTCCATATCGGCGGGCAACGTGCTCAAGCCGGCTGGAAAATCCTCGACATTCAGCGCGGGCCCCACGTCGACTATGTCGGCCATTGCGGCGACCTTACGACATTTCGCGATCACAGCATCAGCGAAATCTATGCGTCGCATGTACTGGAGCATCTCGGCTTCGTTGCCGAACTGCCGCGGGCCTTGCGCGAGTTCCACCGCACGCTCGTGCCCGGCGGCGCAGTGCGCATCAGTGTGCCGGACCTGACCGTGCTCTGCGAACTGTTCATTGATCCGGCGCTCGATTTCGTCGAGCGTTTTCAAGTCATGCGCATGATGTTCGGCGGGCAGATCGACGCGGCGGATTTTCACCGCAGCGGGCTTAACGAAGAATTTCTTCGCGACTATTTGCTCGACGCAGGTTTCATAGATATTACGCGCACCCGCAATTTCGGGTTGTTCGATGACACGAGCAGCATGACTTTCAGGGACCGGCCGATCAGCCTCAACTTGAGCGCGCGCAAGCCGCCGCGCGCCTGACAGCGGCGATGCTTGGAAAACTGCTCGCGCAAATCGGCCGCCGTCTGAATGCGGCAGGCGCATCCGATAGCGCCCGGCGGGTTGCGCGCACGCACAATCCCGCTGCGGAGCTGGCGGACATGCGGGACGCCAACGCTTGTAACGCGCTTGGTGAGCGTTATCGCGTCGACAGTGGGTTCGCCTGCGAATGTTTCAAGCGCGCGATCACCCTGGATGCGGGTTTTCTTGCGGCGCGGTTCAATCTGGGCAATCTTTACTTCGGATCCAACCGAATTGACGACGCCGCCGCGCAATATGAGGCCATTCTGGCGCTCGACCCGGACAATCCGGATGCGTTGAACAATCTCGGCATGATATTGCTGCAAAGCGGGCGCGCGTCGGAAGCCGTGACGATGATGCGCAGGGCACTCAAACGACGACCCGACTTTGAAGCAGCGGGCAACAATTTACTGTTCGCGCTGACGCTCGCGCCTGAACCGACGAGGGATGAACTGCTGCAAGAGCATTTGCACTACGCGCGCAGAATGCACGTGGTCGAATTTGCGGCGATCGCTCATTCAAACCAACCCGATCCGCAGCGGCGGCTGCGCATCGGCTATGTCTCGGCGGATTTCAAGAATCATCCCGTGGCATGGTTCATGGCGGGCATTGTCGCGCGGCATGACGCGCGATGCTGCGAGGTCTTTTGTTACAGCAACTGGTACAAGGCAGACGCGGTGACGGATGCGATAAAACAACATGCTCACGTTTGGCGGCAGATCGATGCGCTGAACGACGCGGACGTCGCGCAACTCGTGCGCAGCGACGGCATCGACATACTGGTCGATTTGTCCGGCCACAGCAGCGGCGGCCGCCTGGGCGTATTTGCGCTGAAGCCGGCGCCCGTGCAAATGACCTACATCGGCTATGCAAATACGACAGGCTTGTCGACCATCGACTACCGCATCACCGACAGCTACGGCGATCCGGAGGAAACAAGCGATGCTTATTACGTCGAAAAACTGATACGCATGCCGGCATGCATGTGGTGTTACACGCCGCACGAGAACATGCCGGAGGTCGGCGCCGCGCCCGCAAATATCAGTGGACACATAACCTTTGGTTCCTTCAATAATGCGTCGAAGATCAACGACGATTTGGCCGCGCTATGGGCACGAGTCATGAGCGCAGTACCGAATTCCAGACTGATCATCGCCTGCCTGCCCGACGGGCGGACGCGAGCGCGCCTGCGCGCGATTTTTGCGGCGCACGGTATAGCCGAATCGCGCCTCGAACTGATGGGACGACTTTCGATGCCTGACTTCTGGAGCGTGCATCGACGCGTCGATATCGCGTTGGATTCCTTTCCTTGCAACGGGGGCACCACGACCTGCGATACACTTTGGATGGGAGTGCCGGTGGTGACGCGGCGCGGCGAGCGGTTCGCGTCACGCGCCGGCTACAGCATACTCGCGAATATCGGTCTGAATGATCTGGTTGCACGCAATGACGACGAGTACGTCGCCATTGCCCGTGCGCTGGCGCTCGACCGCGCCCGGCTCGACGGTCTTCGCGCAGGACTGCGCCCACGGCTGGCAACCTCGCCTTTACTCGACGTTGCGCGCTTTACCGGTCACCTTGAGGCCGCCTATCGCCAGGCGTGGGCGACCTGGTGCGCCGGCGGCGTGGCGGTGCCGCTGCGAATAGCAGCAGCGGGGCCGCCTTAATCCGGCAAAGCGATGTAGCGCACCCCGAGGATTTCGAGCTTTTCAATACCCGCCGGCGTGCGCAACGTGACGACATCTGCTTCACGCGCCTTGGTCAACGCGCGCGCCACCGGCGATATCCAGCTGATGCGGCCGCGCGCCGTGTCCACCTCATCCTGGCCGACGATGCTAATCGTACGCTCGCTGCCGGCGCCGTCGCGATACATCACGGTGGCGCCGAAAAAGACCTGCTCGACGCCCTGCCGGGCCGGGTCTATGACTTCGGCGATCTCGAGGCGTTTGGTCAAGAAGCGGATGCGGCGGTCGATCTCGCGCAGCCGCCGCTTGCCGTATATGTAGTCCGCATTTTCGGAGCGGTCGCCGTTCGAAGCCGCCCACGCGATAACCTTCACGAGTTCGGGGCGCCCCTTGTCGAGCAGGCCCTGTAGTTCGCATTTCAGCCGGGCGTGACCTGCGGGCGTTATGTAATTCTTCGCGCCTGCGGGCAATGGCGGTGGTTCCGTGGCGTCGTCGTCATGCTGGACGCGGTCGCGCTCGAGGTCCGCGAGTTTGCGCATGCTGGCGGCGCCGGAGTTTAGGCCGTGCCGCCGACCGTCAGCGCGTCGACCCTAAGCGTAGGCTGGCCGACGCCCACTGGCACGCTCTGCCCTTCTTTGCCGCAGGTGCCGACGCCGCTGTCGAGCGCCATGTCGTTGCCTATCATGCTCACACGTGTGAGCACGTCGGGGCCATTGCCGATCAGCGTCGCGCCTTTGACGGGGTGCGTGACTTTGCCGTCTTCTATCATGTACGCTTCGGATGCGGAAAACACGAACTTTCCGCTCGTGATATCGACCTGGCCGCCGCCGAAATTCACCGCGTAAAGCCCGTGCCTGACCGACTGGATGATCTCCTGAGGGTCCTTGTCTCCGTTTAGCATGTACGTGTTGGTCATGCGCGGCATCGGAATATGCGCGAACGATTCGCGCCGGCCGTTGCCCGTGGCGGCGACGCCCATCAGGCGCGCATTGAGGCTGTCCTGCATATAGCCTTTTAGCACCCCGTCTTCAATCAGCACGTTGCGCTGCGTCGGATTGCCTTCATCGTCGATATTCAGCGAGCCGCGGCGCCGCGCGATCGTGCCGTCGTCGACCACCGTCACGCCGGGTGCCGCTACGCGCTCGCCGATGCGGCCGCTGAATGCCGAGCTGCCTTTGCGATTGAAATCGCCCTCGAGGCCATGGCCGATCGCTTCGTGCAGCAGAATGCCGGGCCAGCCGGGGCCGAGCACAACCGTCATCGTGCCGGCGGGCGCCGGCTTTGCATTGAGATTGGTCAGCGCCTGCTCGACCGCCTTGCGCGCATAGTCCTCGACCACCGCATCGGTGAAGTAAGCGTAATCGAAACGTCCGCCGCCGCCGGCGGAGCCCTGCTCGCGATGGCCGTCCTGCTCGACGATCACCTGCAGCGACATGCGCACCAGCGGCCGCACGTCGGCAGCGGTCACGCCATCGCTGCGTGTGACGAGTACGACCTCGTATTCGCCGCCGAGATGCGCCATGACCTGGGTAACGCGCGCGTCGAGCGTGCGCGCGTAGCGTTCGACTTTCTCGAGCAGAGCAACTTTGGCTGCATCCGCGAGGCTCGCCAGCGGATCGTGCGGCGCATAAAGCTCCAGCGCTGCGTTGCGACGCGCCACCTGCGTGCGGCCGTTGGCGCCTTGCCTTCCGATTGCACGCGTCGCCTGCGCGGCCGCCGTCAGCGCCGTAAGGCTGATGTCGTCGGAATAGGCGAACGCCGTCTTTTCGCCCGCCACCGCGCGCACACCCACGCCCTGGTCGATGTTGAAGCTGCCGGATTTGACGATGCCCTCTTCAAGGCTCCAGCCTTCGCTGCGGCTGTATTGAAAATAGAGATCGGCGTAATCGACCTTGTGCGCGAGAATCTGACCGAACACCTGCTGCAGAACGCGGTCATCAAGCGAATAGGGCGCAAGCAGCGTTGCCTGCGCGGTGGCGAACGCGGCGTCTGGCCCGGCGCTGCGGTTGTCTGAGTGGCTGGTCATCACGGTATCCGGTAAACGACTGTTGTTAGATCGAGGCGGTTTCTTCAGGTTCAAGCGGCAGCGCCTGCGCGCCGCCGGTGCATCTCATACTCGATGCAGGGTACGGTGGGCCAGCGCCGGCAGGCTTTTACGCAGGCGCCGCACATAGTCGGGATTGATGCTGGCCGTCACGACGCCCGAGCCGCGCGGAAGGCGATCGAGCACGACGCCCCACGGATCGACGATCATGCTGTCGCCGTGCGTTTCGCGGCCGTTCAGATGATAGCCGCCCTGCGCCGGCGCGATCACGTACGCGAGATTTTCTATCGCACGCGCGCGTATCAGCGTTTCCCAGTGCGCTTTACCGGTGGTCTCGGTGAACGCCGACGGCACCATGATGATGTCGACGTCTTTCATCGCGCGGTAGAGTTCGGGAAATCGCAGGTCGTAGCAAATCGACAGGCCGACGCGCCCGAACGGCGTATCCACGACCCTGACCTCGCGGCCCGGCTCTATCGTGCGCTGTTCCGAATAATGCTCCTTGCCCATATCGAAACCGAACAGATGGATCTTGTCGTAGCGCGCCACCTGTTTGCCCTTGTCGTCATAGACCAGGCAACTGTTGCGCACGCGGTTCGGCTCGCTCGCCACCAGCGGTACCGAGCCGCCGACGAGCCAGATGCGGTGCTTCTTCGCGATATCGGCAAGAAACTGCTGAATCGGGCCCTTGCCTTCTTCCTCGCGCACTTTGACTTTGTCCGTGTCCTGCATGCCCATGATGGGAAAATATTCGGGCAACGCGACCAGCCTGGCACCTTGCTTGACCGCCATCGCAATCAGGCGTTTCGCCTCGTTTAGATTGGCGGCGACATTTGGCCCCGATGCAAGTTGCACGGCGGCCACGCGCACCGGGACTGACGTTTCTGCCTTCTCGGCGGAGCGGGTGTGCGGCCGCGCGCGGCCGAACGACGATGGCGATTTCGCGCTCATTTCACGACTTCGATCTTCAGAGGCTCACGTGGCCGCACGTCATTGATCAGCGACACGCGCGCGCCGTCGACCGCGAGCGCCATCAGCCACATGCGCAATTCCTCGGCCTGCAACAGCGGGTCCTGGCCGTAGCCGTGGTGTATGACGAGACGCGCGCCGGGCCGCGCCAGGTATAAATCGAGCGCCTGGCGCACTGCCGGCTGATCGAGCACGGCCCGCGCGACGCGCGGCCGGTCCCAAAGATCGGGCGCAACTGTGAAAATTTCCTCGGCCCCCGGCGCGGGTGTTGCCGCGCACAGCATTGCAGCCATGAGCATGCCACGCCCAGCGTGAAGCGCGGGACGTTTCAATCCGAACGCTCCGTACCGGGTGGGCGTACAACGGAACGCGTCGGATCGCTGCCGACTTTCGCGACCTGCGGATCGGCCCATTTGCCCGTAATGTCGTACTCATAGGCTGCCATCTTGTCGATCGGGTCCTTGAGCAGTTTTTGCGCAACGAACGTGGCGATGCCCGCAATCGGGCCGCCGATGAGCGCGCCGGCCACCGACAGGCTGTCGCTCATGCTGGGAAAAACCTTGACGCGAAGCTTTTGCGTCTCGCGCGCGAGATCGACGTCTCCGCTCATCTGGATGCGCACCGCAGGCCCCTGGATGCGGAAGTTTTCAGTGTTGGCGATGCCGCGGTTGACCTTCACGGTGCCGACGATTTCATCGAAGGCGAGGCCTTCGCTGAAGATATCGCGAAAATCGAGCGACAAGCGCCGCGGCAGCGACTGCAGGCTCAGCACGCCGAGTAACTTGCCAATGCCGGGATCGAGTTTCACGAATTGGCCCTTGTTCGCTTCGAGCACAAAATTACCCGACAGCGTCGCATAGTCGAGATCGGTCGGATTGCCCGCCCACGACAATGGGCCTTCGAGCTTGGCCGTGCCGCGTCGCACGCCTTCGGGCTGGCCGAGGCGCACCAGTAACTTGCCAATATCATTGACGTCGAGTCGCACATTCACCATGGTCCGCGGCTGCGCGAGCCACCCCTGCCATACACCTTCAATATTTAAAGTGGCCTCCGGGTTTGTAATGTGCAAGCGCTCGATTTTCCAGTCGCGGCCATCGGGCACCGCCGTTAGTTCAAGCTTGCCCATGCTTGTTTGGCGAACCTGAAAATTGTCCGCCTTGATATCGAGCGCCGGCAGTTCCACCGGTTGATCTTTTTCCGCAATTACCGGCGGGCGATTCGGGGTTTCCGCTGGAATCGAAAGATTTTTCATGCGCGCGGTGACTTTGCCCTTGCCCTGCGAGCGCCAGCTCATTTCGCCTGCCAGTTCGCGGCCGGCCAAAGTGGTTTGCCACACGCCGGCCTGTATGGAACCGTTGATGGCGAGGTCGTTAAACCGGCGGCCGAACAAGTCGAGCGTGCCGAATTTGACGTCGAGTCCCGCGAGTTGCGCGCGCGCGCCGTCACTGCTTGCTGACTTCAACTTGAGCAGCCATTGATCGAGATCGAGACTTTTAAGTTCGCCGTTGACCCACAGGCCTTTGCGTTCCGGGTCGGCGGCGACGCCGCCTAAAGTGATCGTGCCGCGTTCGACGCTGGACTCGGCGCCGTCTTTGCGCCGGAGTAAGTGCGCGGACATGACGTTTCCCAGCGCAATGACGATGCGTTCCTGCTGCGGACTGGTCACAGTACGTTCGAGTTTGAATGGCAGGTTTTCCGCTGCGGTCTTGGCAAGCGGCGACGGCAGGTCCGACACGATGCCCTGCAATGTCGATTCGAACACCATGTCGACGACACGCTTGCGCATGGTGATGGTGGTTTTCCAGTCGGTCGAGCCGCGCAGTGACTGCATCAGCGGCAATGCGGTCGAGCGGCGAAAATTATCCATGTTCGCGCGGCCCGCCAGATTGAACCGCAGCACGCCTTCGCGTTGCGAGCTGCCGCTCAACGTCGCGGGCCCGCCAAAAATCGACATCGTGGCCGCCGGTACCCGCACGCCCGCTTCTGTAAATTCGATGTGCCCGTTTACCTGCTCCAGCGGAAAAAACATTTCGTCGCTTTCGAGCCGGTTGTTTAACAACTGAAAATCGCCCGCAACCCTGGTGTTTTTCGCATTTTCCAGCGGTATGTTCAATTTGAGTGCGAGCTTGCCGCGGCCGTCGGCGCGCACGCGCTCGGTGAAACGGTCGATCGATTCAAGCACCGGACTATGCTCTACGAAACTTAAAAAATCATTGGTCTGGCCCTCCGCTTCACCAATGATCGTGAGCACCCGGTCGGGATTGGTGAGGTCCGGAATTTCCGCGCGAACGCGCGCGAGTTTAGTGCCGGAGATCGAACCTTCGCGTAACAAAACGTCCATGCGCCGGCCGCGCAACGTCAGGTCGCCAACCGCATTGTCAATTCGCGGCCAGCCGGCCGCGTAATCGAGCACACCGTCCACAACGTGCGCGTTCACCTGAAAAATTCCGCCTTTGCCCTCAGGAAATGGAAAGTCTTTTAAATCTCCTTTCAGGCGAAGCTTGATGTCGTTCGACGAGCCCCCTTGTAGAGCGGCCGTGATCCACTGGCGTCCGCGTTCACCGATGCGCACCGGCAGGTAGTTGACGATGCCTTGCACCCAGGCGCGCGTGGCATGTGCGTTCAAATCGATTACGCCAGGGCCATCGGCAGTCGTCTGATAAACGCCGGACAGGGTGCCGGCGAGGTCGCGGTTGGCGAAGGTAATGTCGTTAAGCCGGATTTCATACTGGCCGTTAGTGCGCTGCCAGGCCGCCTGCGCCGTTAACGTGTCGAAACCAAGCCTGGCGGGGAATATGCGCGGTAATTCGACAACTGCATTTTGGGTGCTCAGCAACAATGTGCCGCCGCGCTCCGATCCGTCGATACTGCCACTGACACCGGCGAGTCCGGGGAGTCGGCCGACCGAATTCAAGCCAAGATTAACGAATCTGGCCTTGAGCGCGTACTGTTCAGGGCGCGGCCATTCTCCCGACCACTTGAGCGCAACGTCGTAGAAACTGCCGTGCGGTGCGTACGTCTCAAACTCTTTGCGCAAGCCTGCTTCGAAAGGCAAATGGTCGGCGAGCGAAATCAACGGCGCCACATCAAGCGCATTTGCCTGCAGCTCGCCATGCGACGGCCGCTTGCCGCTCGCGCGGTGGTAGCGCAGCATCAGGTCGGTCGGCTGTAAGGTATTCTGCTGTGTCGACAGGCTCAGCCGCGTCGTCGAAACTTCGTAACCGTCGTCCAGCGACTTCCAGCTAACGCGTCCTTTGAGTTCAGACAAGTCAAGCTCCGGCAAATCCGGGCCGAGGCGGGTCGTTACCTGTGAGAACTGAACGTCCGCGATAATTTGCGCAAGCTCACCATTCTTGAGCGTAAGCCACGCGCGCACCGCCCCCGCACCATGCGGAAACGAGACGGGAAACTCCACCCACGCGCGCCACGCCGCAATGTCCGTGTAATCGAGTTGGGTAAACACCTGTCCGTTCCACTGCGCGAGTGCGGTGACCGTTTTGCCGGTGAAGTCGCCGCGCACATCCAACGGCGTCGCGAGCGCGACGGGTGGTTCTGCACGCAAGCCAAACCGGTGATGGTTGCCATCATTTTCGAGCCGAAAGTCGACGTGCTGCAGGAAAAGTTCGGGCGCCTTGCGTAGTTCATCGTTCCATGTAATCGACGCGTTGCGAATGCTGATTTCCTTCTGCCGAAGCAGCCAGTCGGACACGCCGCCGCCATCAGTGTTTTTGTTGAGGTTTATGCCTGCCACTGAAAAGACGCCATGCGTATCGCGCCTGACGTTAAGCTCGGGATGAAAAATCTCGATCGAATCGAACTGCGGCTCGCCCAATACCAGCGACCACCATGAGAGCGTGCTTTCGACCTTTTGCAATCTCAGCGCCGGCTGGTTCGTGTGGTCATAGACAACCACATCGCCCAGCGATAACTGCAGATTAAGTCCGCTCCAATGGCCGTCGAGATTGCCGATGGTGACGCGCTGCTGCGTCGCCTCGCTCAATTGGCGTGCAATGGGCTCGCGGTATTCGCCCATCTGCGGCAATACCCAGAACCGCACGATGAGAACAATGAGCGCAAATGCAAACGTGCACGCCAATATTGTCCAGGTCACTGCGCGATAAGCCCACGACGAGCTTACGTGCAGCAATCTAAAAATTGAAATAGCGGGCACGATCTCAGTCAAAAGTCATAAAATGTAACACGATGATTTCTAAATCAATTGTAACCCGAAACTGAGTGCACACACTTAACGCAACGACGCTTTTAAGCGCAGCGGATTTGATTCGGCGGGCGAATGCCCTATCACGCTTTGTGCGCCGCCTGCTCGTCGCAGAGCCCGCCCTTTTGCCTGCGGACAGTATCGCGACCGCCTTCAGCGCGGCCGAAATGCGTGGCCGCCTGCAAGCCGCCAATGCCGCGACCGACGGTCTGCTGATGCGCGCATTACGCGACTTGCGCAAGCGCGTAATGCTGCGCCTCATCACGCGCGATCTCGGCGGTCTGGCAAATCTCGATGAAGTGATGACTACCGTGTCGAATCTCGCCGATATTGCAATCACCACGGCGGTTAAGCATGTGAGCCGCGAGCTTGCGCTGCAGCACGGTGAGCCTATGGGTTTGAACAACGAAGTGCCACAACTGTTCCATGTGGTCGCGATGGGCAAGCTCGGCGGCGCCGAACTCAACGTCTCATCCGACATCGATCTCGTGTTTGTCTATCCAGAGGACGGCGATACCAACGGCCCGCGCCCGCTGAGCAATCACGAATTTTTCAGCCGTCTCGCGCGGCGCTTAATCGCGATGCTCAACGAAATGACCGCTGACGGCTATGTGTTTCGCGTCGACATGCGTTTAAGGCCGCTGGGCAATGACGGGCCGCTGGCGGTCAGTTTCGACATGCTCGAGAATTATTTCGTCACGCAGGGGCGCGAGTGGGAACGATATGCGTGGATCAAAGCGCGCGTGGTCTGCGGCGATCGCGCGGCAGAACTCTCCGACCTCGTCCGCCCGTTCGTGTTCCGCCGTCACCTCGATTACAGCGCATTCGAATCGATGCGTGGATTGCACCAGGAAATCCGGCGCGAGGTCGAGCGCCGTGACATTCTTGACAATATAAAGCTCGGCCCCGGCGGAATCCGCGAAATCGAATTCATCGTCCAGCTTTTCCAACTTGTTCGCGGCGGGCACGACGCGCCGCTGCGCCAGCCGCCGACCCTCGCTGTGCTGCCCTTGCTGGAAGTGCGCAACCTGCTGCCGGCAGAGGTCGTGCATGAGCTAACCGACGCTTACATTTTTCTGCGCAATCTCGAGCACCGGTTGCAATATCTTGACGACAAACAGACCCAGGCGTTGCCGACGCTTGAAGAGGATCAGGCGTTGATTGCCGCCGCGACCGGACACTCCGATTTTGCGCAAATGCGCGCCGAACTCGAACAGCATCGCAGCCTTGTGACGACGCATTTTGAAAGCATTTTTGTTGCGTCGGAGAGCACTGCGCATCCACTCGCCGCGCTGTGGCATGGCGGCGTGGCGGACGATCTGATGAAAACGCTGCGCGAGCTTGGATATGCGAATTGCGAACGTACACTGGAGCGCATCGGCGCCTTTCGCGACAGCAGCCGCGTTCGCCAGATGCCGCAGGCGAGCCATGCCCGGATGGAGCAACTGGTGCCACAGGTAATCGCCGTGGTGGCGCGCCTGCCCAATCCGGATGACACGCTTGAACGCATGCTTACACTGTTGGAGAGCATCTGCCGGCGCGAGGCCTATCTCGCGCTGTTGATTCAGTTTCCGCAAACAATCGAACGTGGCGCGCGATTGGCGAGCGCCAGCCCGTGGGCCGCGCAGTATCTCGCGCGCTACCCGATCCTGCTCGACGAACTGCTCGATGCGCGCAGCCTGCATGCAGCGCCGGTTTGGCCCCAACTCCAGGCGCAATTACGCAGCCGGCTCGATCAGGCCGGTGACGGCAGCGAAGCGCAAATGGACGCGCTGCGCCATTTTAAGCATGCTCAAACGCTGCATCTGCTGGCGCAAGACCTGGCCGGGGAGTTGCCGCTCGAAAAACTATCCGATCACTTGAGTGCGCTGGCCGACCTGATTCTGACAGAGGTGCTGCGCGTCGTATGGCGGGGCTTGCGAACGCGGCATTGCGACGAACCGCGTTTTTCCATCATCGCTTACGGCAAGCTCGGCGGCAAAGAACTCGGTTACGCATCTGATCTCGATCTTATTTTCCTGTACGACGATGATGCCCCCGAGGCGCCGGAAAATTACACCCGCCTCGCGCAGCGCGTTAACCTCTGGTTGACGAGCACGACGGCGGCCGGCGCTTTATATGAGACCGATTTGCGCCTGCGTCCCGACGGCGCCAGCGGTCTGCTCGTGAGCCCGCTGGCAGCGTTTGCCGATTATCAGCGCGCACAAGCATGGGTTTGGGAACATCAGGCATTGACGCGCGCGCGCGGCGTTGCCGGCGATCCAGCCATCGTCCAGCGCTTTGAGGACGTTCGCGCGGAACTGCTCCGCCGGCCGCGCTTGCTGCCGGTGTTGCGGAGCGAAATCGTTCTGATGCGCGACACCATGCTGGCCGCGCATCCCAATCCGAGCGGACTATTCGACGTCAAACACGATCGGGGCGGACTGATCGACGTCGAATTTATCGTGCAGTATCTGGTTCTAAGCCACGCCGAGCGGCATGGCGCACTCGTCGGGAATATCGGCAACTTGGCACTGCTGAAACTCGCCGCGCAGTTAGGATTGATCAGCGCGGACGATGCCCTGGCGGTCCACGATGCGTATCGGCGTTTTCGGCAAATCCAGCACGCACTGCGGCTGCAGGGCGATAAATACGCGCGTGTCGACGGCGCGACGTTAACAGCACACATCGCCGCGGTTAAAAAATTATGGACCGCCGTGATGGACGAGCAACCCGCGCGGGCGTGAGCCGCGGCAGTTCGCAGTTAAGCGACTTCGGCTTGCGCGGTGCCGACTCCTTCGGGCAATTTCGCAATCAGGCGATAAGCGGTCAACTGGCGCTTGCCTTTGACGGTCAGCGGTTCAGGCCCCTCGAATTGATACATACCACGCAGCCGGCGATACGTCGTGGCATCGACCAGGATGCCGCCGGTCGTCGCCTCAGAAGTCAATCGCGCGGCGCGGTTGACGGCGTTCCCCCATAAGTCGTAAATAAATTTTTTGACGCCGATGACGCCGGCCACTACCGGTCCGCTGCCGATACCGATGTGAATCCCGAGTGATTCGCCGGTGCCCGTTTTCAATTCTCCGATCTTGTCGCGCACGTCGAGCGCCATATTGACGATCGCCTCCGTGTACTTGTCGTCCTGGTCGAGCAAGCCGCCCGCCACCATGTAAGCGTCGCCAATGGTCTTGATTTTTTCGAGGTCATACTTTTCGGCCAGCGCGTCAAACCATGAAAACACTTCGTTAAGGAGCGCCACCATATCGCGCGGCGGCAATTCCTCGGACAAGCGCGTGAAGCCTGTGAGATCGGCG